>JBGTUD010000305.1:0-3767 GCA_041939405.1 Sphingopyxis sp. | reverse complement strand
GATCGATTTTGCCCATGGCAGCGTCGAAAAGCCTTTGAAATATCGACATATTCCTTCGCCTTTCCTCCTCGCCCTGAGCAAAATCGCTTCAAACCTCGATCGCGGAATTAATGGGTCCTGACCCTAGGGGTGACGCCGCCCGTCGATCCGCGCTATCACCCTGGCCATGCGGGAAAAGGAACTACGTTTCGCCCTGATTTGCTACGGCGGCATCAGCCTGGCCGTCTATATGCACGGCGTTACCAAGGAAGTGTGGCGGTTCGCCGCGGCGTCGCGTGCCTTTCACGACGGCGGCGAAATCGGCGGCGCGGGCGGGGTCTATCGCGACCTGCTCGCGGCGATCGCTGCGCACAGCAATGTGCGGCTGCGCGTCTTTGCCGACATTATCGCGGGGGCAAGCGCCGGGGGGATCAACGGCATATTCCTTGCGCGGGCGCTTGCGACGGGCGAATCGCTAGATCCGCTGACCGACCTCTGGCTGGACAGCGCCGATGTCGACAATCTGCTCGATCCCGATGCGCGGCCGCTGTCGGCGATGACCAAATTCTGGGCGGTGCCGATCGCCGGCTGGGCGATGAAGCGCCGCGGCAACAGCATTGACCGCACCGTTGGCGAAACGGCACAGGACGAGGTGCGCGCCAAGCTGTCGCGGTTCGTGCGCGCGCGCTGGTTCGAGCCACCCTTCGGCGGCGAGACCTTCGCGCACCTGCTTTTCGACGCCTTTGCCGCGATGGACGCCGCGCCGCGCGGACCGGTGCTGGTGCCCGACGGTCAGCCCGTCGACCTGTTCGTGTCGGTGACCGACTTTGCCGGACACCGCGTCCCCCTTGCACTCAACAGTCCGCCGCGCGTGACCGAGGACGAGCACCGGCTGATCCTGCATTTCCGCGAGGATGGCCGCGCCGGCAAGCGGCTCGACGATATGCCGGGGCTTGCTGCTGCGGCGCGCGCGACCGCGAGCTTCCCGGGCGCCTTCCCGCCCTTCACGCTCCGCGAGATCGACCGCGTGCTCGAAAAGCGGCAGATCGCCTGGCCGGGTCGCGACGCTTTCATCCGCGCGCAATTGCCCCTGGGCGAAGCCGGCGACGCTGCCGACCGCGTGCTGATCGACGGTTCGGTGCTGGCGAACGCGCCCTTCCGTCCGGCGATCGCGGCGCTCAAGCAGCGTCCCGCGCGGCGCGAGATCGACCGGCGCTTTGTCTATATCGATCCCAAACCCGACTTTCGTTCGATCAGTTTCGGCAAGCCCGGCGAGGCGGCGGGCGACGACGATGCGCCGCGGCTGCCCGGATTCGTGCCGACCATCCTCGGCGCCTTGTCGGAGATTCCGCGCGAACAGCCGATCCGCGACAATGTCGAGGCGATCGAGGGCATGTCGCGGCGCATCCGCCGGATGCAGCATATCGTCGATGCCATGAAGGTCGAGGTCGAGGAACAGGTTGCGGCGCTATTCGGCACGACCTTCTTTCTCGACACGCCGACCCCCGCACGGCTTCGGAAATGGCGCGCGAAGGCGCAGGATCAGGCGGCGGTGCGCGCGGGGTTCGCCTTTGCGCCCTACGGCCACCTCAAATTGTCGGCGGCGGTCGAGGATCTGGCGCGCCTCATCGACCGGCTGCTCCCCGCCGAAGGGGCGATTCACCGCGCGAACCGGCGCCTCGCCTTGTGGGACGAGGTGCGTGCGCGCGGGCTCGACCGCATTTCGGGGAAGAAGGGGGCCGGGGCGAGCGGCGATGCGATCGATTTTTTCCGCACCCACGACCTTGATTTTCGCATCCGCCGCCTCCGTTTTCTCGCGCGCGAACTCGACACCGCGGTCGAGGCAAAGCGCGACGCGCGCGACCCCGCCTGCGACGCGATGCGCGAGGCGATCTTTGCGGCGCTTGGCCTCTATCTCGACCGGCAGGGGGATGCCTGGCTCGCCGACCTCGACCTGCCTGCCGATGCCGGACCCGGCGACTGGCTGGATGCGATCGCCGCGCGCCGCGACCTTGCAGCCGTCGACGGCGAGGCCGATGCGCTGATCGCCGCCGGGCTCGCGTCGATGCCGAAGGACGATCGGCGCGTGCTGCTCCTCGCCTATCTCGGCTATCCTTTCTACGACATCGCGACCTTTCCGCTGCTCCAGGGCGAGGGCTTCGACGAATATGACCCGATCAAGATCGACCGCATCTCGCCATCCGACGCGACCGCGATCCGCAGCGGCGGCGCCGCGGCGATGCTGAAAGGCATTGAGTTCAACAGCTTCGGCGCCTTTTTCAGCCGCGCCATTGCTGTTCCGGACAGTCAAGCGACAGAAGAAAAGTTCGACCGCTTCATGGAGCTTCGAAACGACGTGCTGAAAGCTTTGGAAACAGCCCGTAACGAAAAAATTATCGGAAGATCATTGGAAGCGAGCCTGACTTTGTATCCGAACAAAGAAAACCGCGACCTCTTGTCATCCATTAAAGAAAACATCGCGCAGCTGTTTATCGTCTCAGAACTGACAGTAAAAGACGAAAGTGAAGCGCCTGAAAACGCGCAAAGTTTCACAACAGGAAAAATGACCGTAGAAAAAGCGGAAGGCCAGATGTGTGAACGTTCCCGCGTCATTTCTAAAGATGTCGGAGCCAATCCGAAATATCCGACATTATCACTGCGCAATGCGGAAATCGTTGAAAAATATTATCAAAAATAATAAATGGGAAAGCGCCCGGTGTCAGCCGGGCGCTTTTTTACATGCCAGCAATGTCATCGATTAGAACGACAGGAAAAATCTTATGGGCTTCAAATGGCGCTCTGGGGGCAACAATAAAGCCATAACATCAAGAGCAGGAGTTGTGATGAATGAATGATCAACTGACCGCAATCCACACGGAGCTTCTCATGATGAAAGAAGAACTTCAATCAAGATTATTCGAATATTCTTGCTTTCAAATGTCAGCATCTGTTGAACCTTCAATGAACGACCAAGAAGCAACTCTGATCTATCATATAAAAGAAGAACTTCAGGACGTTCTTCTTGCCCTGTCTAAGTTTGAAAACAATACGTACGGTTATTGTGAAAAAACAGGCGCCCCCATTCCGATTGAAAAACTTGCGGTGTTGCCGACGGCCAGAACCGCTGATGATTTTTATTATCCCGCTCAATTTGAAAAGAAAACCCTTCCATATTGGGAACCCGGAGATTATGCATATGATCAGGCGCTGTATGAGTGACAGCGTCTGTTTGCATGCGCTTATGATCTGCCTTTACTCTGGCATCTTTTACTGATAAAATTCATAAAGGATAAAAGTAACTGTATACTGGAGGAACGTGTGTGCTTTATTATCTTATCGCTCTTTTTATTATTATTGCCGACCAATTGACCAAATGGCTTGTCGTCAGCCATATGGAATTGGGACAAAGCATACCTGTCATCAATCAGGTGCTTTATATCACATCTCATCGCAACACGGGAGCGGCGTGGGGGATTTTAGCCGGCCAAATGTGGTTTTTCTACGTCATTACCATCGCCGTGATTATCGGAATCGTTTATTACATACAGCGTTATGCAAAAGGGCAGATGTTACTCGGAATTTCTCTCGGCTTAATGCTGGGCGGTGCGGCCGGAAACTTTATTGACCGGGCGGCGCGCCAGGAAGTGGTGGATTTTATTCATGTCATCATCGTGGATTATCACTATCCGATTTTTAATGGCTTCCATCGTCTCCGCCGTCAGAAGCGGTGTATCGCCGCAAATAACGATCGTGACACCCTTTTCTCCGTGAAGAAATGGTTTTGCCTG
>JBGTUD010000304.1:0-3786 GCA_041939405.1 Sphingopyxis sp. | reverse complement strand
TGAAGGATCTGGAAAAGCGGCTCGACCCGCGCAATTTTCAGCGCGTCCACCGCTCGACGATCGTGAATCTGAGCCAGGTCAAACAGGTGAAGCCGCATACCAACGGCGAATGCTTCCTCGTGCTGGGATCGGGCGCGCAGGTGAAGGTCAGCCGCAGCTACCGCGACGTGGTGGCGCGGTTCGTGCATTGATTTAACCGTCGCCCCCGCGAAGGCGGGGGCCGCTATCGGCGTAGCGCAAGGCTGCCAGCGGCCCCCGCCTTCGCGGGGGCGACGTCTTTTAAAGCTGATGCCCGGTCCGGTCCCGCTTCGTCGCGAGATATTGCGCGTTGTGCGGATTGGTCGGGAGCGCGAGCGGGATACGCTCGACAACCCCGACACCCTCCTTCTCCAGCCGCGCGACCTTTTCGGGGTTGTTGGTCATCAGCCGGATGCGCGGGATGCTGAGCAGCTCCAGCATCCGGGCCGCAATCGCAAAATCGCGCGCCTCGACCGGAAAGCCGAGCCGCAGGTTCGCGTCGACCGTGTCATATCCCTGATCCTGCAGCGCATAGGCGCGCAGCTTGTTGACGAGGCCGATGCCGCGCCCTTCCTGCCGGAGATAGAGCAGCACGCCCCACGGCGCGTCGGCCATTGCGTGAAGCGCGGCGTGGAGCTGCGGTCCGCAATCGCATTTGAGGCTGCCGAGCACGTCGCCGGTCAGGCATTCGCTGTGCAGCCGGACGACCGGCGGATTGCCGTCGCGCCGGCCGATGACCAGTGCGACATGGTCCGACGCCTCTTCGGGCGAGCGAAAGGCGACAATCTCGGCGCTCTCGCTTGCCGCGACGGGTAGCCGCGCACGCGCCGCGATGTCGAGCCGCGCGGGATCGAGCAGCGTCGCGACATCGTCGGCGCTGCACATGGTTTCAGCCTCACCCGCCGCGGTACGCACAAAAAAGGCGGGGAGCAGTCCGGCATGGCGCGCCATCGTCATCGCCGCCGCGGCCGCCGCATCGCCGTCGGTAGCGACGGTACGGAACGGGCCTTTCAACGGATTTGCGAGGTCGAGCGCGGGGTCGGCGATCGCCAAAGCCGCCGCGACCGTATCCGCGGCGCCTGCGAGCCGGACGGGGCCAGGGGTCGCCGCCGCGCGCTGGTTGGTGAGCTTCAGCGTCACCGCGCGCTCGCCCGACAGCAGCACATCGCCGCTCGCAAATTCGGTCAGCGCCGCATCGCGCGCGCTTTCGACCGCGAGCAGGTCGAGCGCTCCGTCGGCGCCCGCGACCCGCAGCGGCCAGCCGCGGCGCAGCGCGTCGATCGCGCGCGCTGCCTGCCGGGCGCCCTGCTCGGCCGCGCCCCCGCTCAAAAGGCGAACTCGGTGATCAGCGGGATATGGTCCGACGGCCGTTCCCAACTGCGCGCCGGCCGGACGATGCGGTGCGCGACCGCCTTGTCCTGAAGGTCGGGCGTCACCCACATATGGTCGAGGCGGCGGCCGCGGTTCGACGCTTCCCAATCCTTCGCGCGATAACTCCACCAGGTATAGAGCGGCGCGGGCGCGGCAATGAAATGCCGGCCAAGATCGACCCAATTCGACGCCGCCTGCAAACGCGCGAGCGTTTCGACCTCGATCGGCGTGTGGCTGACGACATCGAGCAGCGCCTTGTGGTTCCACACATCGCTTTCGAGCGGTGCGACGTTGAAATCGCCGGTGAGCACCGTCGGCGTGCCACCCAGAGCGCCCGACCATTCGGTCATCCGGCCGAAAAAATCGAGCTTCTGACCGAATTTGGGATTGAGATCGCGGTCGGGAATGTCGCCGCCCGCGGGAATATAGACATTGTCGAGCCGCACCCCCGACGGCAGCGTGACGCCGATATGGCGCGCCTCGCCATTCGCCTGCCAGTCATATTTGCGCACATCAGCGAGCGGCAGCTTGCTGACGATCGCAACGCCATGGTGCATCCGCTGGCCATGAGTCACGATGTGCGAATAGCCGAGCGCCTCGAACATGCCCTTGGGGAACAGCCCGCATTCGACTTTCGTTTCCTGAAGGCACAGAATGTCGGGGGCTTCTTCGCGCAGGAATTTCTCGACGATACCGATCCGGGCGCGGACGCTGTTGATATTCCACGAAGCAATGCTGGTGCGAGTCATGGGTCGGCTCTATCGGCGCGTGACGTTGTTCGCAATGCGATTGCGGCCCCCGCTCGCTCGCCCAGCCAGCCTCCAGCCTATCCTGAAACGAGAGGCCCGGCGGGGGCCGCCTGTAGCGTCAGCGGCAAAAAACGCCGGACAAACTAAACCCCCGTCCCAGGGGCGGTGGAACGGGGGTTCAAGGTCAGCGTTCGTCACGCTCTTGAATGAAGGTGCCGGGCAGCCCGGGTGGGGCAACAGGGGGAAACCCAAATCCGGGGCCATGTTGGCGCCTTCGAGGGTTGGAATAGCGCCCCTTCCCTGTCGCGAAGCTGAACGAAAGACGGTGCCCGGGGTTCGTGTCTGCCGTTCGTCGATGCCTGACGTCCGTTCGTCCGGGATGGACCGCGATTCGCGTTTTGCCGGCTGTTCAGCTGCCCCCCGGGCGATCACCGCCCGCGGCGGTTGGGCCGCGGATCGGTCCAGCGGAACGCCGAGTCGGCGACCGCGACGTTGAATTTCTGATTGCTGAGGTCGATCCGCGTGCGGTTGTTCTGCGAATCGAGCGCGACCCAGCCGCGCAGGCGCAGCCCCGCCGGAGCCGATCCGTCGCGGACGAAGACCATGGTGATCGTCCCATATTCGGGGCGCTTCGGATCCTTGACCTCGACGCTCACGACGTCCGTATTGCCCGTCGGGAGCAGCTTTGCATATTTCGCGAGGTCGCGGTCGGGGTCGAGCAGGGCGCCGAGCGGCGAGTTCTTCACCGGCCAGCTTTGCACCTGCCGCACCTCATAATCGATCATCGTCAGCCGGCTGCCGTCGCCGACGATCAGCAGCGGCACGCCCTTCTGATACTGGAACCGGATCTTGCCCGGACGCTTGAGCGTGAGCTTGCCCGACACGCGTTGGCCGTTGCGGTCGGTCTGGACAAAGTCGGCGGTCATCGAACTAGTCGCCTTGAGGTGCGATTGCACCGACGCCAGCGCGTTCGCCGACTGGGCGATTACGGGGGAGGCGATCGCGACGCTCGCGACGGCAACCGGCGCGAGCGTCCAGGCGACAAGGCGGGTCAATCGGGTCTTGAAAATCATCTGGCTCTCAATTCTGTAATCGGGAATCTGTCTCTGGCTTCTGCGCTTTGAACCCGTAGTGAACCGTCATTTCATCCCTCGGTCATCCCGGCGAAGGCGGGGATCTCACCGGTGCATTTGAAGCGCGAGGTCGAGATCCCGGCCTTCGCCGGGATGACGAATGGTGAAGCGCCATCAACCCGGCCAAACTTCCTACCGCGGCTGGCCATATTGGTCGGTCAGGACATCGCGGCGCCCGACATGGTTCGGCGGGCTCACCAGCCCCTCTTCCTCCATCCGTTCAATCAGGCGCGCGGCGCTGTTGTAACCGATGCGGAGTTGCCGCTGCAGCCAGCTGGTCGAGGCCTTCTGGCTTTCGGCGACGATCTGGCACGCCTTGGCATACATGCGGTCCTCGGCGCTGTCGCCGCCGGTGGGCGCGCCTTCGAGTGCGAAGCCGCCGTCTTCGGGGTCTTCGGTGACGCTTTCGATATAGTCGGGGCGCCCCTGACCCTTCCAGTGATCGGCGACCGCGCGCACTTCGTCATCGGACACAAAGGGGCCGTGGATGCGCGTGATCTGCTTGCCTCCGGGGA
>JBGTUD010000303.1:0-3792 GCA_041939405.1 Sphingopyxis sp. | reverse complement strand
GATCACGTCGATGCCGACAAAGATCAGCCCGCGTTCTTTAAGCGCGGGGCCAAGCGCGGCGCAGATTTCCTGTTCGCGGGCCGTGAGCTCGGCGGCCTCGGCATAGCCGCCGACCGCAAGGTTCGATCGGAACTCGCCTTCGCCGGGCTTGCGGTTGATCGCGCCCGCAACCTCGCCATCGACAAGCACGATGCGTTTGTCGCCCTTCGCGACGCTAGGCAGGAACTGCTGGACCATGAAGGGTTCGGGCCACACCTGGCCGAACAGCTCGACCAGCGCGCCGAGGTTGCCGCCGTCGGCCTCGATTCGGAACACTGCCTTGCCGCCATTACCGTGGAGCGGCTTGATGACCACGGTGCCGTACCGCGCCTGAAAATCCTTCACCGCGTCGAGGTCGCGCGTCACCATCGTCGGCGGCATGAACTCGGCGAAATCGAGGACGAAGACCTTTTCGGGCGCGTTGCGGACCGACACGGGGTCGTTCACCACCAGCGTCTGCCCCGCGAGGCGTTCGAGCAGCCAGGTGCCGGTCAGATAACCGAGGTCGAAGGGTGGGTCCTGCCGCATCAGCACGACGTCGACGTCGCGGCCAAGGTCGAGCGTCACATCGTCGCCGAATCTGTAATGCGCGCCCGCCTCGCGCTTTGCCTCGACGATGCGGTGCGCTTTCGTGGTCAGCCGTCCGGCTTCCCACGTCAGGCCGCGAACATCGTAATGATAAAGCTCATAGCCGCGTTCGAGCGCCTTCAGGATCAGATGGAAGCTGCTGTCGCCGGCGATGTTGATACCATCCATCGGGTCCATTTGTATCGCGGCGCGCAGGGTCATTTTTTTCTCCTCTCGGCGCGCGCCATCAGGCCGCGCGCCTAACCTGATTCGTCATCCCGGCCTTTGCCGGGATGACGGAATGGGGCGTTGTTGCTGCAACCCGTCACGGCTGCCAGACGTGGACCAGATGGCGCGGCAGGCGGCGCGGCGCAAGGAGCATCACGTCGATCCGTATGGCGTCGCGCGGCCGGGCGAAGCGCGAACTGAGCATTTCCGCGGCCGCCGCGACGCGGCGCAGCCGATATTCATCGATCGCAAGGTCGAGGTCGGCTGGACGTTCGCGCCATTTGACCTCGATGAAGGCGACGGTGCGCCCGCGGCGCGCGACAAGATCGACCTCGCCGACGGGAACGCGGAGCCGCTGGCCCAAAATGCGCCAGCCGTGGAGGCGGAGCCACCAGGCGGCGCGACGTTCGGCGCGGCGGCCGCGCGCTTCGGCGGCGGCGCGGGTCAAAGCGGCTCTTTCAGCGCGAGCGCACGGGCATAGACGTCATGGCGGGCGCGGCCGAAGCGTTTGGCGACTGCCTTGGCTGCCTGTGCAATCGGCCGGTCGGCCATTGCGGCGCGCAGCGCGGCGTCGAGCGTGGCGTCGTCGGCCGGTTCGGCCGCAGCTTCGCCGGGTGGGCCGACGACGATGACGATCTCCCCCTTCGGCGGGGCGTCGGCGTAGCGCGCGGCAAGCCCGGTCAGCGTGCCGGTGACGCATTCCTCGTAAAGCTTGCTGATCTCGCGCGCGACGGCGGCTTCGCGATCGCCCAATCCATTGGCGAGCGCGGCAAGCGTCGCGGCAAGACGCGGGCCGCTTTCGTAGAATATGAGCGTTGCACGCAGCGCGGCAAATTCGGCGATCGCGTCGGCGCGGGCTTTCGCCTTGTTCGGCAGGAAACCCGCAAAGAGAAAGCGATCGCTCGGCAATCCCGACAGGGTGATTGCGGCGATCGCGGCGCACGGGCCGGGCAGGGTGGTAATATGGCGTCCCGCCGCGCGCGCATCGCGCACCAGCTTGTATCCGGGGTCCGAAATCAAGGGCGTCCCCGCATCCGACACCAAAACGACAACCTCATCCTCCATACGCGCAACCAGCGCGGCGCGCGTGCGTTCGTCGCTGTGGTCATGATAGGGGGTCATCGGTACGCGCAGGCCAAGGTGCGACAGCAATTTCGCGGTCACGCGCGTATCCTCCGCCGCGATCAGGTCGGCGGCGGCGAGCGTTTTGGCCGCGCGCGCGCCGATGTCGCCAAGGTTGCCGATGGGCGTCGCGACGATATAGAGACCGGGCAAGGGAGAATCTGAGATGGTCGAATCTGGCATGACGCCGAAAATGGCAGAAACTGCTGCCGAGCGCCAAGCGAATGCGTCGTCGCGCCGCCAGCTGCTGCGCGGGCTGGGCGTCATCGCGATGGCAGGGTTTCTCGCGGCGTGCCAGGTGGTGCCGAAAACCGGCGGTCCGGCGACGCCACCGCCGCCCGAAACGCCGACCGACAATGTCGGCCCCGGCCTTCCCACCGACACCGACCGCCACCGCGTCGCGCTGCTTGTGCCGCAAACGGGTCCGAACGCCGACGTCGGCACCGCGATCGCCAATGCGACGACGCTCGCGCTCCTCGATTCGCGCACCGAGCGTGTGCGCATCACCACCTATGATACCGCGCTCGGCGCGGCGGCGGCGGCGCGGCAGGCGGTCGCCGATGGCAACAAGCTGATCCTGGGGCCGCTGCTCAGCGAAGATGTGTCGGCCGTGGCGCCGATCGCGCGCGGCGCCAAAATTCCCGTGCTGAGTTTTTCGAACGACACCAGCGTGGCCGGCAATGGCGTATTCATCATGGGGTTCGTTCCCGGCCAGTCGGTCGAGCGCGTCGTCGCCTTTTCGCGCGCCAAAGGGCATCAGCGGTTCGGCGCGCTGGTGCCGAAAAATGTCTATGGCGACCGGTCGGCGGCGGCGTTCCGCGCCGCCGTGGCCGAGGCAGGCGGCACGCTCGTCGCGGTCGAAAGCTATGACCGCAGCGCGACCGCGCTGTCGGGCGCGGCGCGGCGGCTCGCCAATGCGGGCGCAATGGATGCGGTGCTGATCGCCGACAGCGGGGGCAATGCGATCCGCGCGGTGCCGGTGATCAAGGGCGCGGGCCAGCGCCAGATCCTCGGCACTGAACTTTGGAATACCGATGCAGCGCTGGCGGGCAATGCGGCGATGCGCGGCGCATGGTTTGCCAGCGTGTCGGACGGGCTTTACGGGCAACTCGCGACCAAATATCGGACACGTTTCGGCCGCGCGCCGTACCGGCTGGCGAGCCTCGGTTATGATTCGGTGCTGCTCACCGTACGGATTGCGCGCGACTGGAAACCTGGCAGCAATTTTCCGGTGAACCGGCTGCTCGCCGCCGATGGCTTTGGCGGCATCGACGGTATTTTCCGGTTCAGCAACCGCGGCATCGCCGAGCGCGCGTTGGAGGTCAGCGAAATCGGCGCCGGTGGCTTTCGCGTGATCGATCCCGCGCCGACCAAATGGTGAGCGCGCGCTGGTAGTGTCCGCGCGGCCACAGTCGGCCGAAAAGCAGTGCCCGATCGCCGCCGCCACCTTTACGGCGGCGCCGTGATCACTATATGAACTGCGAGCGCGCCGCGCGTCGATGCCGCGCGCCCATATCGAAACGACCAAGGAGATACAGCTATACGCCCGCCCATGACCCGTCGCCCGATGGCGCCGCTGCCGCCCAAGAACGGCCCGCGATACAATGAATTCATTGCCTCCCCCAAAGTCCGCGTGATCGACGAGGAAGGCGAAAATCTGGGCGTAATGCTGACGGCCGAAGCGATCGAACAGGCGGCCGAGGTTGGGCTCGACCTTGTCGAAGTATCCCCCAATGCCGATCCGCCGGTGTGCAAATTCCTCGACGTTGGCAAGTTCAAGTACGAGGCGCAGAAAAAAGCCAATCTCGCGCGCAAGAGCCAGAAGACGCAGGAGAT
>JBGTUD010000302.1:0-3797 GCA_041939405.1 Sphingopyxis sp. | reverse complement strand
GCTGTTCAACATCGCGCCGACGGTGATCGAGCTCGCGGCGGTGCTGATCATCTTCTGGACCAAGTTCAGCTTTGGCCTCGCCAGCGCGACGGCGCTGATGGTCGTCGTCTATATCATCTTCACGCGAAAAGTGACCGACTGGCGCAACGCGCTCCGCACGCGGATGAACGACCTCGACACGCTGACGATCGGGCGCAGCGTCGACAGCCTTCTGAATTACGAGACGGTCAAATATTTCGGCGCCGAGGCGCGCGAGGAGGCGCGCTATCGCGACGTCGCCGACCAATATGCGCGCGCGGCGGTGAAGAGCGAAAACAGCCTCGCGTGGCTCAACATCGGGCAAAGCCTGATCACCAACGCCGCGCTCGCGGGGGCGATGGCCTATACGGTCTGGGGCTGGTCGGTCGGCGCCTACAAGGTCGGCGACGTCGTGCTGGTGAACACGTTGCTCGCGCAGCTGTTCCGCCCGCTCGACATGCTCGGCATGGTGTATCGCGTCATCCGCCAAGGGCTGATCGACATGGAGGCGATGTTCCGCCTGATCGACACGCCGCCCGAAATTTCCGATGCGCCGGACGCCGGGCCGCTGGCCGTGAACGGCGGCGCGGTGACGTTCGAGAATGTGGCATTCGGTTACGAGGCCGACCGTACGATCCTGAACGGCGTCAGCTTTGCCGTCGGCGCGGGCGAGACGCTGGCGATCGTCGGACCGTCGGGGGCGGGCAAGTCGACGATCGCGCGGCTGCTCTTTCGCTTCTATGACCCGCAGCGCGGGCGCATCCTGATCGACGGGCAGGATATATCGCGCGTGACGCAGCAGAGCCTGCGCGCGAGCATCGGCATCGTCCCGCAGGACACCGTGCTGTTCAACGATTCGATCGGCTATAACATCGCCTATGGCCGCGAAGGCGCGAGCGCCGCAGAGATTGCCGCGGCGGCCGAGGGCGCGGCGATCGACGGCTTCATCGCGCTGTTGCCGCAGGGCTATGACACCGAAGTCGGCGAACGCGGACTGAAGCTGTCGGGCGGCGAGAAACAGCGCGTCGCCATCGCCCGCGCCCTGGCCAACCGGCCCCGCCTGCTGCTGGCCGACGAACCGACGGGCAATCTTGACCCGAGCACCAGCCAGTCGGTGTTCGAGTCCCTGCGCGACCTGGCCAAGACCACCGGGGTCGCCGCCCTGATCGCCACCCACAATATGGAGCTGGCCGGCCACATGGACCGCGTCTTCGCCCTGAAGGACGGCCATCTGGAAGAACGGGCGGCCCAGAGCCAGACCTACTGAGCTAGGCCTACTGAGCTAGGTTCAATCGACATTCAGCTTACTGCGGTCAGGCCGCTCTTCCCGCGTCAAAGGGCCTTGATGCGGCGAGCGGGTTCATCACAGCGATCACGGCGGATCCACAACGGTCACGACGCCATCGGAACGCGCCGTGTCCGCCGTGACCTCGTCGTGCCCCGTTGTGATGAACCCATCCTCAATCGGCGTTCCGCCGCCAGACGTTTTTCCCTTCCGCTGACGCGGGAAGGAAGACCGACACTCAATGGAAGACCGACACTCAATGGAATAGAGTCTTCAACGCCCAAGGCGCTTCTCCCGGGTTGGCGGCTGCGCGCCGCCCGGCAGGACGGCGGCAGGTCCAATGTCGATTGGCCCTAGGCCTACTGATGGCCCGCCTGCCTCACCCCACCGCCGCGTCGCCCCAGATGGCCCGCAGCTGCTGGGGCCGGCGGCAGCCCTGGCGGTAGGCTTCGTAGTGGGCGCGGTGGCGGCGGGCGTAGTCCTGGTGCTCCGCGCCGGCGGGCCAGAACCGCTGAGCCCCGACGACCGGGGTGGTGAAGCTCTTGCCCAAGACGCGCATCGCCGCGTCGCGCGACGCGACCGCCGTCGCACGCTGATCCGCCGTGGCGAAGACGGCCGTCCGGTATGACGGTCCTCGATCACAGAACTGTCCGTCCGGATCGGTCGGATCAATGGTGCGCCAGTAGCGGTCGACCAGGGCGCGATAGCTGACCACGCGCGGATCGAAGGTCACCTGGACGGCCTCCATATGGCCGGTCCCGCCGCGAACCACCTGCTCATAGGTCGGACGGGCGGTATGGCCGCCGACGAAGCCCGACACGGCCGAGCGAACGCCGGGCAGGCCGTCGAACGCCTTTTCCTCCGACCAGAAACAGCCGCCGGCGAAGACCGCCGTCTGAAATCGAGGCGCGTCGCGGGCCTGGGCGTCGGCCGCCGCCCGGGGCAGGGCGAGCAGGACGAGGCCCGCGACAATGGCCCCGACGCCGGTCGGGCGAGCCCTGGATTTGAGCATGGTGGTCTCCTTGCTTCCTCTGCATACGACAGGCGCGCGCGGATGGTTTCGCACGAACCGCCCCTGTGGATAAGTGTGAGGTTGACGCGAACAAGAGGTGAACATAGAACAAGACGGGAACATTATTCATTGGGGATGAACCGTAATGCCGCGTCTGATGAGAGACCTGTTGTCGTTGGCCTCGTGCGGGGGCTTCGTCTGGATGGTCTGGACCCTGGCCTTCAGCGTCACCGCCTGAAATCGGACACATCGGCCGACAGTCCGACTGTCGGTTTTCAACAGATCAAAGACTTAGGCGAAGGTTTCGGACAGATCGGACAGTTCGGACACTGTTTTTTCCACGACCGGCCCAAGCCTCTATCCACAGCCGGGGCCGGGATCGGCCGTCTCTGGGGCGGTTTGCGGTGTCCCCGCGCGCGACGATGTGAGACTCGGTCCAAGATGGCGTACGCGCCCTGATCGGCGACGCGAGAGGCGGTAGGTGCAGTGAGCGAAACGGTGAACAGTCAGGGCTTCGTCCATCTGCGGGTCCGCTCGGCCTATTCCCTGCTGGAGGGCGCGATCAAGGCCGGCAAGCTGGGCAAGATGGCGGCCGAGGCGGGCATGCCGGCGGTGGCGATCACGGACCGATCCAACCTGTTCGGCGCCCTGGAGTTCAGCCAGTCCACCAAGGACGCCGGGGTCCAGCCCATCGTCGGCTGCGCCCTTCCGGTCCTGGGGATCGGCGGTCAGCAGGTCGCGCGCTGGGCCAAGACGCCGACGGTGGTTCTGCTGGTCCAGAACGAGACGGGCTGGCGCAATCTGTGCGCCCTGTCCTCGGCGGCCTATCTGGAGGCCGGCGAGATGGCCGAACCGGGCGTGGCCTGGAGCATGGTGGCGGCCCGCTCCGAAGGTCTGATCCTGCTGTCGGGCGGCCCCGACGGCCCGATCGATCCCCTGTTCGCCCAGGGCAAGTCCGGGGAGGGCGCCGTCGCCCTGGCGACGATGAAGTCCGTCTTCGGCGACCGTTTCTATGTCGAGCTTCAGCGCCACGGCCTGGAGGACGAGCGGCGGGCCGAGCCGGGTCTGGTCCAGTGGGCCTATGACAATGACGCGCCCCTGGTCGCCACCAACGACGTCTATTACGCCAAGGCGGCCCAGGCGAAGTCCCACGACGCCCTGTTGTGCATCGCCGACGGCGCCTTCACCGGCCAGGAGGACCGCCGCCGGATCACCGGCGAACACTGGTTCAAGTCGGCCGAGGCCATGCGCGACCTGTTCGCCGACCTGCCCGAGGCTTGCGACAACACCATCGACATCGCCCGGCGCTGCGCCTTCCTGGTCAAGACCCATGCGCCCATCCTGCCGCGCTTCGACACCGGGGCGGGGCGGTCCGAGGCCGACGAACTGGCCCACCAGGCGCGCGAGGGGCTGAAGCTCCGTCTTCAGCAGGTCCCGCCCGCCGTGCCGGAGGAAGACTACTGGACCCGGCTGGAATGGGAG
>JBGTUD010000301.1:0-3831 GCA_041939405.1 Sphingopyxis sp. | reverse complement strand
GATGCGGTTCTTGCGCATCTTGCCCGCGGTGTGACCCAAAATCTCGTGGTCGTTTTCCAGTTTGACGCGAAACATCGCGTTGGGCAGCAGTTCGACCACCTGGCCGCGCATTTCCAGAAGTTCTTCTTTCGCCATCTATCCTCTATGGGCTCGAAATTTCAGGATGCGCGCCCATAACCGCAATCGCCACCAATTGAAAGCAATCTGTCGCAGCCGCTATTTTACCAGCCGCAGTTTGCGCGCGACGCGCCAGCCCAGGCTTCGCACCCGCGCATGGCGTGGCCAGCGCGGCGGCATTGCGGCATCGATACCGAAACGGCGGAGCGCGGCGTTGGCGGCATGGGCTTCGGATTCGCGATAGCTCCATTCGCTGCGCCAGGTGATCGACAGCGAGATCGAGGGCGCATCGCCATTGGCGACGAAATGCGGCGCCATTACGGGCATCAGCACGGCATCGCCCGCGGCAAGGGGCACCTGCTGCGCCGCACCGCGGAACGACTCCTGCCACGGCAGGTTGCGATGCCCCCCGCTGTGATAGCGTTCGTGTTCGATGCGATGCGCAAAGCGTTCGTCGCCCGCGGGCCAGACGTGCATCACCTTGCTGCCGCGAAGCTGGAGCAGGATATTGTGCTCGGGATCGAAGTGGAACGGGGTGATCGAGCCCGGCGAGGAAATGAAGATAAAGCCCTGCGGCGTCAGCATGGCCCCCGTGCGCGGCAGGACGACTGGCTCCAGCTCGCCGAGCAGTTTCATCAGGAGCGCGCGATATTCGGGGATCGCCTCGATATTCTTGAGCACCGCCCAGCTACCGTTGGTGTCGATCGTGCGGATCGTCTCGCCGATCGACAAACCGTTCGAGGGAATATCCTCGGGCCGGATGCCCACAGGAAGATCGCCCGGATTATATTCGGCGGCACCGGCGGGCAACGCCTCACCCAGCCGCGCCAGCGCCTCGATCGAAAGCAACGGATGGTCGGGCAGATGATGGTGGATCAGCCCCGCCTCGGCCGGATAGAGTTCGGCCATCCGCGCCAGCGTTTCGGCGGGAAAGACGGGGCGGTCGATGGTCTGGTGCACGGTCATGTCGCGCTTTCTACTTCATTCGGGGCGGCCGGGGCACCCTTCCAGCGCCGCCACGCCCGTTCGGCGCGCGTGAGCAGCGCGAAGCGGAGCCGGTCGGCGCGCCCCGCCAGCGGAACATTGACCCATAGGAGCGCGCGGCGCTCGCGCCAGACGCTGTCGATCATCGGATGGTCCGGCGCCGCGCAGCTGTCGGTCCATGCGATGCGCCGATCGTCGAGCAGATCCAGATTCGCCTGTTGCAACAGTACGCCGGGTGAAAAGCGCGCATAAGCCTCGTCGAACGCGGTCTTGAACGAAAAGCCGCCGGGCGGGCAGAGGAAGTTGACGAGCAACGCGAGCGGCTGGCCGTCCAGATCAAGCGCGCGCATGTCGAGGCGGCCCGCCGCAGCGGCGGCAGGAACGATCGCGCGGAACCAGGCCTGGGTGTCGTTTTGGCTCGCAAGCGCGGATCCCGCGCGCCCCTTCCATCCGCGCGCCTCCAGATCGAGGAAGGCGTCGATCCATGCATCGACCCCTTCGCCCGCCTGCCAGCGGCGAAAGGCGACATTGCCCTGTTCGGCCAGCCGGTTCGCCTGCCGCCGAAGCTCCTTGCGCTTTTTCGCACGCACCGCCGCATCCCAATAGGCGGCGGGCGACAGATCGCTTTCGAGCAACGCGCGCTCCTCGCGATGGACGATTTCGGCCGCCGCGCCGCGCTGACGCGCGGTTTCGAGCAATGCGCGGGTGAGCGGACCCTCCTCGGTCAGCCGCGGCAGATGCAGCATCGTGCGCGCCCAGCCCGCCGCATCGCACCAGGCAAGCAGGATCGACCAGAACAGGCTTTCCATTCCCGCGCGCACCAGCGGAACGCCCAGGAAGTGATTGGGATGTGCCCAGCCGGTGACATGGGCAAAGGGCAAGCGTCCATAATACGACGCGGACGCAAGCGGCATCACGCCGATCAGCGGACCATCGGCCCCGCCCTGCACGACGACAAGCCGCGCGCGGCGTTCGGGGTCGAGCAGGTGAAGCGCCGATTGCAGGCACCAGCGCTCGAGGAAAGGGTTGGGCTCGCTCGCTTCGTCGGCGAGCCGGTCCCACGCCGCCGCAAGCTCGCTCGACAGTGCCAGCGGATCGACGACGCGAACCGCCAGCGGCGCGGCGTCGATGCTGTTCACCGGAAAGGCGGGATGGACCGTCATCGGCAAGAGTCTAGCAGCGAAGCGTTAAGATGGCGTACTGATTCGCGCGGCGAAGGGCCGATGGCGGCCGGGCGCGGCCCCGCTCTCCGCCCCTCCCCCAAAAAAAGAACCCGCCCTCCGGGCCCATGTCCCCGGGGGCGGGTTCGCGACCCGTCGTCTGCGGCGGATGCCGATCAGGCGAGGTCGAAACGGTCGGCGTTCATCACCTTGGTCCAGGCCTTGACGAAATCCTTGACGAATTTTTCGCCGCTGTCGGACTGCGCATAGACCTCCGCGACCGCGCGCAGTTCCGAGTTGGAGCCGAAGATCAGGTCGGCGCGGGTCGCGCGCCACGTCTCGCCGCCGCCTTTGCGATCGGTCGCGACATATTCCTGATCGTCCGAACCATCCACGGCCTTCCACACGTTGGTCATGTCGAGCAGGTTGACGAAGAAGTCGTTGGTGAGCTGTCCCGACCGCTTGGTGAAATGACCGTGGCCGCGCTCGCCATGGTTGGCGCCGAGGACGCGGAGCCCCCCGATCAGCACCGTCATTTCGGGCACCGACAGACCGAGCAGCGACGCGCGGTCGAGCATCATTTCCTCGATCTTCACCGCCAGCTTCTTCTTGCCGACATAGTTGCGGAAGGCGTCGGCTTCGGGCTCCATCACCTCAAAGCTCTCGATATCGGTCTGCTCCTGCGTCGCGTCGCCGCGGCCGCCGGTGAAAGGCACCGTGACGTCGAAGCCCGCGTCCTTGATTGCCTTTTCCAGACCCACGACGCCGCCGAGCACGATCGCATCGGCCATCGACATCGAACCACGCAGCCCCTCGAGCGTATCGAGCACCTGGGCAAGCATGGCAGGTTCGTTGACCTCCCAGTCCTTCTGCGGCGCAAGGCGCACACGCGCACCGTTGGCGCCGCCGCGGAAGTCCGACTTGCGATAGGTGCTCGCCGACGCCCACGCCGTCTTGATCAGCTGGCTGACGGTCAGCCCCGACGCGGCGATCTTTTCCTTCACCGCCTTGACGTCGGCGTCCGTCGGCATCGTTCCCGCTGGGATCGGATCCTGCCAGATCAGGTCTTCGGCAGGAACTTCGGGGCCGAGGTAACGGATTTTCGGGCCCATATCGCGGTGAGTCAGCTTGAACCAGGCGCGCGCGAATGCATCCTTGAACGCCTCATGGTCGTTGCGGAACCGCTCGCTGATCGCGCGGTATGCGGGATCGCGCTTCAGCGCCATATCGGCGGTGGTCATCATCGTCGGGACCTTGATGGTCGGATCCCACGCGGCCGGGGCCATATCCTCCTCTTTCTGATCGATCGGCTGCCACTGGTAGGCGCCGGCGGGCGATTTCACCAATTCATACTCATAGTCGAACAGCAGGCGGAAATAATTTTCGGTCCACTCGCGCGGCGTGTTGGTCCACGCGCCTTCGATGCCGCTGGTGACGGTATGTTCGCCGATGCCACCGCTTTCGTGCGTGCTGACCCAGCCGAAACCCTGCGCGGCCAGATCGCCCCCCGCGGGAGCCGCGCCGAGCAGCGAGGCGTCGCCATTGCCATGCGCCTTCCCGAAAGTATGGC
>JBGTUD010000300.1:0-3833 GCA_041939405.1 Sphingopyxis sp. | reverse complement strand
TCGTGCGCAAGCGCCGTCACGGCTTCCGCGCCCGCAAGGCCACCGTCGGCGGCCGCAAGGTCCTGGCCGCCCGCCGCGCCCGCGGCCGCAAGAAGCTGTCGGCCTAAGGACCGGCAGCGCGCTGGCGTGGCCGGTGCGAACGCTTAACAAACGCAGCGAATTTCTGGCCGCGAATCGCGGCCTTCGCTTTCCCATGCCCGGCTTTGTCCTGCTCGTCCGCCCGCGCGGCGACGGCGATGCGACGCCGGGTGTCGGCTATACGGTCAGCAAGAAGGTCGGCAACGCGGTCACGCGCAACCGGATGAAGCGGCGCTTTCGCGAACTCGCGCGCGCCGCGCTGCCCGAATCGGGTATCATGGGCGCCGACCATGTGCTGATCGGCCGCCCCGGCGCCAACGACATCGATTTTGCCGAGCTGGGCGAACAGCTGGCGTCGGCGTTGCAGCGCGCAGCGAAGAAGCTGGCGCGATGAATTGCCGGTCCACATTCCTGCCGATCGCCCTCTCCCCTTCAGGGGAGAGGATAGCGCAGCTTGCTCCGTCAGGAGCCAGCGGAGCTTGGAGAGGGGAACAGCCGCTCGTGACGCAACCCCCTCTCCAACTCCGGCTAGGCGCCACGCGCCAAGCCTCCATATCCTCTCCCCTGAAGGGGAGAGGGCAGGTAACGCCAATCACGAACAAAGTTCGGCCGTTTTCCGGGCCTGCCCTATGATCGCCCGCCTGCTCATCCTGATCGCGCGCGGCTGGCAGCTTGGGCCGTCGCGTATTCTGCCGCCAACGTGCCGCTATGCGCCATCGTGCAGCGAATATGCGATCGTCGCGCTTCGCCGCCATGGTGCGATCAAGGGTGGCTGGCTCGCGACAAAGCGGCTATTGCGCTGCCATCCTTGGGGCGGTCATGGTTACGACCCGGTGCCGTGATACCGCATTCCCCGACAATTTGAGACGAAGAGAGACGGAAAAAGCGTGGACGACAAGCGTAACCTGATCGCGGCAATCCTGTTGTCGGTGGCCATCCTGATCGGCTGGAATTTCGTCGCCGAACGGTTTTTCCCGACCCCCGACCAGCCCGACGTGACCAAGACGGTCGCGGGCGCCAATGGCGCGCCGGCCACCGCCCCCGCCGCGCAGGGCCAGCCGAGCGCGCTGCCCGCGCCCACGGCTGCCGCCCCCGCCGCCGCGCCCGCGCCGCAGGCGATCCGCCCGGTCGACGTCGTGCTCGCCGAAGGACAGCGCATTCCGATCGAAACCCCCGCGATCAAGGGGTCGATCAACCTTGTCGGCGCGCGGATCGACGACATCACGCTCACCAAATATCGCCAGACGATCAAAAAGGATTCGCCCGCAGTACGCCTGTTCGCGCCGGGCGGCACCCCCGCTGCCTATTTCGCGAGCCTCGGCTGGGCGGCGCAGGGCATTCAGGTTCCGGGCGCGAACAGCGTCTGGACCGCGACCGGCACGAAGCTGACTCCGACCACCCCGGTGACGCTGAGCTGGGCGAACGGCACGGGCCAGAGTTTTCGCATCGAATATAGCATCGACGCCAACTATCTGATCACCGCCAAGCAGACGGTCGTGAACAGCGGGGCGGCGCCGGTGTCGCTGAACAGCTTTGCGCTGATCGACCGTCTCGGCAAGCCGACCGACCCGCACGAGGTCGACAGCTGGACGATCCACGTCGGCCCGACGGGTTATCTCGACGGCAAGTCGGTGTTCGACGTCGATTATGACGATGTCGAGGAAGCGGCCAACCGCACCGTCCGCTATAATGCGGCGGGCTGGCTGGGTTTCACCGACAAATATTGGCTTGCGGCGATCGTTCCGGCGAAGGGTGAGCGCGTCACCGCGGCGATCAGTTCGCCGGCGGCGAACAATTACCAGACCCTGTTCGCGCGCGACTTTACGGCCGTAGCGCCGGGGCAGCAGCTGACAACCACCAGCCGCATCTTTGCCGGCGCCAAGGAAGTCGAAATCCTCGAAACCTATCAGAACGAACAGGGCATCACGCGCCTGTCGAACGCGATCGACTGGGGCTGGTTCGAATTTTTCGAAGTACCGATCTTCAAGCTCTTGCACTGGCTGTTCGAAAAGGTGGGCAATTTCGGCCTTGCGATCATGGCGCTGACGCTGATCATCCGCCTGCTCATGTTCCCGATCGCGAACAAGCAGTTCGCATCGATGGCGCAGATGCGCGTCGTCCAGCCGAAGATGAAGGCGCTGCAGGACCGCTACAAGGACGACAAGCCCAAGATGCAGCAGGAGCTGATGAAGCTCTATAAGGACGAAAAGATCAATCCGCTCGCGGGGTGTCTGCCGATCCTGATCCAGATCCCGATATTCTATGCGCTGTACAAGGTGCTGATGCTGGCGATCGAAATGCGCCACCAGCCCTTTTACCTGTGGATCAAGGATCTGTCGGCGCCCGATCCGCTGCACATTCTGAACCTGTTCGGTCTCTTGCCCTTCACCCCGCCGTCGATCCTCGCGATCGGGCTGCTCGCGGTGATCCTGGGCGTCACCATGTGGCTCCAGTTCCGCCTGAACCCCGCCCCGGCCGATCCGGTGCAGGCACAGGTGTTCAAGATCATGCCGTGGCTGTTCATGTTCATCATGGCGCCGTTTGCGGCGGGGCTGCTGCTGTACTGGATCACCAACAACATCCTGTCGATCGGGCAGCAGCAGTGGATGTACCGCAAATTCCCGGCGCTGAAGGCGGCGCCGGCGGCGAAATAGCCGTCGCCCCTGGTGTGTGTCCCCGCGAAGGCGGGGACCCATCTCCGGTGGGTTGGGAATGAGACAACAGGAGATGGACCCCCGCCTTCGCGGGGGAACTCGGCCATGATTGAAAACGAAATAGACCCTGTCCTGACCGAACGCGCGCGCAAGCTGTTTGCGGGCCCGATCGCCTTCCTGAAATCGGCGCCCGCGCTCCAGCATCTGCCGCCGCCGAGCGTGCCCGAGATCGCCTTTGCGGGGCGTTCGAACGTCGGCAAATCGTCATTGCTCAACGCGCTCACCAACCGGAACGGGCTCGCGCGCACCTCGGTCACGCCGGGACGGACGCAGGAGCTCAACTATTTCGACGTCGGCGCGCCCTTGGTGTTCCGGCTCGTCGACATGCCGGGTTATGGCTTTGCCAAGGCGCCGAAGGATGTCGTCAAAAAATGGCGCTTTCTGGTCAACGATTATCTCCGCGGGCGACAGGTGCTGAAACGAACCCTGGTGCTGATCGACAGCCGTCACGGCATCAAGGACGTCGACCGCGAGGTGCTCGAAATGCTCGACACCGCGGCGGTGAGTTACCGGATCGTGCTCACCAAGGCGGACAAGGTGAAGGCTGGCGCACTCGCCGAGGTGCACGCCGCAACCGAGGCCGAGGCGCGCAAACATCCCGCCGCGCACCCCGAAGTCATCGCGACAAGCAGCGAAAAGGGCATGGGAGTAGCCGAACTGCGCACCGCGGTGCTGGAAGCGGTGGAGAGTTGATCCGCTCCCCTCCCGCTTGCGGGAGGGGTTGGGGAAGGGCATGTTACCTCCCGAACGGGTCTTCGACAGGCCCTCCCCTGGCCCCTCCCGTGAGCGGGAGGGGAATTTTGGAGTCCCCATGAAACTCTTCATCGGCAACAAGGCCTATTCCAGCTGGAGCCTGCGCGGCTGGCTCGCCGTCAAGCACAGCGGCTTGCCGTTCGAGGAAGTCACCGTCCCGCTCTATAATGAGGAGTGGAGCCAGCGGCGCGAGGGGGACGAATTTGCGCCGTCGGGCGGCAAGGTGCCGATCCTGTGGGACGGCGCCGACATCGTCGTGTGGGACAGCCTGGCGATCGTCGATTATCT
>JBGTUD010000299.1:0-3860 GCA_041939405.1 Sphingopyxis sp. | reverse complement strand
GCTCAGGCAGGCGATGGACAAGGTGGCTTTCCTGCCGTTCGGTCTGCTCATCGACCGCTGGCGCTGGGGCGTGTTCGACGGCTCGATCGCGCCCGCCGATTACAACAAGGCGTGGACCCAAATGCGCACCCAATATCAGGGCATCGTCCCGCCGGGCGAACGCCCCGCAGATGCGTTCGACGCGGGGGCGAAATATCATATTCCGGGCAACACCCCCTATACGCGCTATTTCCTCGCGCGCATCCTGCAGTTCCAGTTTTACGAGGCGGCGTGCAAGCAGGCGGGATGGAAGGGGCCGCTTCACCGCTGTTCCTTCTATGGCAACAAGGCGGTCGGCGCGAAGCTGAACGCGATGCTGGAGATGGGCGCGTCGAAGCCGTGGCCCGACGCGCTCCAGGCCTTTACCGGCACGCGCGAAATGTCGGGCAAGGCGATGGCCGATTATTTCGCGCCGCTGAAAAAATGGCTCGACGAGCAGAACAAGGGCAAGCCGCAGGGGTGGTGAGGCCCCGCGGGCGATGAAGGAAGGGCCGGGGAGGGGGTTCCCCGGCCCTTTTTGTGAAGGGGGATGGCGGGTTGGGGGTGGCGAGCGGACTTCTTCAATTCCGTCATCCCGGCGAAGGCCGGGATCTCTCCGGTGCAGCAAACCGTTAGGGCGAGATCCCGGCCTTCGCCGGGATGACGAGGGCTGCTCCCCCGAAGTCAGTTGCCCTTCCCCGCCTCCACCGCCTGTTTGAAGCGCGCGAGCCGGGCCGATGCCGCGGCGGCGTGCGGGCCGATCCAGCGGTCGTGGATGTCCTGAATCGGCATCGCGTTGAGGTGGTTCCACCGTTCGCGGCCGCGGCGCTCGGCGATCACCAGCCCCGCCGCCTCCAGCACTTTCAGATGCTGCATCACCGTACAGCGGTCGATGTCGGCGAAATGCGTGCAGAGCGCGCCGGTGGTCAGCGGCTGGTCGCGCAAATCGTCCAATATCTGCCGCCGCACGGGCGACGCCAGCGCCTTGAAAACCGCATCATATTCGTCGTGAATTGACATGTTATAGAAATATAACATAATGGCGTGCGACTCAAGCGGAGAATGGCACATGGAACTGAAATTCAAGGTCGCGGCGCGGATCGCGAAGCCGGTGGCCGAGGTGTTCGAGGCGGTCGCCGACCCCGCCAAGCTGTCAGCCTATTTCACCACCGGCGGCGCCGAGGGGCGGCTGGCGACGGGCGCGACGGTGACATGGGATTTTGCCGATTTTCCGGGCGCCTTTCCGGTCCATGTGATCGAGGTGGTCGAGCGCGAGCGCATCGTCCTCGAATGGCAGGCGAGCGAGGGCGAGGCGCACAATATCGAAGGCAGCGATCCCAAGGATGCCGACTATCGCACGCGCGTGACGATGCGTTTCAAAAGCCTGGACGACGGGCGCACCTTGGTCGAGATTTCCGAAGAAGGCTGGCGCGAAAATCAGGGAGCGCTCGGCGCATCCTATGGCAATTGCCAGGGCTGGGCGCAAATGCTGTGCGCGATGAAGGCGTGGCTGGAATATGGCATCAACTTGCGCGAGGGCATGTATAAATAGGACGGGCGCAAGTATCGCGTCGCCCTTTACTTGATTTGTCTTGCAACGAGCGGATTTTGCGGCGAAATCTCCGCCGTCGTTCGGCCGCGCACCCCCCTTCCGACGCGGCTGCGACAAAGGAGGATCTATGACGCGTTTTGTCCTGATCATCGCCCTTGCTGCGGGCCTTCCCGCTGCGGCCAATGCTGCGACGTGCGAGCAGGGTTTCGAGAAAAAGGGCAATCCGGTGAGCGGGCTGCGCTTTATCGCCACGACCAATGTGCCGGGGATGAGCCCGGCGAGCGCGGTCGGGCAATTGAACGGCATCGTCGCTGCAAAAGGATATGACATATTGGCGGCCGAGCCGGACAGCGGCACGATGCTGATCGAACAGCCGCAGACGGGCAAGTCGCGTTCCTTCCCGATCGAAATCGCCGCCGACGGCGCGGGCAATGTCCGCATGGAGGCGAAGCTGCGCGCGGCGATGGGCGTCCCCGAAGCCGCGGCGAAGGCCGAGATGTGCGGTATCCTGAACCAGCTGAAGGGCGGCAAGGCGGGCGAGGCGCTAGCCGCCAAGGGCATGAAGGCGACGACGGCGCCCGGAGCGCCGATCCGCATGAGCGTGCTGCGCTTTTCGCAGGACATCACCGGCGAGGCCGAGAAGAACAGCGCCGCGGTGCCGCTGCGCTACAACAATAAATCCTTCACCCTCTATGGTCCCGTTTCCTATGTCGGCGCGGTCGGCGACAGCTATCGCGTCGAATGGAAGCTGGTGTCGAACGTGCTGACCGACATCGTGCCCGGCCGTGCCTCGGCGGGGATGACGGTGAACTGCGTGCTCGCCAAGGGGCAAGGGCCCTATGCGCTGCAACTGAAGCCCGGCAAGCACGCCGAGCTGACGGGGACGTTCGACCGGCTCGATTACGGCCTGTCGCTGGTGTGGCTGAAGGATTGCCGTCCGGTGAAATGAGCGGCGGGGTTGTTGGGCGTCATCCCGCCGAAGGGTGTTCAGAGGCACGTGACTCTGAAACACGATCTCACCCTCTCGTCACTACGCACCGGCGAGATCCCGGCCTTCGCCGGGATGACGGTTGCTAATAGCCGAGTCCGATAATAGCTGCGTCCTAATCGCCGCCCGCGCGGTCCGCCAGGTCCATGAAATCGCGCGCGGCGTCGCGTTCCTTTTCGTCCTTGAACGCGATGTCGAGGTCGGGGGCGTCGCCGAGCATGTACATCAGCGCCCAGAGCGCGAAGCGGCGGCCGGGGTTGGTTTCCAGCCCGAAATCGACGCGCATCCGTTCGGTGCCCGCGGCGCGCGCCGCGGGCGTGATCGCCGCAAGGTCGGCGCTGCCGAAATAGCGGCGGAGCTGGTCGTCGAAATCCATGGCGCCTGTTTTCGGAGGCTTTGCGCGCTTTGGCAAGGCGGGGGGCTTCCACAGCCTTTCTCCGTTGGTGCTGAGCTTGTCGAAGCACTGTCTTTCTTCGGCTGCGCCAAGGAAAGAACGGCCCTTCGACAAGCTCAGGGCAAACGGATTTGAGGGGAGCGGTGCTGTGGCGCACTGATCGGGTCCATCGCGCCGAAACCCGGCCGGTTGTCATTCGCGCGCGTCGCCGATAGGGCGGCGGCTGTGAAGACGAGTATCGAGATCGGGACCGACGCGGCGGGGCAGGACGTGCGCGTCGACGTGCAGGAACTGCTCGCGACGCGCCTGCTCGTCCAGGGCAATTCGGGGTCGGGCAAGTCGCACCTTCTGCGCCGCATCCTCGAGGAAAGCGCCGCGCTGGTGCAGCAGGTGGTGATCGACCCCGAGGGCGATTTCGTGACGCTTGCCGATGCCTTTACCCATGTCGTGATCAACGGCGGCGATTATGACGAGCGCGAGATTGCGGCGATGGGTGCGCGCATCCGCGAACATCGCGCGTCGGTGGTGCTCAGCCTCGAATCGCTCGACATCGAGGCGCAGATGACCTGCGCCGCCGCGTTTCTAAACGCGCTGTTCGATGCCCCGCGCGAACATTGGTTTCCCGCGCTGGTGGTGGTCGACGAGGCGCAGATGTTCGCACCGGCGGCGTCGGGCGACGTATCCGACACTGCGCGCCGCGCCAGCCTGTCGGCGATGACCAATTTGATGTGCCGCGGGCGCAAGCGCGGTTTGGCGGGTGCGATCGCGACGCAGCGGCTGGCAAAGCTCGCCAAGAATGTTGCCGCCGAGGCGATCGAGGATCTGCGCTTTTTGTTGCGCCGTTAATGGCGGCGTATCCGACCACAGGCGTCTTATATCAAGCGTCATTTTCCACACCGCCTTTCCGC
>JBGTUD010000298.1:0-3901 GCA_041939405.1 Sphingopyxis sp. | reverse complement strand
GCGCTTGTCGAGAAAGGGCTGGATGTCCGCCTCCGACAGCGACAGCCGCGGCGGACAGCCATCGACAACCGCGCCGAGCGCGGGCCCATGGCTTTCGCCCCACGTCGTAAAGCGCAGGACACGTCCGAAGCTGTTGACACTCATACGCCCCTCTCCCCTTGAGGGAGAGGGAGGGGCCCGCGCGGCGCTGCCGCGTGGGAGGGTGAGGGAGCGACGACAAGCACAGACTCGACCGCTCGGCAAACGCCCTCCAAATTCTCCATTACATCGCCGTTCGCGAAACGCAGCACCCGATACCCCTCTCGCTTCAAAAATTCCGTCCCCCGCGCGTCATAATCGATTTGCGACGCATGGCTATCGCCATCAACCTCTATCACCAGTCGCGCCGATTGACAGGCAAAGTCAGCGATAAATGGGCCAATTCGTTGCTGCCGTCGAAATTTGAAGCCTCCGAGCCCGCTGCCGCGAAGGACCGACCACAGCTTCTTCTCGGCCGGTGTCGCGTCGCGGCGCGATCGCCGGGCGCGTTCGATGGTTCCGTCATCGCTCGTGAAGCGGCTCTTGGTCACACCCTCACCCTCCCATCGCTTTGCGATGGGCCCCTCCCTCTCCCCCAAGGGGAGAGGGGTTTAGCGGTCGAATGCGGGCGCATAATCCGCCCGACCGCCTTGCGGCCATTCCGCGGCGCTGTCCAGCATCATCGCCATGAAATGCGGGCCCGAAAAGGGTGAAACAAAACGCGCTGCAAGATCGGGCGAATAGCCAAAGCGCGGGTAATAATCTTCGTGCCCAAGGACGAAGCTGATCGCCACGCCCCGTTGGCGCAGCACCTCTAGTCCAGCGCGGATCAGCGCGGCGCCGATTCCCCGTCCCTGATGATCGGGAACGACCGACACCGGCGCGAGCCCCGCCGCCGCAACCGCGCGGCCGTCGGCTTCGACATTCATGCGACTGAACAGCACATGCCCCGCGATCACGCCCGCTCCATCATCGGCGACGAGCGACACCAGCACGTCGCCATCGGCTTCGAGAATCCGCACCAGCTCCGCCTCACCCTGATGCCCGAACTCGGTTCCGGCAAAGGCGGTGCGAATGACCGCGTCGATGGTGTCGGCATCCTCCGCGCGGGCCGCACGGATGACTATATCGTCAGGCAAGCGCGATGTCCGGCGCATCTTCCTGCTTCATGCCGATCGTGTGATACCCCGCGTCGACATGGTGCGTTTCGCCCGTCACCCCGCTCGCAAGGTCGCTGAGGAGGTAAAGCGCCGAGCCGCCGACATCGTCGATCGTCACATTGCGGCGCAGCGGAGCGTTATATTCGTTCCATTTCAGGATCAGACGGAAATCGCCGATGCCCGACGCCGCGAGCGTCTTGATCGGTCCCGCCGAAATCGCATTCACGCGCACGCCCTGCGGCCCGTAGTCGTTGGCGAGATATTTGACGCTGGTTTCGAGCGCCGATTTGGCAACGCCCATGACATTATAGTGCGGGATCACCTTTTCGGCGCCATAATAGCTCAAGGTAAGCAGCGAACCGCCGCCCGTGCCCGTTTCGGGATCGAAGGGCGTCATCATCGCCGCCGCGCGCTTGGCGACCGCGGTAAAGCTGTAGACGCTGATGTTCATCGTCATCAGGAAATCGTCGAGCGTCACATCGGCATAAGCCCCGCGCAGCGCCTCCTTGTTCGTATAGCCGATCGCGTGAACGACGAAATCGATCGTCGGCCAGCGCGCGGCGAGCGTCGCAAAGGCGGCGTCGAGATTGTCCATGTCGGCGACGTCGCAGTCGATCAGGAAATCGCAGCCGAGCTGGTCGGCAAGCGGCTTGACGCGCTTGGCCATCACGTCGCCCTGATAGGAGATCGCAAGCTCCGCCCCATGCGCATGCAACGCCTTGGCAATGCCCCAGGCGAGCGACTTGTCGTTCGCCAGCCCCATGATCAGCCCGCGTTTGCCCTTCATCAGACCCGTCATTTCCGTTTTCTCCGGCCTTATTTATCTTCGACTGTCACGTCGTCCACGCGCCCAATAGCGTCATGGTCCAAATCCTCAACCTCGACGAGCGCGGCGTTGAGTTCGGCGCCCATCACCATACCCAATCCGACGAGGTAGAAAAAGAACAGCGCAACCATCACGCCCGCCAGACTGCCATAGGTCGCATCATAGCTGAGCAGGCTGGCGAGCAGGGGCGGGAGCGCGAGCGTGACGCCGATCCACCATAATGTCGTGAACAGCGCGCCGGGCCATTTCGGGCACCGCTTGAGCCGCCGGTATTTCGACGGCGTCAGGCTGTAGAACAGCAGATAGATGGCGACAAACAGGCCAAAGCCCGACACGGCGCGCGAAATGAGGACGATGCCCCAATCCTGATATTGTTCGGGAAGGAAGCGGGCGACGAACTGTTCGACCCCGACGATCAGAACCTGCATCGAAAAGGACAGCAGCATCAGCACGACCGCGCCCGTGATGATGCCGATCGAGAGCAGGCGATAATGGAAGAATCCCTTGCTGAAATGCGTCCCATAGGCGCGCCGCAAAATGTCGCGCACCGTTTCGATCAGGCTGCCGACGGTCCAGAGAGCAACCAGCGCGCCCAGCCAAAGGAATATCCCCGTGCGCGCCACCATCACCTCGCGGATCGGACCCGACAGTGCCTTGGCGACCGTGGGCGGCATCGTCGAAAACACCGCCTCGACCGCGCGTTCGCCGCCGACGCTGCCGCCGAAAAGCGACAGCGCCGCGGCGAGCAGGATGAAGAAGGGAAAAAGGGCGATCAGCGCCAGATAGGCAAGGTTGCCCGCGTGGATGAAGCCGTCGGTATAGGTGCCGACGACGACGCGGCGAACCACTCGATAGGCGCGCGTGCCGGGGCCGAGCTGTTCGCGCCCCCGTTCGATCACCCCCTGCGCCCGCGCGCGCAGATGAACGCGCTTTGCCTGTTCCGCGCGTGCCTCGGGTGATTCGGGCGAATGACCCTCGGCCAGATATTCCTTGCCGACCTCGTCGGCGACCTCGCGCTCCAGCGCCGCCGCGCGCCCGTTTTTATTGGCTTCAGCCACGCATCACACGCCAAGGTCCGCCCGCACGTCGCGCGGATCGCTCCATTCGCCGAGCAGCTTGACCAGCGCGGCATCGTCGGCGGGCAGATCGACCATCAGCCGCACCAGCTGATCGCCGCGCCCGCCGCCCTTCTGGCTGAAACCCTTGCCTTTAAGGCGCATCAGCTTGCCCGACGAGGAGCCGGCGGGGATCGACAGCATCACCGGGCCGTCGACTGTCGGTACCTTGACCTTCGCGCCCTTGACCGCTTCAGCCAGCGTCACCGGCAGGTCGAGCCGGATGTTCGCGCCATCGCGCACGAAAAAGGGATGGTCCTTGACCGTGATCGTCACGATCGCGTCGCCATTGCCGCCCGGCCCCGGCTGTCCCTTGCCCGCAAGGCGCATCTGGGTTCCCGTCTCCACCCCCGCCGGCAATTTGAGGTCGATCGTTCCGCCGTCGGCCAGCGTGATCCGCTGCGGCGCCTGCGTGGCTGCGTCGATGAAAGACACCGGGAGGCGATAGGGAATATTGGCGCCCTTGGGCGGTGGCGCGCTGCGCCCGCCAAAGCCGCCGAACGGTCCGCCGCCGCCGCGGCCGCCGAAAAGCCCTTCGAAAATATCGCCGAAATCGGCGCCATCGTTACCGAATCCCGAAAAGCCGCCCTGTCCGCGCGGATCGCCGCGGAAACCGCCGCCGCCATAGCCGAAAGGCATCGCGGGGTTGCCGTCGCCATCGATCTCGCCGCGGTCGAACTGGGCACGCCCAAAAATACCGGCGCAACTGCTGTCCGGAACTTGCGCACAATTTTTCGAACTCGGGGCGTCAACTAAACGGAGGTGATCGCGTTGTTCATTCA
>JBGTUD010000297.1:0-3904 GCA_041939405.1 Sphingopyxis sp. | reverse complement strand
CTATGGTCGATGACATGATGCGCGCCGAGGCTGCGGACCCACGCCTGCGTTTCGGGGCGCGATGCGGTCGCGATGATCGTCAGTCCGGTCAGCGCGCGCGCGATCTGGATCGCGATCGAGCCGACGCCGCCTGCGCCGCCAATGATCAGGAGCACAGCTGGCTCCTTGCCCTTATTGTCCTGCACCCGCAGACGGTCAAACAACGTCTCCCAAGCAGTGATCGCCGTTAACGGCAGGGCCGCGGCCTCTGCCATGCCGAGCGTGGCGGGTTTGCGGCCGACGATGCGTTCGTCGACGAGCTGAAACTCGGCGTTGCTTCCGTCGCGGGCGATATTGCCGGCATAGAAGACCGGATCGCCGACCTTGAAGCGGGTCACGTCGGGACCCACCGCTTCAACAATTCCGGCGGCGTCCCAGCCCAATATACGCTCCGAACGACCGTCGAATGGCTGCGCGGCAGCGCGGACTTTCGTATCGACCGGATTGACCGAGACCGCCTGTACCTGAACGAGCAGATCGTGGCCGGTCGGAACGGGGCGCGGCAAGTCGAGATCGATAAGCGCGTCGAGCCGATCGATCGGACCCGGCTGAGCATAAGCAATGGCACGCATGGGAGGGGTTCCTTTTTCCAGTTGGCCTCCCCATCTAGTCTCGGAAGCAAAACACGCTATACGCACAAAAATCGCATATAGTGTCGAAAAGGATACTGTTATGGCCAAGGCCCGTCATTCCCGCCTCGACTGTACGCCGGCTTGCGCGGTCGAGGCCGCCATCAGCCTGATCGACGGCAAGTGGAAGGCCGTCATATTATATCACTTGCAGGACGGGCCGGTCCGTTTCAACGAATTGCGTCGGCGCGCCGGCACGGTGACGCAACGCATGCTGACCAACCAGTTGCGCGAACTGGAAGCAGACGGGCTGATCGAGCGCGAAATCTTCCCTCAGATTCCGCCAAAAGTCGAATATCGCCTCTCCGACCGGGGGCGATCGCTTTCACCGATCATCGAAGCCCTGAAAGCCTGGGGAGACGCAAATATGGACCTTTTCGCGCTTCGATAAATTCTTTCGGAAACCGCGCGCGGCGCGGGCGCGGGCTGGGATACCTCGTCGCCGGGTGCGCCCCGAACTCTTCGCGGTGCTCGCGGTGATCCGCGCCGTGCCGGACCTTGCCGCTTAGGCCGCGGCCTCCATCTCGGCGCACAGCTGCTGCATGCGCCGCCGGTAATCGCTTGGCGAGACGCCCTTCAGTGCCATGAAGTGCCTGTCGAAATGCGAGGTGTGCTGGTAGCCGCAATCGAGCGCGACATCGGTGATCCGTTCATTGCCATAGGCTAGTTGACGGCAGGCCTCGCTAATCCGTGCGAGCTTGACCAGCCCCATGAAGGTGTTGCCCGTCGTGGCGCGCACGAATTTGCTGAAGGCCGGGGCGCTCATCCCCATCGCGTGCGCAATCTCCGCCTGACAGACCGTACCTCGAAAGCGCTCGTCAATATAACGCTGCACCTCGTTCAGTCGTCCGGCAAGCCGACGGTCGATCACCGCCTCGTTGCGATAGGTCGCGGTCGTGAGCATGCGCCGCTCGAAGCGGCTCAGCCGGTCGAGAATTTCCATGAGCCGGAGTATCTGCGTGAGACCCGTATGGCCGCCAAGTTCGAGGAGCATCGGGCCGATGCAATCGATCGCGGCTGCATCGAACATCAGCGCGCGGCGCGAGTCGGCGAGCATGCGCTTCAACGATGAGGCCTCCGGGATTCCGAAAAAATCCTGCCCCATGCACGCTGGATCGAACTGGATCGTCACATGCTCGACGTCGTTGCCGGCACCCACCTCGTTACGTGAACAATGCGGAAGGTTCGGACCATAAAGCACGAGTTCACCCGGGCCATAGGGCTGGATATAATCGCCGACATAGCGCGTCCCATGGCTGCTCATCACCCAGCTCAACTCATATTCGGGGTGGAAATGCCAGCCATGTTCGTGGACAAGGTTCTCGGTCCGCCGGTGCAAATAGCGAAACGGACTCCCGCCGTCGGCAGGCACAAGTTCGAATTGAGCTGTCTTCATCGGGCCTGTCCCATCCATGCGTTCCCGCAAGATGGCGAAAGCTCCTGCGCCTTTTTTCGCAAGCCGGTCCCGGCCGCGCGTGGGCGCTCTTTCTCCCGCCATCGCCGACTGTCGGACCACGGACCTGAGGTCCGCCGACGCGCAGTGCCGATCTTTCTCACCATCATGATACGTGGCGCGCGTCGTGTCAAAAACAAATCAAACTTGACTGTAAATTTCCCCGGTTGCGTGGGGAATATCACGCTGTGCCACCTCCCAATCTGGACGCTGATGGTTGGAAAAAACAGTCAATTGATCCTTCAAAATGCTTGTAGCGAAAAGGGCAGGCTGGCGTTCAATGGTGAGGGCGAGGCCGGCCCATCGTCCGCACCGGACAGCGGGTAGGCCGCGCTTCGCGGCGCTGCCGCTCAAGGAACACAAAACCATACCGGGAGGGAATATGAACCATATTTTCGACGCAACCCGTGCCGCGCCCATCGACGCCTCCCGCAGCCGCATGGGCCTGGGCGCGATGACCGTTCGCCTGTTGTGCGGAATCGCTGCGGGCTCGATGGCGATGTACGGGGCCGCCGCGCACGCACAGGAGAGCATGGGCGGGAGCGTTGCTTCGGACGAGGCGCCGAGCGACCAGGAAATCATCGTCACCGGTACGCAGCTGCGCGGCGTCGCGCCGGTCGGAACGCAGGTCGTCACCATGTCGGCAGAGAATATCAAGGCGACCGGCGCGACCAGCGCCAATGACATCCTGACCAAGATCCCGCAGATCAGCAGCGCCTTCGGCTCGACGCCGACGGCGCCTCCCGGCGGCTTGTCGATCATCCGGCCGAATATTCGCGGTCTCGGCGCATCGGGTACCAACACCACGCTCGTTATCGTCGACGGGCATCGTGTCGTCGGGGCAGGGGTTGTGCAATCGACTCCCGACCCGGACGTTATACCCCCAGGGGTGCTCGAGCGGGTCGATGTCGTTCCCGATGGCGGTTCGTCGATCTACGGGTCGGACGCAATCGGCGGCGTCATCAACTTCATATCGCGGAAGCGCTTCGACGGCTTCGAGGTGAACGCCCGCACGGGTTTTGCCGACAATTATCAGACCACCGACGTGAACGTCACGGGGGGCAAGGACTGGGGTAGCGGCTCTGCTTATGTCTCCTACGCCTGGGCGCACAATGACGCCATATTCGGGAGGGATCGCGACTATGTTCGGCAGGTAACTCCCAATCAGGGCAATTGCGGGGCCGGTACGATCTTTGCCAACGGCACGAGCTATGCCATCACCGGCCCGGACCCCGACACCTACACACCGGGTTCGATCTCGGGTCCCTGCGACGTGACGGACGATGTCAGCCTTTGGCCGGCCGTGACGCGGCACAATGTGTTTGCCAGCCTCTCGCAAGACATCGGCGACACGATCACTTTCGACGTTCGCGGCTATTATGCGCAGCGCCGCCTTACGCATTTCAAAGGCCAGGAAGCGAACGCCGACACGAGTTTCGTGACGATCACCGCCGCCAATCCCTTCTTCGACCCGATCGCAGGCGAAACGTCGCAGGACATCCGCACAAACTATTACGGCGTCATCAGCGACAAATATCACAACCGGCTCACCTCCTGGGGCATCACGCCGACACTTACCGCCCAGCTTGGCGGCGACTGGCAGCTGCGGGCGCTGTTCAACTATGGCGAAAGCCGGACGCGCACGAGCGAGACGCAGATCAACGAAACCGCCGCGGTCGCCAATCTCAACTATTACGACCTCGCATCCAACAGCCAGAGCGCGCTGGCCGCCTCGGTTCTTCACAATTTCGGGAAGGGGAACCAGAGCCTGGTGAATGGCCGG
>JBGTUD010000296.1:0-3910 GCA_041939405.1 Sphingopyxis sp. | reverse complement strand
AACATGCCACCTCCGTTATTCCCCGTTAATTTTCTTCATTATAGAAATTTTTAAGCCATTTTTCAATCCATCCCGGCGTAATAATTGAAGCGCAGCACCGCAAAACCGCGCGCGACAAAGCTTTTGTACATCGCCTGGGTGATGCGGTCGTTCATCGTGCCGCCGCCCTGCGGATGGGGGTGCAGGATCATCGCGACCGGCGCGCGCGGGCGCGGCGGGGGGGAGAAACGGCCTTCGATACGGCCCTCGGGACCGGGGAAAATGACGTCGGGCATGGGCGCACCTTCTATATGTCTTGAGCTTGCCAGTGATTCGCCGACGGGCGGGGTGGCGGAGCGGGATGCGCGCCTATATAGAAATCGGGTAGCAAGTTGCAACTTTTGCGAATCGTTCGCAACAAGGCCCGTCGCTATCCGCTTTTCTGCATTCGGAACAGTATTTTCACGGCGTCATTGCTCCGCTTCGCTCGCAATGACGAAAACAGGGTCACGCACGGGAGAGGCGCGGATCAAGTCCAGGATGACGATGAAAGATGGTGGCGCTCGACAGCAAGGCGATTAGCGGGCAGACGCGCCCTATGATCTACCTCGACTATCAAGCCACGACCCCGCTCGCTCCCGAAGCGCGTGCGGCGATGTTGCGCTGGCTGGAAGGGGCGGGGGAGGGCGACGGTTTCGCCAACCCGTCGAGTACGCACAAGGCGGGCCGCGCCGCCGCTGCGGCGGTTGAGGTTGCGCGCGATCAGGTCGCAGCACTGCTGCCAAAGGGCGGGCGCCTCTTCTTCACCTCGGGCGCGACCGAGGCGCTCAATTGGGCCCTGTTTCGCGGGGCGGAGGCGATGCCGGGCGGCGTCGCGGGGCTCAGCATCGAACATGCCGCCTCGCTGCAATGCCTCGAACGGCTGAACGCCGCGATTCTGCCGGTTGGCGCTGATGGCCTCGCGCTGCCGCCCGACGATGCGCTGATCCCCGAGAAGGGCATCGTCGCCGCGATGCTGGTGAACAATGAAGTCGGCACGGTCCAGCCGGTCGCCGACATCGCCGCCGCCGCCCACGCCCGGAACAGCCTGCTCCTCTGCGACGCGGTGCAGGGCTATGGCCGCATCGCCATCCCCGACGGGCCCGACCTGATCGCGCTGTCGGCGCACAAGATTCACGGGCCAAAGGGGATCGGCGCCCTGTGGGTGAAGGATGGGGTCGACCTGCCGCCCTTCATGGTCGGCGGGGCACAGGAAGCGGGGATGCGATCGGGCACCGTCTCGCCCGCCCTCTGCGCGGGCTTCGGCGCCGCCGCCGCGCTCGCTGCCGACCGGTTCGACAAGGACGCCGCCCATGTCGAACGCCTCTGGTCGCTGGCGTTGGACATGCTTCCCGAATGGACGATCAACGGCGATGCGGAGCGCCGCTATCACGGCAATCTCAATATCCGGCGCGAAGGCGTTAACGGCCTGCGCCTGATGTCCGATGCGCGCGACATCGCCTTTTCGCTGGGCAGCGCGTGCGGCAGCGGGTCGGGCAAGGTCAGCCATGTGCTGCGCGCCATGGGGGTCAGCGAGGCCGATGCCCGCGCGTCGATTCGCCTTGGCTGGGGGCGCTATACGTCCGAAGCCGAATTGCGCGACGGCCTGAACGCGATCAAGGACGCGGCCCGATTGCAGGGAGTCAATTGATGCGCGTCACCTTCATCCACGCCGACGGCAAGGGGCGTACCGAGGCCGACGCACAGCCCGGCGATATATTGCTCGATGTCGCGCAAGCAAATCTGATGCCGCTGGAGGGCACGTGCGAGGGGCAGATGGCCTGTTCGACCTGCCATGTGATCGTGGCGAAAGAGGATTTCGACCGCCTGCCGCCCGCGAGCGAGATGGAAGAGGATATGCTCGACCTCGCCGCCGGAGTGCGGCGGACGAGCCGCCTGTCGTGTCAGATCGTACTGACCGAGGATATGGACGGGCTGACGGTGCATATTCCGGCGGAAAGCCGCAACATGCAGGCGCCGCGCTGACCTTTTTGGGTCGAAGTCCGCCGCGGTTCAGTAAATTCCGGTCGTTCCCGGCGTCGTCGCACGCACGGTCGTCTCGACCGTCGGGACGACCGCCGGCGGCACCGGCGCGATGACCGTCGCGGCCGGCCGCCCCGGCTTGGCGAAGCTCGCCACGACGGGTGCATCGCGGTCATAGAGATCGGCGAGTTTCTTGATGCCGCCCTTGCCGTCGGGAACGACGGTCCAATAGGCAACATAGACGGGGAAAGGCTGGTCGAAGCCGAACCGCGTCGTCTTGCCGCTCGCGATCGCCTCGCCGAATTCCTCGGGGCTGCGTCCGGCGAACATCACCGCCATCAGGCCCGAAAAATGCAGGGCACGCTCCGTGCGGATACAGCCGTGGCTGAATGCGCGCGCCGCGGCGTTGAACGCGCCTTTCGACGGCGTGTCATGCAGATAGATGGCATGTTCGTTGAGCATTTCCATCTTCATCACGCCCAGCGCGTTGTTCGGCCCCGGTTTCTGGACGACCGACAGCGTCTTGCCGCTGCCCGTCCAGGTATAGCCCTGCGCGCGTGCCGAGGCCGGGTTGCGCGCGATCGTCGCGCCGATGCCTTCATTGATGATGCTGCGCGGCAGCGTCCAATTGGGGTTGACGATGATGCCTGTCGCCATCGGGTTGAGCTGCGGCGTCGGGGTCGTTTTTTTGCCGACCACCGCCTTGTGGGTGGCGATGACGGTTCCGCCGTGCACGACGCGGGTGAGATATTCGGGCACATTGCTGACGACATAGCGTTCGCCAAGGTCGCGCGGCATCCAGCGCCAGCGCTCCATATTGACGCGGATGGCGTTGGCGTCGGCGGGCGTCTTTGCTTTTTTTAGCGACGCCTTGAGCATGGCGAAATCCGGATGGGCCGGATTCAGGCTTGCCAGTGTTTCGGGCACGGTACCGGCGCCGAGCGCCGCGGTCAGCAGTGCCAGCAGGGGCTCCTTCTCGCCGTCGCTGTCGGTCATGAACCATTGCTTGCGCGCCGCGTTGGGCGTGCGTCCGTCGCGCAGATGCGTGGCAAGCAGGAGGAACGTCTCGGTCGCCAGTTTGTCGAGTTTGGCTTGATCGTTCGAAAGGATCGCCGCGGCGAGCGCATCGGGCTGATAATCCCTGGTGAACAGGCCTTCGTCGCCCACTTTCTCGATAAAGCCGAGAAGCGCGGTGGCATTTTCTTCCGACCAGCTCGGCATTTCAAGCTGCGCCGCAACCAGGGGCGCGTCATCGGCAACCTTGTCGGGCTGGAGGATAACCGAATCCTCCTTAACATCGGTTTGCGCGATGGACGGCACCGCGGCCAGCGCGAGCGGGAGAAGCAGAATTGTGGCGGCGCGGGTCCGGAGGGGATGATTTTTGACCATGATCAAGGCCCATAGCCAAAAAGCGGGGCCAGTGAAAGCGCACTAGCTGACGGTTGGTCGCTAGCTGAGATCCCTACTAACCTTCCGCTGACAGCCAGCATCCCGACATCGAACCGGGACGCGGTGTCGCGGCCCCCGCTGTCGCTGGGGCCGCGAAACAGGTCTTACGCCTGGCTGCCTTCATCCTGACGCGCCAGCCATTCCTCCAGCCATTTGATCGTATAGTCGCCGTTGATGACATCGGGGTCGGCGAGCAGCGCCTGGTGCAGCGGGATGTTCGTCTTGACGCCACCGATCACCATTTCCTCCAGCGCACGGCGCATGCGCATCATGCAGCTTTCGCGGCTTCGGCCATAGACGATCAGCTTGCCGATCATGCTGTCATAATAGGGCGGGATCGAATAGCCGGCGTAGAGCCCGCTATCGACGCGCACATGCATGCCGCCCGCAGGATGATAGGCCGTCACCTTGCCGGGTGAGGGCAGGAAGGTGCGCCGTATCTCCATCGAATATCGCGAGC
>JBGTUD010000295.1:0-3913 GCA_041939405.1 Sphingopyxis sp. | reverse complement strand
CGACGGGTTTCGACGGTGGCGGATATTTGCTGGTCGGCAGCTTGCTGGCGCCGAAGGACATCGCCCGTTTCTATGACATCGCGCGCGACATCGCTGCCGATCTTGTGGCGCAGCCGGTAAGCGCCGATGAATTGGCGCGCAACGCCGGCCCGATCCGCGAACAGGTCGCGCGCGCATCGACGGGCAATGTCTATTGGATGTTCCTGCTCGAAGGTGCGACGCGCGACCCGCGCGTGACCGCGGCGGCGCTTTCGATCCAGGACGATATTGCCGCGGTTACGGCTGCCGACATCCAGCGGCTGGCGCACGAATATCTGACGCCGGCACGCCAATGGTCGCTCGCCATCCTTCCCAACGGGATGACGCTCGCCGATGCCTCGGCGACGGGCGGTGCATCGGTGGGGGGACAGGCGGCCAATTGATCTCGACCGCCTGTCCTTGTTTCGTTACGAACGATAAGGACGACAGCCGATGCCTTGGCCGAATTTTGGGAAGGGTACGGATATGCGATATCTGATTTTTTCGCTTGTGTTGGCCTGCGGGACTCCTGGCCTGGCGCAGGACGATGTCGAGTGGTCAGAACCGATCGTCGTGACGGGCGAGCGCGCCGAACAGGCCGAACGCGCTGCCGACCAAGCGCGGGCGATCACGCTGCGGCCCTCGGCAAACAATCCCCTCCCACGTCGATACGCGCCATTGTGTCTCAAGCTATTCGGTATCGACGAAGCTTATGGGGCCGCCATTGCCGACCGGATCGCTCAGAATGTTCGGACGCTGGGCCAGGCGGTCGCCGGCGGCGATTGCCAACCTAACACGTGGATCGGCTTTGTGCGCGACAGCCGCGCCGCGGTGGAGCAATTGCGCCGCGACGAGCCGGAGCTTTTCTCTTCGCTCAAATCCTTTGAAATCGATCGGATTTTCCGGGGTAGCGACGGGGCGCAGCTCTGGAACGCTACCGAAATCCGTAACAGCGATGGTCGGCCGATTCCCGTCTTTTCGGACGGACGGACGGGGGCCGAATACAAGGCTCAATCCGTCTATCGAACCGGGCGGCTGGTGTCGTCGATTCGCAACGACATCAACGGCACGATCCTGCTGTTCGATTCGAGCCGGGCGAATGGCCGCAGCGTGCAGCAACTAGCCGACTATGCGACATTCCGCATTCTCGCCCCGGTACAGGATTTCGTCGAGGCGCCCAAAGAGGGGATGACGTCGATCCTGACGCTCTTTGCGGAGGGCGCCGCGCTGCCGGAGGGGCTAACCGATTTCGACTGGGCCTATCTTGCCGCCTATTACCGCTTGGGCCGCGGGGCGACGGCGAGCAACGTGCACGACGCCGTCAAACGAGCCATTTTGGACGGTTCGGGGGAAAAGTTGCGCGAAAGGGCGGCGGGCGGATAGACGACGCCTATGCCCACGGCAGTTTTACGATCTGTCGCTGTTCCGAGCAATTGGTCCTATTCCGGACTATCAATTTGCCTCAGCTTCACGATGCGCGGTTCATGGTCGAGCTTGCCCTTTGTCATAATGTCGTGGCGCATCTTGGCGCGAACATCGTGGATCGAGGCGATGACGGGGCCCATCGCGACGCCGAGGTCGATCAGGACCGCTTCGGCAAGCTGGAGCGAACTTTCGAGCGTTTCGGGCACCGCATCGCTTGCGCCGGCCTGATAAAGCGCGGCGGCATGATCGGCGTCGCGCGCGCGGCTGATGATCGGCAGGTCGGGATATTTCTGTCGCAGCTGCCGCGTCATGCGCAGCTGCTGCACCGGGTCGTCCATCGTCAGGACGATCGCCTGGGCATGTTCGATTCCCAGCCGATCGAGGCTGCCGGGGCGCGCGACATCGGCGTAGCGGACGATGAAGCCGTCGCGGCGCGCACCCGCCACGGTGTCGATGTCGGCATCGACCGCAATGTACGAGCGGCCGTGCTCGCGCAACAATTCGGCGACGGTGTGACCGACGCGGCCGAACCCGACGATGACGGTGCGCCCTTCGGGCGTTTCCGCCTCCTCGGCGTCGCCGCTCCGCATCTCGATCCGCCGCGCGACGTCGTGGCCAACGCGCGCGAGAAGCGGCGTGATCGTGAGCCCGATTGCCGTCACAAGCTGCCAGAATTCGGCCGTATCGTTGCTGATGAGTTGCGCCTGCAATGCGGCGGCGAGGACGATCAATGTCGTTTCGGACGGGCTCGCCATCAACAGGCCGACCTCGGCGGCGGTGCCGCGCCGCGCAAATCCCGAGAAGCGAAGCAGCGCGGCGGTGACGATGGCCTTGATCGCGATGACGCCAACGACCGCGACCAGCAGTTGCGGCCACTGTTCGGCGATCGTCCGCAAATTGAGCCCCATGCCGACGCTGATCAGGAACACCCCGAGCGCGAGCCCTTTGAACGGCGCGGTAATCGCCTCGACCTCGCCATGATAGTCGGTTTCGGCGATCATCAGGCCGGCGAGCAGCGCGCCCACGATCGGCGACAATCCGACCGCCGCGGTCGCGAGCGCCGCCACGATGACGACGAGCAGGCTGGCGGCAAGAAAGAGTTCGGGGTCTTTGGCGCGCGCGGCCTGCGCGAAGATGCGCGGCAGCAGGAACCAGCCGCCGATCGCGAGCGCGGCGATGACGAGCCCGCCCTGCCACAGCGTCGCGAAGAGCAGTTCGGTGCTGTCGCCGCTGGCGGTGGGGGCAAAGGCACCGAGGATGAAGATGATCGGTACGATCGCCAGATCCTCGAACAGCAGCATCGAAAAGGACGCGCGCCCGACGGCCGATTTGGTTCCCGCAATGGGGAGCACCAGCGCGGTTGAGGACAAGGCGAGCGCAATACCCAGGCCGAAAGCGGCGGGGGTCGCATGATCGGTGAATAATATCAGCGCGCCGCCGAGGATCGCGCCGCCGAACAGCAGTTCGGCCGCCCCGATGCCGAACACCAGCTTTCTCAGCTGCCACAGGCGCCGGAAGGAGAGTTCGAGGCCGATCGAAAAGAGCAGCAGGATGATGCCGAATTCGGCGAAGAGCGCGATGTCCTCCGACGATTCGATGGTGATATGCTTAAGCCACGGATAGTCCGCGGTCAGTGCGCCCAGACCCGACGGTCCGACCAGCAATCCGACCAGGATAAAGCCGATGACCGGAGGCAGCCGAAAGCGCGCGAAGGCGGGAATGACGATGCCCGCGGCGCCGAGCACCACCAGCGCGTTGCCGATGGCCGATGTTTCTGTTTCCGATACCATAGGGGCCGACCTTATGCAGGCCGGCCCCGATTGGCTAGGCAGTTATAGAAACCACATTTATTCCGTCATCCCGGCGAAGGCCGGGATCTCGACCTGGCATTATGACACTACGGCGAGATCCCGGCCTTCGCCGGGATGACGACAAAGACTAGCTACCCATCTTGGCTTCGAGATTTTCGACAATCGCTTCAAAGAAGCCCTCGGTCGTCAGCCAGTTCTGGTCGGGGCCGATCAGCAATGCGAGGTCCTTGGTCATCTTGCCGCTTTCGACCGTCGCGACGCACACTTTTTCAAGATCGTCGGCGAATTTCACCAGCGCGGCATTGTCGTCGAGCTTGCCGCGGTGCTTGAGGCCGCCGGTCCACGCAAAGATCGACGCAATCGGGTTGGTCGACGTTGCCTTGCCTTGCTGGTGCATACGATAATGGCGCGTGACGGTGCCGTGCGCGGCGACTCAAATTATTGGAGGATTGTTCATGGTTTTGGTGTCGGCTAGAATCGGTAAATTATCCGATATTTACGGAAGAAAACCTATTTTTGCCTTTATCGTTTTGTTTGCATTGATTTCAAAGTCTCTATTGTTAATTTTTCTTAATCCACAAATCATTGGTTCATATCACAAAGTATGGCTGATCATTATAATGTCTTTGGAGAATTTAGGAGGTGGTATGATATCATTG
>JBGTUD010000294.1:0-3914 GCA_041939405.1 Sphingopyxis sp. | reverse complement strand
CTAAAGCCGCCGCTTCAGTGAGCAGCTTGCGCTTCATATAGGTGCGCGTCAGACCATTGAGCTCCTGCTCCACCTGATCCTTCATCAGCTCCTTGAGCTTGTCGAGGCTCTCGAGGCCGAGCGACTTTGCAAACTCATCATCGATCTTCGATGCTGCGGGAACCTTCACTTCCTTCACCGCGACGGCAAATTCGGCGGGCTTGCCCTTCAGATTTTCGACCGGATATTCGTCGGGGAAAGTGACCTTCAATAGCTTTTCGTCGCCCGCCTTCACGCCGACGAGCTGGTCTTCGAAACCGGGGATCAGCTGGCCCGAACCGATTTCGACCGCCATATCCTCGCCCGTGCCGCCGTCGAAGGGGGTACCGTCGACGCTGCCGGCAAAGTCGATGATGACCTGATCGCCCTTCGCAGCCTTCTTCGTCTTCGGCGCTTCTTCAAAGCGCTTCATCTGCGCGGCAAATTCCTCGATCTTTGCCATCACCGCCTTGTCGTCGGCGGGAACGGTCAGGCGCTCGAGCTTCAGCCCGTCGATCGAGGGGGTTTCGATTTCGGGAAGTACTTCGAGTGCAACGGTCAGCTCGGCATCCTTGCCGTTTTCATAACCATCGGCGAGCGTCACCGCAGGTTGCAGCGCCGGGCGCAGCTTTTCCTTCGTCATCAGGTCCTTGACGCCCTGATCGATCGCCTTGTTGAGCGCGTCGGCCGACAGCGCGGCGCCGTGCATCTTGCGAATGAGGTTCGGGGGCACCTTGCCGGGGCGAAAGCCGGGCATGCGGACGGTCGGGGCGATGCTCTTCACCTCCTCGTCGACGCGCGCGTCGATATCCTTGGCGGTGATCGTGACGCGATATTCGCGCTTCAGGCCTTCGTTCAGCGTTTCGACGGTCTTCATTGCCTTGGTCTTATCCTTGCTCAAAATCTCTTGTCCGAACCCCGGCCGCATGGCGGAGTTCCCCTTGTCCCGGCTTGCTGCTCACGGGGGGTGGTGCGGGCGAAGGGACTCGAACCCCCACATCTTGCGATACTGGTACCTAAAACCAGCGCGTCTACCAATTCCGCCACGCCCGCGCATGAGCTTTCGGCCGGGTGCACGAAATCGCGCGCTGCCGCGCACGCCCGTGCGGGCCGCGCGGGGCTATAGCAGACGCGCGGCCAAGGGCAAGGGCACAAAGCCCCCGCCCGGCAAGGCGGAACATGCGTCGCACCCGTTCGTTGATCAGGCCAAGGAGAATGACAATGGCCAGCAACCCCGACCCGCTTCCCAAGCCCCGGCCCGATACGATCGAACCGCAATCGCCGCCCGAAAGCCCGGTGCAACCCACCCCGCTCGAAGACCCGGCGGGCCAGCCGGCCGAAATCCCCGGCCGCCCGGGTGGCGGCGACATCGATCAGCCCGGCCGCGGCCCCAGCGAAGTGCCGCCGCAGCCGATTTGACCGGCTCTGATTGCGGCCCCGTGCCCGCAAAGATTAGATTGCTCAGTAACCCTTGACCTCTCCCCTCGCCCCCCGCACGATATGGCGAGAGGGAGAGAGGAATGAAACTTACCGCCGCCATCGCACTGCTGCTGGCAACCACCGCGCCCGCGCTTGCGCAGGATAGGACCCTGTATCGCGGCGGCCCGATCGTCACGATGGACGGTGACCACGCCCAAATGGTCGAGGCGGTCGTTACGGCGGGCGACCGCATCACCTTCGTCGGCTCTGAAAAAGCTGCGCGAAAGGCGGCGGGCAAGGACGCTGCGATCCGCGATCTCAAGGGCGCAACCCTGCTCCCCGGTTTCATCGATGCACATTCGCACTTTGCGGTAGCGCTCCAGATGGCGGGCGGGCTCGACCTGTGGGACAAGGCGCTGCCGCCCGTCACCGATATCGCGAGCCTGCAAGGCGTGATCCGCAGCCACATCGCCCGCCGCGCCATTCCCAAGGGCGGCTGGGTTGTCGTGTGGCAATATAATGAAGAGAAGCTGTCGGAAAAGCGCCATATCACGCGCGCCGAACTCGACGCGGTGTCGCCCGACCACAAGATCGTTCTGCTCCACATCTCGCTCCACGGCCTCGTCGCGAACAGCCCCGCGCTTGCCGCCGCCGGCCTGTCGGACGCGAGCCAGCCCGAACCCGGCGGACTGATGCTGCGCGACGACGCCGGACGCCTTAACGGCGTGCTGCTCGAAAAGGCGATGTACCGGCTGATGCCTGCGCTGCCGCAGCCCACCGACGAACAGAAGCTCGCGATGCTCGACGCCGCGCAGGCGCGTTATTTCGCCGAAGGTTATACACATGCGCAGGACGGCGCGACCCAGGCCGCCGACCTCGCCTTCTTCACCAGCGCCGCCGCGCGCGAACGGATCAAGATCGACCTCGCGCTGCTTCCTGTCTTCACCGGGCTCGATACGATGCTTGCCGATTCCGCTCTAACATTCGGCACTTACAACGGCCATGTAAAGCGACAGGGCATCAAGTTCATGCTTGACGGCAGCCCGCAGGCGCGCACCGCTTTCTTCACCCGCGACTATGCACGCGGCGCCCCCGATGGCGCGCACCCCTGGCACGGCCAGCCGATCGTGAAGCAGGAAGAGTTCGAAGCGCTCGCACGCAAGGTCCACGAGCGCGGCTGGCAATTGTTTGTCCACGCGAACGGCGACGCCGCGATCGACATGGCGATCCAGGGTTTCGACGCGCTGGGAATCAAGGCCGCCGACGATCGGCGGCCGGTCGTCATCCACTCGCAGTTTCAGCGTCCCGACCAACTCGCCGCCTACAAACGGATTGGCGTTGGCCCCGCCTATTTTTCGAACCACACATGGTATTGGGCCGACATTCACCGCACGAATTTCCCGAAGGAAGTCGTCGACTTCATCAGCCCCTTCGCCTCGGCGCACGCCGCCGGGCTGATCGCCTCTAACCACAGCGATTACAGCGTCACGCCGCTCGACACGCGCTTCATGCTCTGGACCTCGATGGCACGCGTTTCCCCCACCGGCATCGTCAGCGGCGAAAGCGAGCGGCTCTCCGCCTACCGAGCGTTGCAGGCGCTGACCACCGGGCCCGCATGGCAGATTTTCGAGGAAAACCGCAAAGGTCGCATCAAGCCCGGCCTGCTCGCCGACTTTGTCATCCTCGACAAAAATCCGCTGACAACGCCGGTCGATGGCATCAAGGACATCAAGGTCCGCGAAACGATCAAGGAAGGACGGACAGTGTGGAAGGCGGCATCGGACTAGCAGGGTCGGCTGCCGTTTCCGGGGCGCGCCCCGATAACGGCGCATCGGGCGCCACCCGGCCCGACTTTCGTAGCGCGTCGGTCTAGCCGAGCGCCTTCTTGAGCAGTTCGTTCACCACCTGCGGGTTGGCCTTGCCCTGCATCGCCTTCATCGTCTGCCCGACGAAAAAGCCGAACAGCGCTTCCTTGCCGCCCTTATATTGTTCGACCTTGTCGGCATTGGCGGCCAGCACCTCGCCGATCACCTTCTCGATCGCGCCGGTATCGCTCGTCTGCTTGAGGCCCTTTTCCTCGACGATTTTCGCGGGCGCATCGCCGGTTTCGAGCATGATCTCGAACACCTGCTTCGCGATGCTGCCCGAAATCGTCCCGTCGGCAACCAGCCCGAGCAGCTCGGCGGCCTCGGCGGGACTGACGGGCGATTCGTCGATGCTCTTGCCAAGTCGGTTGAGCGCGCCGAACAGCTCGCTCGTGACCCAGTTCGCCGCCGCCTTGGGCTCGGCGCCCGTTTCGAGCAGCGCGTCGAACCACCGGGCATTCTCGACCTCGGCGGTCAGAACATCGGCGTTATAGGCCGAAATCCCCGCGCCTTCGTACCGCGCGCGCTTGGCGTCGGGCAGTTCGGGCAGGCTCGCACGGCATTCGTCGAGGAAGGCGTCGTCGAGTTCGAGCGGCAGCAGGTCGGGGTCGG
>JBGTUD010000293.1:0-3949 GCA_041939405.1 Sphingopyxis sp. | reverse complement strand
GCATCGGCGGCATCGATCTGGTGGTCGTCAACCTCTATCCCTTTGCCGCGACCGTTGCGAAGGGCGCCGCGCGCGAGGACATCATCGAGAATATCGACATCGGCGGCCCCGCGATGGTCCGCTCGGCGGCGAAGAACCACGCGTTCGTGGGGATTGTCACCGAACCCGAGGATTATGCCGCGGTGATCGAAGAAATGGGCGCCAACGGCGGCGCGACCACGCTCGCCTTGCGCAAGCGCCTCGCCGCAACCGCCTTTGCCCACACCGCAACCTATGACGGGATGATCGCGAGCTGGTTCGCCTTTGCCGATCAGGGCAAGCTTTTCCCCGACACGCTGCCGCTCACCGCCAAGCTGGCCAACGAACTGCGCTATGGCGAGAATCCGCATCAGAAGGCCGCGCTCTATCTGCCCGTCGGCCCTGCCGCGCGCGGCATCGCGCAGGCAAGCCAAGTGCAGGGCAAGGAACTGAGCTACAATAATATCAACGACGCCGACGCGGCGCTCGAACTCGTCGCCGAATTTCGCGACGCGGAGCCGACCTGCGTGATCGTCAAGCACGCGAACCCGTGCGGCGTCGCGAGCGCGGCGACGATCGCCGAGGCCTATGACGCCGCGCTGAAGTGCGACGATGTATCGGCGTTCGGCGGGATCATCGCGGTCAACCGGCCGCTCGACGGCGCGACGGCCGAGCTGATCAGCGCCATCTTCACCGAAGTCGTCTGCGCACCCGATGCCGACGCCGACGCGCGCGCGGTGTTTGCAAAGAAGAAGAACCTCCGCCTGCTGCTGACCGGCGAACTGCCCGACCCGGCGCGCGGCGGGCTGATGATGAAAACGATCGCCGGAGGTTGGCTGGCACAGAGCCGCGACAATGGCCGGATTACGCGCGATGACCTCAAAGTCGTCACCGACCGCGCACCGACCGAGGAAGAGCTGACCGACGCGCTGTTCGCGTGGACCGTCGCCAAACATGTGAAGTCGAACGCGATCGTCTATGCCAAGGGCGGCGCGACCGCGGGTATCGGCGCGGGGCAGATGAACCGCCGCGACAGCGCACGGATCGCCGCGGCGAAGGCGCGCGAGGCGGCGGAAAGCCACGGCTGGGCCGAGCCGCGCACCGTCGGCAGCGCGGTCGCAAGCGATGCCTTCTTCCCCTTCGCCGACGGGCTTCTCGCCGCGGTCGAGGCGGGCGCGAGCTGCGTGATCCAGCCCGGCGGGTCGATCCGCGACGATGAGGTGATTGCGGCCGCGAACGAAGCGGGCCTCGCGATGGTGTTCACCGGGATGCGGCATTTCCGGCACTGAGGCGGCGCCAAACCCACGTCATTGCGAGTGTAGCGAAGCAATCCAGAGCAAGCGTAAACCGCTCTGGATTGCTTCGCTACGCTCGCAATGACGATGTGTAGATTATTCGTTCGCCGCGGCGTGCAACCAGTCGGCGTGGCGCGGCGCCTTCTTCGTCTGGCTCCATTCCTCGAGCATCAGCGGTGCGACACGGCGGAGCTCGGCATATTGCTCGTCGGTGCCGATGTCGCACGCCAGCTCGATACGATGCCCGTTGGGGTCGAAGAAATAGATCGACTTGAAGATCCCGTGGTGCGTCGGGCCGAGAACATCGACGCCATTCGCCTCCAGATGCTCCTTCGCCTGGGTCAGCTCGTCATAGCTGCCGACCTTGAACGCAAGATGCTGCACCCAGGCCGGCGTGTTCGTATCGCGCCCCATGTCGGGCTGGTTGGGCAGCTCGAAGAAGGCGAGGATATTGCCGTTCCCCGCGTCGAGGAAGACGTGCATGTACGGATCATATTCGCCGGTCGACGGCACATGATCCTCGGCAAAGGCGGTCGTATAGGTCATGCCGAGCATGCGGCTGTACCATTCGACCGTTTCCTTCGCGTCCTTGCAGCGATAGGCGGCATGGTGGACGCCGCCGAGTTTGATCGGGCTGGTCATTCGGCAGGCTCCTCGACATTGAGCGCACCGCGGCGGATCTGGTCGAGTTCCATCGACTTGAACAGCGCGGTGAAATTGCCCTCGCCGAAGCCCTCGTCCTTCTTGCGCTGGATGAATTCGAAGAAAACGGGGCCGATCACCGTCTGCCCGAAAATCTGGAGCAGCAGGCGCGGGTCGCCCTCGGTCGTCGATCCGTCGAGCAGGATGCCGCGCGACTGCAATTCCTCGACCGGCTCGCCATGGCCGGGCAGGCGCTCGGCAAGCATCTCGTAATAGGTCGCGGGCGGCGACGGCGCAAAGGGGTTGCCCAACGCCTTCAATTTGTCCCACGCGGCGTAAAGGTCGTCGCAGGCAAAGGCGATATGCTGGATGCCCTCGCCATTATAGGCGCGCAGATATTCCTCGATCTGCCCGCCGCCACCGGCGCCCTCCTCGTTCAGCGGAATGCGGATCTTGCCGTCGGGCGCGGTCATCGCCTTGGACGTCAGCCCGGTATATTCGCCCTTGATGTCGAAATAGCGGATTTCGCGGAAGCCCGCGATGCGCTCGTAGAAGGCGGCCCAATGCGCCATGCGCCCGCCATAGACATTGTGCGTCAGGTGATCGATGACCTGAAGGCCCGCGCCCACCGGATGGCGGTCGACGCCCTCCTCATAGACGAAGTCGATGTCATAGATCGACAGCTCGTCGCCATAGCGGTCGATCAGATAGATGATCGACCCGCCGATGCCGCGGATCGCGGGGAGGCGGAGTTCCATCGGCCCCGTCTTGACCTCGACCGGCTCGGCGCCGCGCTCGATCGCCTCGGCATAGGCCTTGGCGGCATCGCGGCAGCGCCAGCCCATGCCGCACGCCGACGGGCCATGCTCGGCGGCGAAATAGGCGGCGGGGGATTTGGGCTCGTAATTGGCGATCAGATTGATCCCGCCCTGACGCCACAGCTCGACATCCTTCGACCGGTGGCGCGCGATGCGGGTAAAGCCCATGCGCTCGAAGACCGGCTCGAGAACACCCTTTTCGGGCGCGGAGAATTCGACAAATTCGAATCCGTCGAGCCCCAGCGGGTTTTCGAACAGGTCGGCCATGGCTATTCCCTCATATGGTTTCAATTGAAACTATTATGATGAAGTGCAACGGGCGAGTCAATGGAAAGCACACGCGTCGCCCCGGCGGAGGCCGGGGTCTCGCCCTCACCACCTCATTCGTCGGCGAGATCCCGGCCTCCGCCGGGATGACGCATCGACAGGATTGCTACGCCGCCGCCGTCTCGATCGCCTCGAGCGCGTCCATCCACGCCGCCTCGACGCCTTCCAGTTCCGACGCCAGCTTGCCGCGCCGCTGCGCGAGGTCGCCCATCGTCAGCTTGGCAAGCGCGGGCTCGGCGCTCGCAGGGTCGAACATCGCGCGGTCGATCGCGCTGATCTGCGCGGCGAGCTTTGCGGCGCGCGCCTCATGCTCCTTGGCGCTCTTGCGGAGCGCCGCCTGCGCCTCGCGCGCCTTCGCCGCTTCCTGCCGCGCAAGCTTGGTGTCCTTCGGCTTGGCGGGCGCCGACTTCGCCTCGCTATTGTCGCTCTTGCCCAGGATATAGGCGACATAATCGTCGATGCTGCCGTCGAAATCGCGCGCCGTCCCGTCGTCGACGAGCACGAGCCGGTCGGCGCTGAGTTCGAGCATATGGCGGTCGTGGCTGACGATGATCACCGCGCCGTCGAAGCCGCTCAGCGCCTGTACCAGCGCCTCGCGCGCATCGACGTCGAGGTGGTTCGTCGGCTCGTCGAGGATCAGGAGGTGCGGCGCCTCGCGCGTGATCAGCGCAAGCGCGAGCCGCGCGCGTTCGCCGCCCGACAGCTTGCCCACCTCGGTCGTTGCCTTCGTGCCCGAAAAACCGAAGCGCCCGAGCTGCGCGCGTACCGCGCCGGGCGTCTTGCCCGCCATCACGCGCGTCATAGCCCCAAGCGGCGTGTCGCTGCCGTCGAGTTCCTCGACCTGATATT
>JBGTUD010000292.1:0-3953 GCA_041939405.1 Sphingopyxis sp. | reverse complement strand
TAGCCCTGCATGATCTGCGGCCCCTTGACCGCGAGCTCGCCGGGTTCGCCGTCGGGCGCATCCTTTGACGGGTCTTCCTTGTCGAGCAGACGGATGTGCGTCGCGGGAATCGGCTGGCCGATCGTGCCGGGGCGCACCGGGCCTTCATAGGGATTGGTCGCGACGACGCCCGAACTTTCGGTGAGGCCATAACCCTCGACGAGCGAGGCTCCGGTCGCCGCGACGAATTTTTCGCGCAGCTCCGCCGGCATCGGCGCGCCGCCCGAGATGCAGACACGCAGCGAGGAAAAGTCGGTGCGGGCAAGATCGGGATGGTCGAGCAGCGCCTGATACATCGTCGGCACGCCGGGAAGCGCGGTCGTTTTCGTGCGCGTGATCGCCGCGAGCGCCTGCTTCGCGTCGAAGCGCGGCAGCATCGTGATCGACCCGCCGTTGAGGACGGTGCGGTTGAGCACGCAGGTGTTCGCAAAGACGTGGAAGAAGGGGAGGACGCCGAGGATGCGGTCCTCGGCGTCATGGTCGGGGTCGATCGCATTCACCTGCCGGGCGTTGGCGGTGAGATTCTGGTGCGTCAGCTTCGCGCCCTTCGGCGTTCCCGTCGTGCCGCCGGTATATTGGATCAGCGCGACGTCGCGTTCGGGGTCGATCGCGACCGGGTCGGGCCGTCCGTCATTGTCGGTGAGCGCCGAAAAGCGGATGACGCGCGGATCGTCGGGAAGCGATGCGACCTCGCGGCGCCGGAACAGGCGATAGAGAAAGGATTTTGCCGTCGGCAGGCCGCCCGCGACCGATCCGACGACGAGGCGCTTGAGGCTCGATCCGTCGAGCACTTCAAGCGCGGTCGGAAGCAACGCCGCGGCGCTCAAAGTGAACAAGGTGTCGGTCCCCGAATCCTCGACCTGCGCTTCCAGCTCGGCGACGGTGTAGAGCGGCGAGAAATTCACCACCGTCGCCCCCGCGGCGAGCGCGCCATAATAGGCCGCGACATAATGGGGGACGTTGGGAAGGAAGAGGCCGATGCGGCTGCCCTTGCCCAGCCCCAATTGCTGGAGTCCGCGCGCGACGCGCGCGACGCCGCCCGCGACCTCGGCATATCCGAACTGCCGCCCCATGAAATCGAGCATCGGCGCGTCGCCCTTGCGCGCGGCGCTCGCCGCGAACATGTCGGGCAGCGACAGCGGGGCAAAGGACTGGTCCCATTCGGTCGGGTGATGATAATCGCGCGACCAGGAAAAATGGCTGTTCATCGGGGGTAGCGATCCTCTCGCAGTGGTTTCCTTACACTAGGGTCAGCAAGGCATGATTGGCAACCAGGCTTGCTTGCCGCGCGCCGCCGGGGCGGCTAGGCAGCGCATATCGTCTTCGCCAGGGGGCTTGCCATGCTATTATCGCGTTTCGTCATTCCGACCCTGTTCATTGCCTGTTCCGCGGCCGTCCCGGCTTCGGCGAAGGGCAATGACGCTCCATTGCCCCCCGCCCAAATCCGCGCGCTTTACGCTTGTCGCGACATCGCCGACGCGGCGGCACGGCTCGCCTGCTTCGACCGCGCGGTCGGCGAATTGTCGGCGGCCGACGCGGCGCGTGAAATCACCTTCACCGACCGCGAAACCGCCAGAAAGGCGCGGCGCGGCCTGTTCGGTTTTTCTTTCCCCAAGCTCGGCGGCATCTTCGGCGGCGATGAGGACGAGATCAGGGAGATCGAAACGACCATCCGCGCCGTCAGCATGGATCGGTCGGGCCAATATACGCTGGTGATGGAGGATGACGCGGTGTGGAGCCAGATCGACACCACGCGCCTGCCGCGCCAGCCTAAACCGGGGCAGAAGGTGAAGATCAAGACCGCAACGATGGGCAGCTATTTCGCGACGATCGACGGCGGCCGAACGATCCGCATGAAGCGCGACCGCTGATCGCGGTCGCAACCGTCGCCGAAAAGATGGCGGAACCTCTATCGGTGTCGGGGCCGGACAGCCCGCCGTTCGTGCTGCTCGACGACGCGCGCGCCGACGGGGCTGCGCCGGCGAGGTTGTTCGCCCGGCCGGTCGAGGTGCTGACGGCGCACGCGGCGGCCGATGTTCCGGCGCTGCTCGACGCGTTGGAGGCGGCAAAGGCGCGCGGGCTCCACGCGGCGGGCTTCCTTGCCTATGAGGCGGGGCAGGGGCTGGCACCGGCGTGGCGCGGCGCGGTCGGCGCCGCGGCCGGCACGGTGCCGCTCGGCTGGTTCGGCTTGTTCGCCGATGTCGAGCGGATCGCGCCCGATCGCGTCGCCGAGCGGCTGCCCGACCCGGCGTCGGCCTGGGTCGGGCGCGTCGCGCCGCGGATCGCGCGCGCCGACTATATCGCCGCGGTGGAGAAGGTGCTGGCCTTCATCCGCGCGGGCGACATTTATCAGGCGAACCTGACCTTCCGCGCCGACGTGCCCGTCGCCGGCGATCCGCTCGCGGTTTATGCGCGGCTGCGCCAGACGGCGCGCGCCGGATATGGCGGTTTCATCTGGACGGGCGAGCAGGCGATCGCGTCGCTGTCGCCCGAACTTTTCTTTGCCCTGCGTGGGCGTGAGGTGATGGCGCGGCCGATGAAGGGAACCGCGGCGCGCCGCGCCGATGCCGCGGCCGATGCGGCGGCGGCGCGCGAGTTGGCCGAAGACCCCAAGCAGCGCGCCGAAAATCTGATGATCGTCGACCTGATCCGCAACGACCTGTCGCGCGTCGCCGTGCCGGGATCGGTCGCGGTGCCCGACCTGTTCCGGGTCGAAAGCTTTCCGACGATCCATCAGCTTGTGTCCGATGTCAGTGCACGGTTGCCGACGGGGACGGGGGCGGTCGATGTGCTGCGCGCGGCCTTTCCCTGCGGTTCGATCACCGGCGCGCCCAAGGTGCGCGCGATGGAAATCATCGACGCGCTGGAGAGGGAGGAGCGCGGGCTTTACACGGGGTCGATCGGCTTTATCGAGGCGGGCGGCGACGCCGCGTTCAACGTCGCGATCCGCACGCTGGTCTTTCCCCGCGCCGCCGACCAAGGCGGGTTGCAGGACGCGCCGTCATGCGCCACGCTGGGACTGGGATCGGGAATCGTCGCCGACAGCGCGCCGGGCGAGGAATGGCGCGAATGTCTGGCCAAGGGGGAATTTGTGGACGCAGCGGGCGAAAGCTTCGACCTGATTGAAACCATGTTTTTCGACCCTGTGGACGGGCTTCAGCGCCTCGAAGGCCATCTGGCGCGAATGAGGGCGAGCGCGGCGGCGCTGGGTTTCGCTTTCGACCGGCACGGCGCGCGCAACAGCCTGCAATCGGCGACCTTTCGCCTGCGCCACGCCGCGCGGGTGCGGATGCGCCTCGCGCCGTCGGGCGCGCTCGCGGTCGAGGTGTCGCCGCTGCCGCGGCTCGCCGAACTGCCGGTCCCCGTCGCCGTCTCGCCCGCGCCGATGGCGGCGGGCGATTTCCGTCTTGCGCACAAGACCAGCCTGCGCGCCGCCTATGATGCGGCGCGGCGCGAAAGCGGCGCCGCCGAGGTCGTGTTCGTCGACGGGCCGGGCTTTGTGACCGAGGGAAGCTGGAGCAATGTCTTTGTCGAACGCGACGGTGTTCTTTTGACCCCGCCGCTCGCGCTCGGGCTGCTTCCAGGCGTGCTGCGCGGCGAATTGATCGAGAAGGGGCGCGCCGTCGAATCGCATCTGCGCCTCGCCGATCTGGCCAGCGGTTTTTTCATCGGCAACAGCCTGCGCGGGTTGATCCCGGCGCGGTTTGCCAAGGATATGGTCGTTTCGGCGGACTGATTTCGCATAGCATAGGAAATTATCGCGGCGGCGCCTTGCGATTTGCGAGCGGAGGCTTTAGGCGCGGCCGCGCGCAATTTCCTGTCAATCCGCTCGCGAAGGAAGAGCTCTCCATGTCGCTGAAGCCGCATATCTCTGCCGCCCTCGGGCGCATCCAGCCCTCCGCCACGCTCGCGAT
>JBGTUD010000291.1:0-3962 GCA_041939405.1 Sphingopyxis sp. | reverse complement strand
TAGCGTGTGCTTTGACTTCTACGCCCCGAACATTTCCCTCTGTATAATTATCTACAACCCATACACCGCCGAGCTGGAGATTATAGGGCGGATCGGCAAAAATCATGTCGACCGACGCCGCGGGCAGACTGCGCATCATCTCGACGCAATCGCCCTGCAAAATGCTGTCGAGCGGCAGGCCCGCGGGGGCGATTTGCGGCGCCCGCTGCCTCGTTGCCGGCGCCTTCACCCGTTCCATCACACCCATGCGTCACCCCGTTGCTCGATCCAAAGAAGCCCCTGATGAGTCCGGCGGAGTCCGCCGTCAAGCCAAGGATTCTAGGGATTCCGGGTGTCACAATAGTTAACGCGATGGGAACGAAACGAGTCCTCCACGACATATGGAGTCTGGCGCGACTCGGAGACTCAACCACTGGTGGTGTGGCGATGAGGACTCAGTGAAGAAAAAAAATCATAAAAACCTTCTCCCCTTGCGGGAGAGGGAGTGTTGTCAGTCAAATCCCCGGATCGACGCCCGTTAGATCGACCGACCGCTCCCACAGCTCGCGCGCCAGCTTGGGATCGCGCGCCGCCCGGCTCGCGCGTGCGGGTCCGGATCGCCCCGAAACTTCGCCAAGCCCCTGCGGCCCCAGATAGTCGCCGCCCTGCACGTGTGCGCCCGTGGCGGCTTGCAGCGTCGGCCACGCGCCCTGCGCCGCGCTGTTGAAAAAGGGCGCGGCGAGCGGCGTCATCGCGCGCAGCGGCCACGGCAGATGGCGCTGCAATTCGGTGAGCGCGACGCCGGGATGGCATCCGATCGCCTGCGTCGCGCGGCCCGCGGCGCCGAGCCGCCGGTCGAGTTCGAACATATGGAGGAGGTTTGCCAGCTTGCTCATCTGGTAGCGCGCCCAATTGTGATAGCTGCGCGACGCCGACAGGTCGCTGTAATCCATCTCGCCGCTTTTATGCGCGATGCTGCCGGTGACGACGATGCGATCGTCGACATGGCTGTGCACCAACCCGGTAAAGGCGAAGGTGCCGAGATGGTTGACCCCGAATTGCAGCTCATAGCCCTGCTTCGTCAGCATCCGCGGGGGAACCATCACCCCCGCATTGTTGACGAGCACATCGATCCGCGGTCCTGCAAGAACCGCGGCGGCCGCTTCCTTCACTTGGGCGAGATCGGCAAGGTCGAACGGCTGGAACGACAGTCGAGCGCCGGGCACATCGGCACCAATGCGGTCCATCGCCGCCCCGGCTTTCGCCGCATCGCGGCAAGCCAGGATCACATGCGCCCCGCGCGCCGCGAGGATTTTCGACACTTCGAAACCGAGCCCGGCATTGGCGCCGGTAACAAGGAAGGTGCGGCCGTTCTGGGCCGACACGTCATCGGCCGTAAATCCGCTACTCATGCCTTTCCCCTCTCAGGCTTGCGGGCGGTCAGACCAGTTGCAATTGCGCAACGGGCGCAAAACTGGTCCGGTGGAGCGGCGTGGGTCCATGCTGGCGCAGCGCCGCAAGATGCTGCGCCGTACCATAGCCCATGTTGCTGTCCCACCCAAAAGCCGGGAAATCGCGCGCTGCGGCGATCATCAGACGGTCGCGATGCTGCTTGGCAAGGATGCTCGCGGCCGAAATGCACGGATGCAAAGCATCGCCGCCGACGATTGCGCGCGCGCGGTAACGCCAGCGTGGCAGCCGGTTGCCGTCGACCATCACCTCACCCGGCTCGAAGCCCAACCGCTCGACGGCGCGGGTCATCGCAAGAAAGGTCGCCTGCAATATGTTAACGCTGTCAATTTCGGCAACGCTCGCCTCGCCAACCGCCCAGCGGCAGCGCGCCTTGATCTCGATTTCGAGCGCGCCGCGCCGCTTCGCATTGAGTTTCTTGCTGTCGTCGAGCCCCGCGATGCCGCCCTCGCACAGCAGCACCGCCGCGGCGACCACCGGCCCCGCCAGCGGTCCGCGCCCCGCCTCGTCGACGCCGACGATCAGATCCGCCACGGCGGAAACCTGCGATATTCGCCCGCCTGATACAGGCACAGCGGGTTACCCGCGGGATCGGTCAGCCGCGCCTCGCGCCAGCCCCATTGTTCGTCCCTCGGCATCTGGTCGAACCGCACCCCGCGCCGCGCAAGATAAGCCACCCAGGCGTCAAGCGCGCCGCTTTCCAGATAGGTGGTCGCACCACCCGCAGCCGCGCCGCCGACATGGATCGAGAGGGTCATGCCGTTCGCGGCCTCGAACCGCGCATAACCATTGTCGGGGCTATCGACGATCTGCCTGAGGCCCATTTGCTTGTAAAAGGCGACCGACACCGCATAGTCGTCGGCGGGCAAGGTGATCTGGTTGAGCGCGGGGCCGGTGAACAGCCCGTCGTTGCGCACATATTGCTGCCCCATCGGTCCGTGGCCGCGTCCCAGCCCTGGCGCGTCGAGCAGCGACAGGCGCACGAAATCGCGCGCGCGCGCGATTGCGGGTTCGAGCGGCATCCCCTGCGCCAGCCCGCACGCGATCGCGCTGGCCAGCGTACAGCCGGTGCCGTGGCTGTGCACCGTGTCGATCCGCGGCGCATCCCAGCGCGCAACCTCGCCTTCGCCGGGTTCGAGCAAGCGGTCGGTGACAACCTCTCCCTCGCCATGCCCGCCCTTCACCAGCAGCGAACAGCCGTGCGCGAGCACCGCCTCCTCTCCGCCCAAGGCGGCGAGTTCGGGGATATTCGGCGTCGCCACCATCGCCCGGCGCAGCAATGCGCGGAACGCCTCGATCGTCTCCGCATCGGCGAGCACCGATCCGCTGGTGGCGACCATCACCGGGTCGAACACCAGCGCGGCATCGGCAAGGTCGGGCCGCGACAATCGCTCGGCGACTGCCGCAGCGGTTTCGGCGCTGCCGATCATGCCAATCTTGACAGTGTCAACACCAATGTCGTCGACAACGCTGTCGATCTGGTGCAGCACCATGTTGGTGGGGATCGCGTGGACGCCCTGCACCCCCAGCGTATTCTGGGCGGTGATCGCGGTGATCGCGTGGCCGCCCAGCATCGTGACCGCCTTGATGTCGGCCTGAATCCCCGCTCCGCCGCCGCTATCCGATCCGGCGATAATCAGGACGCGCGCGGTCATCGCCATGATCCGTCGCCCCCGCGCAGGCGGGGGCCGCTGGAGTTTCTGCGGCACGTTCGACTGCCTGCGGCCCCCGCCTGCGCGAGGGCGACGATGGAAGTCGATGTCACCACCTAGCTTCGTGCTCCCGGATGCCGCCGTTCGGTCGAGGCCGGAAATTTCGCCAGCGCCGCCCCTTCGCGCAGCGGCCGGTCGAGCAGGTCGCCGCCGCAATTGGGGCAGCGTTCGTCGAGCTTGTCGGCGCAGTTCGCGCAAAAGGTGCACTCGAACGAGCAGATGAAGGCGCCGTGAATATCGGCGGGCAGGTCGCGTCCACAGCGTTCGCAATCGGGTCGCATTTCAAGCATATTCAAAACTTCCTTCCAGATCCGTTCGTGCTGAGCTTGTCGAAGCACCGCTCTTCGCTTCCACCATTTGAAAGAAAGGACGTCCTTTCGACAAGCTCAGGGCGAACGGAAAGAGCAATACATCAGGCCGCCGCCGCACGCACAGCGTCGCAGATCATGTCGACGACGCGCTCGACCTCGCCCGCATCGTCGCCTTCGGCCATCACACGGATTAACGGTTCGGTGCCCGACGGACGGATCACCAGCCGACCGCGGCCGTTCAGCGCCGCCTCGCCTTCGGCAATCGCCGCCATTACCTGCTTGTCCTCAAGCGGTTTGCCGCCGGCGAAGCGAACATTTTTCAACAGCTGCGGAACCGGATCGAACTGGTGCAGCAACTCGCTGGCGGGTCGTTCGGCAACGACCAGCTCGGCGAGAAGGTGCAGCGCCGCCAGCGTGCCGTCGCCGGTCGTCGCATGATCCAACAGGATCATGTGCCCCGACTGCTCGCCGCCGACATTGAAGCCGCCTT
>JBGTUD010000290.1:0-3966 GCA_041939405.1 Sphingopyxis sp. | reverse complement strand
GGCGCCGATCACTGTTCCGCCGGCCACCGCGCGGCCGGTGAGTGTTGCGCAGTTTCTGTCCGCCGCGGATCCAGCCTCGGCTTCCATGGCGTTCGCGGCCGGGGCCGTCCGCGCATCGCCGTGCATGGGGAGGGCAAGAAGGGCCGGAAAGGCGGCGCCCGCGAGCAGGAACATCTTGTTTTTCATCGGCGGTATAATCTCCCTGATGGCCCGATCAGCCGGACACGGCCGTCGGCCTGAGCCTTTGCGCAAGGTTAGCCGAGATGTGGCACGATGCAAGCAAAGCTGCTTGTAAGATGACTGGCGGGCAGAAAAATCCTTCCGGCGGGAGGATGGCGCGCTATCGGGCGGGGCCGGGGGACCGGCACAAAATGTCGTGCGATGCCTGTGATCGTAACCGAAATCTCGACTATCGCGTCGCCATCGCCTGTCACGTCGGTGACCTGCCTTGAGGCCGCGCCGCATCGCTTCCGCGGCTGCCACCGATCCCGCTTTTGGCCACCATGTTTTATAAGGAAAATGGTGAGCCCTGCTGGGTTCGAACCAGCGACCTACTGATTAAAAGTCAGTTGCTCTACCGACTGAGCTAAGGGCCCATCCGGCGCCGGAACGGTACGGCGCACGAAATGAGCCGTCGCCCTAGTGCGCTGGGACGCGGCGGTCAACCGGCTTTGGACGGACAAGGCGCGCAGCGAGGTGGCGGATACTGTGGCTGGAGAGCGGATGGCGCCATTCGGGCACGATGGCGCGCAGTGGACCGAGCACGAAGGCGCGATCGGCAAGCGCGGGGTGGGGGATGGTGAGCGCTGCATTTGACCAGGCGCCGCCCGACCAGAGCAATATGTCGAGATCGAGCGTACGCGCGCCCCAGCGCTGGCCGGTGCGGCGGCCGAAGCGCGCCTCGATCGCCTGCAACCGCGCGAGCATTTCGGGTGGGCTGAGTTCGGATGCAACAAGGGCGACGGCGTTGGCGTAGCGGCGGCGCGAGGGGCCAATCGGATGGCTCGCGATGATCGGGCTGGCATCGACCGCCTCGACATCCTCGCTTTCGAGCGCCGCCAGCGCCGCAAGCAGCACCCGGCGGGGGTCGCCATAGCGCGCGTGACGGCGATTCGACCCGAGCCCGATGGCATATAACGGCAGCGGCATTGCATCGTTCATGTCCGCGCGCCTATCGCAGCCATATGGAAATTGATAGCCCGCTCCCCGGAACCGAGCCGCCGCGCGATTGTCCCCGCTGTCCGCGGCTGGTCGCGCTGCGCCGCGCGTGCCAGGCCGAGCATCCCGAATGGTGGAACGCCCCCGTCCGCGCCTTTGGCGACCCCGCCGCGTGGCTCGCCCTCGTCGGGCTGGCGCCGGGCAAGCATGGCGCCAACCGGACGGGAAGGCCGTTCACCGGCGATTATGCGGGCGACCTGCTGTTCGCGACCCTTGCCGCTTTCGGGCTGACCAGGGGCCGCTACGACGCGCGCGTCGACGACGGGCTGGCGCTCGACGGCGCGATCATCGTCAACAGCGTCAAATGCCTGCCGCCGCAGAACAAGCCGACTCCGGCGGAAATCGCCCAGTGCCGTATGTTCTTGGAGCGGCAACTCGCGGCCCTCCCGAACGTCAAGGTGATGATCGCGCTCGGCCGCATTGCGCATGATGCGGCGTTGCGCGCGGCGGGAGAACGGCTCGCCGCGCATCCTTTTGCGCACGGGGCGGTTCACGCGTTGCCGGGAGGGCGGTACCTTGTCGACAGCTATCATTGCTCGCGCTACAATACGAACACCGGGCGGCTGACGGCAGCGATGTTCGCCGATGTCTTTCGGACCGCGCTGGCGCTGAAGGCTCAGACCAGCGGGCCGAATTCCTCGACCAGTCCGCGGTAAAGCGCGCGTTTGAACGGGACGATCAGCTTCTCGATCTCGTCCAGTTCGGCCCAGCGCCACGCGCGGAACTCCTGGTGCTTGGTGTGGATATTGATGTCGCTGTCCTCACCCATGAAGCGCATCAGGAACCAGTGCTGGCGCTGGCCGCGATATTTGCCGCCCCACATCTTGCCGATCAGATGGTCGGGTAGGTCATAGAAATATTCCTCGCGGCTGCGCGCGATGATGTCGACGAGTCCGCCGTGGACGCCCGTTTCCTCGCCCAGTTCGCGGATCGCCGCCGTTTCGGCGTCCTCGCCATCGTCTATCCCCCCTTGCGGCATCTGCCACGCCTCGCTCGACGTATCGAGTCGCTGGCCGACAAAGACACGGCCGGTGCGGCTGGCGAGCATGACGCCCGCGCAGGGGCGATAGGGAAGCTTGTCGTGGTCGATCATGCGGCTCCGCTAGCCTCGGCGACGATCGCTTTCAATATCGTCAATGCGCCGCGAATATCGTCTTTAGCGCTCGGGATGCCCTGCGACAGGTTGATATAGCCGTGGATATTGCCTTGTGCCTCGCGAAAATAGGTGGGCACGCCCGCCTCGATCAGCTTGGCCGCATAGGCACGCCCCTGATCGCGCAGCGGATCGAGGCCGGCGGTGACGAGCAGGGTCGGCGGCAGGCCTTCGGCCGGGAAATCGAGCGGCGACGCGCGATAGTCGGCGGGGTCGGCGGCATAATGATTGCCAAACCAGGTCATGCTGCCTTGCGTCAGCAAATGGCCTTCGCCGAAATCGCGATAGCTTTGCCAGTCGTCGTGCGTCGTGACCGCAGGATAGATGGGATGGATCGCGAGTAGCGGTTTCGACGCGGGTTTGTCACGCAAGCTCAGCGCGGTCGCGATCGTCAGATTGCCGCCTGCGCTTTCGCCCGACAGGACAAGGCCGGTGCAGGCGATATTGTCGGCGACCCAGCGCGCCGCCGCTTCGCAATCCTCTGGCGCGGCCGGAAAGGGGTGTTCGGGCGCAAGCCGATAATCGACCGCAATCACGGGCATGTCGAGTTGCCGTGCCGTTTCCGCGCAATAGGGATCGTGGGTGTCGAGGTCGCCGATCACCCAGCCGCCGCCGTGGAAAAAGACCATCACGGGCCCGGCTGCGCGGTCGGGGCGGTTGTCATAGATGCGGATCGGGATGTTTCCCGCGGGTCCGGGGATTGTTCGGTCCTCGACCTTCGCGATGTCGCCGCGCGGAACGTCGGCAAGCTGCCCCATCACGCGGAACATCTCGCGCGCGCCTGTCGGCGGCAACTCCTCCATCTTCGGCCCTTCCTGTGCATTCAGGAAGGCGAGGAACGCCGCCACGTCGGGGCGTGTATAAGGGGTGGTGCCGTCGGTCATTCGCGTCTCTCCCTGATCGAATTGTGTCAAGCTATTCGGGATCGGCGGCCTAAATTCAATCCCGAAATGAAACTCACCTGTGCGTCACCCTTTGCGGCGCACAATTTTTTCTCAATTGCGGCTTGCGGCGCAGAGGCCTAGGCCCATGTCACAGGTTCGCAAGATTTGAGGCAGAAGAAAAAATGGCGACAGCGGTAGAGGACCGGGCGGGCGACACGCGCCAGTCCCCCCTTTCGGATGCGGTGGTGGTTCGATTTGCCGGCGACAGCGGCGACGGAATGCAGCTGACCGGCGGACAATTCACCCTGTCGTCGGCGCTCGCGGGCAATGATTTTGCGACCTTTCCCGACTTTCCTGCCGAAATTCGCGCGCCGCAGGGCACCTTGTTCGGCGTTTCGGCCTTTCAGATCAATTTCGGATCGTCGGCGATCGACACGGCGGGCGACGCACCCGACGTGCTCGTCGCGATGAATCCCGCGGCGCTCAAGACCAATGTGCCGCAGTTGAAGCCCGGCGGGCTGATCATCGCCGACACGGGGGCTTTCACCAAGCGCAACCTCGACAAGGCGAAGTACGACAGCAACCCGCTGGAGGACGACAGCCTCGCCAAGTTCGACGTGCTCGCTTTCGACATCAGCGAAAAAACGATCGAGGCGGTCCGGGTGTCAGACGTTTTTCGGTTTTTCTTGTTTTGACTGGGGTGTTAGTTGT
>JBGTUD010000289.1:0-3970 GCA_041939405.1 Sphingopyxis sp. | reverse complement strand
TGGCGATCGACGGGGTGAAGTTCAGGAAGCCCGTCGAGCCCGGCCACCTGCTCGACCTGCATGTCACGATCGTTCAGGCAAAGCGCAACATCTGCAAGTTTGAAGGTAAGGCGATGCTGAACGGCCAACTGGCAGCCGAATGCCAGTTCACCGCGATGATCGCCGACCCGCCGGGCGACTGACGCCTTATCTTTGTCATCCCGGCGAAGGCCGGGATCTCGACCTATCGGAAAACAGCACCGGCGAGATCCCGGCCTGCGCCGGGATGACGATATGGGGCAGGTGTTGCATTTTCCCTGATTGCCCAGTAAGGGCGCCGCTTCGCGTCCATGGACGCACAGACTCACGCGGCTGGTCGGAAACCAGCGGCACAGGAGCTAAGAGACATGAAAAAAGACATTCACCCCGACTATCACATGATCACGGTCAAGATGACCGATGGCACCGAATATCAGACGCGCTCGACCTGGGGCAGCGAAGGCGACGTGATGACGCTGGAAATCGACCCGACCGCGCACCCGGCATGGACCGGCGGCCAGGGCCGTATGCTCGACACGGGCGGCCAGGTTGCCAAGTTCAACAAGCGTTTCGGCGGCCTTACGCTCAAGCGTTAATCAGGCGTCGCCCCTGCGAAGGCAGGGGGCGCCGGAGGTTTCTGCCTTCGGCGCTGGACAAGGCCGATTGCGGCCCCCGCCTTCGCGGGGGCGACGGTCTCAGCCCAAAACCTTTGCAAGCGCGCTTTGCCATCCGGCAAGGCGCGTTTTGCGTTTCTCTGCATCGATTGCCGGGGTGAAGCGCGTCGCAGTGCCGCGCATCGCCTGCGCCGCGCTTGCCAGATCGGGGTAAAGGCCCGCGCCCGTCGCGGCGAGCATCGCCGCGCCGAGCGCCGTGCTTTCGACGAAGCCCGGCCGTTCGACGGTCAGATCGAGCATATTGGCCAGATCCTGCGCCATCCAGTCATTCGCCGCCATGCCGCCGTCGATGCGGAGTTCCGCCCAATCGACCCCGTCGGCGGCAAACGCCGATTTGAGGTCGTGCGCCTGATAGGCCTGCGCCTCCAGTGCCGCGCGCGCGACATGCGCCTTGCTGCTGGCAAAGCTGAGACCCGACAGCGCCGCCAGCGCATCGGGCCGCCAGTGTGGCGCGCCGAGGCCAGACAGGGCAGGGACAAGGTACACGCCGCCATTATCATCGACCGATCGAGCCAGCCCTTCGCTCTCGCCCGCACTGGCAAGCAAGCCCAGCCCATCGCGCAACCATTTGATCAGGCTGCCCGCGACGAACACTGATCCTTCGAGCGCATAGGAGCGGGCGCCTCCCTCCTGCACCAGCACCGTCGCGAGCAGGCGATTGTTCGACACCGGCCGCGCCCGCCCGCTCGCCGTCAGGATGAAGGCGCCGGTGCCGAAGGTTGCCTTGGTCTGCCCCGGCGCCAGGCAGGCCTGACCGATCGTTGCGGCCTGCTGGTCGCCCGCCATGCCGCAGATCGGGATCGCGCCGCCGAACAGCGCCGGGTCGGTCGTGCCGACGGTCGTGGTGCAGCCCGTGATTTCGGGGAGGAGCGTCATCGGAACGCCGAACAGGTCGCACAATTGCTCGTCCCAGCCGCCTTCGTCGTCGATGGCCATCAATGCGGTGCGCGACGCATTTGTCGCATCGGTTACATGGACGCCCCCGGTGAGGCGAAAGACGAGGTAGGATTCGATCGTCCCGACCGCGAGCCGGTCGCCCGCCTCCCCCAGTTGCGGCCAATTTCGCAGCGCCCAGCCGACCTTGCTTCCCGAAAAATAGGGGTCAAGCAGCAGCCCGCTCTTCGCTTGCACCGTCGGCTCATGCCCGGCTGCTTTCAACGCTGCGCAAGCGTCGGCGGTGCGGCGATCCTGCCACACGATCGCGCGTGCGAGCGGCTCGCCCGTCGTGCGGTCCCAGAAAACGACCGTCTCGCGTTGGTTGGTGATGCCGATCGCCGCGACATGGTCGCTGCCGCCCGCGCGCGCGATCATCTCGCGGGTGCAGGCAAGCGTCGCCTCCCATATCTCGGCAGCGTCATGTTCGACGAGGCCGGGGGCAGGGTAATATTGTTTGAGCTCGCGCTGCGCGCTGCCGAGCGGGGTGCCGTCGGCGGCGAACAGCATCGTGCGGGTCGAGGTCGTGCCTTCGTCGATGACGATGATCTTTTCGGCCATATCCTCTCCCTTTGTTCACGTCACCCCCGCCTTCGCGGGGGCGACGATATGTCCTTGGTGAAGAAAGACCAGCCCTTCGACAAGCTCAGGGCGAGCGGGTTTGGGAATAAGCGCGTGTACGCAAGCAATAATCTTGCAATATCGCGCAACCCATGCCATATGATTGTGCAGCGCAGCATGGCGGACCTCTCCGCCGCAACCACCGGCAGCGTGATTTTCCCGTCCGAAACAGGCGCGGGACGAGCCGGAAGCGCGCTTTGTCCTGAAGAGGCACCCTTTCACGCGGGTCGTTTCGAACCCGCGGCCGTGCGCCGTCCGTTCGACGCGAACGGATGCGCCTGCGCGTCGCCCATTGTGAGTAATTTATGACAACTTTTAACGACTTTGGCCTGCACGCCGACATCAATCGCGCGCTTGCCGCCAAGGATTATACCCAGCCGACGCCGATTCAGCTGCAAGCCATTCCGGTGCTGAAGCAGGGGCGCGACCTCTGCGGGATCGCGCAGACCGGCACGGGCAAGACCGCGGCCTTTTCGCTGCCGTCGATCCACCATCTGTTGACCTATCCGCACCGCGCCAACCCGCGCAGTTGCCGGATGCTCGTTCTCTCGCCGACGCGCGAGCTTGCTGCGCAGATCGCGCAGAGCTGCCGCGATTACGGCCGTTTCACCAAGCTGCGCGTCTCGACCGTGTTCGGCGGCGTGCCGATCAACAAGCAAATCCGCGATCTCGCGCAGGGCGTCGACATCCTTGTCGCCACCCCCGGCCGTCTGCTCGATCTTATCGACCAGCGCGCGCTGCGTATGGACGATGTCGAAATCTTCGTCCTCGACGAAGCCGATCAGATGATGGACATGGGCTTCATCCACTCGCTGCGCCGTATCGCCAAAATCCTGCCGTCGCGCCGCCAGAACCTGTTTTTCTCGGCGACGATGCCCAGGGAGATCGCGGGGCTCGCCGACCAGTTCCTCAACGATCCGGTCACGGTGTCGGTGACGCCGCAGGCGACGACCGCGGAAAAGATCCGGCAGTTCTCCACCTTCGTCGAACAGAAGGAAAAACAGGCGCTGCTCACCTCGGTCCTCCAGCGCGAGGACATCGACCGCGCGCTGATCTTCACCCGCACTAAACATGGCGCCGACCGCGTCGTGCGTCACTTGGCCGGCGCGAAGATCAAGGCGATGGCGATCCATGGCAACAAGAGCCAGAGCCAGCGGACGCAGGCGCTCCAGGCCTTCCGTTCGGGCGAGATCAAGCTCCTCGTCGCGACCGATATCGCCGCGCGTGGCATCGACGTGTCGGGGGTCAGCCATGTCATCAACTTCGAGATTCCGAACGTCCCCGAACAATATGTCCACCGCATCGGTCGCACCGCACGCGCCGGCGCCGAGGGCAAGGCGATCAGCTTCGTCGCGCCTGACGAGCGCCCCTATATGCGCGACATCGAGCGCGTGACGCGCACCAAGTCGGAGCCGATGCCGCTCCCTGAGAATTTCAGCGAACTGGTGCGCAACCTGCCCAAGCCGGTGCAGCCGCCGCGCGACACGGGCAGCAAGGGCCGCAACCCGCAGCGCCAGCGCGAGGACGCGCTGCGCCAGCGCGACGGCGGCCACCGCGATGGCGGCAAGCCGCGCCGCGAGGGTGCGGCGGCAGACGGCCAGCCGCAGCGCAAGCGCCGCTTCCGCCCGCGCGGCGGCAAAGTCGGCGCGCACAAGGGTGCGGTGAAGCGCGTCGGTTGACGCGCCAACCATCGTCATTGCGAGGAGTGTAGCGACGAAGCAATC
>JBGTUD010000288.1:0-3983 GCA_041939405.1 Sphingopyxis sp. | reverse complement strand
GGCGATCCCGATTTTCGAGACGAAGAACTATGTGCAGCGCGTGCTCGAAAATGCCGTCGTCTACGACACGCTGAGCGAGGGCAAGACGCTGCCCAAGGCGCCGCTGAGCTTCTACCTCGGCAAACGCACGCCGGGGTGAGGCCCAAATGCTGCCCTCTCATGGTCGTCATCCCGGCCCTTCGACTGCCTTGCAGGCGCTCAGGATAAACTTCAGCCTTTGGCTGAAGGCCGGGATCTCACCCTATCGTCCGCACGCACCGGCGAGATCCCGGCCTTCGCCGGGATGACGATATAGGTTCTGGGCGGATGGCCGGGGAGAAAACCAACATCATCAGCCCGGCGGGCTTTGCCGCGCTGCGCGCCGAATATGACGCCTTGCTGGGCGACGAGCGGCCCAGGCTGGTCGAGGTGATCAGCTGGGCCGCGGGCAACGGCGACCGCAGCGAGAATGGCGATTATATCTATGGCCGCAAGCGGCTGCGCGAAATCGACCGGCGGCTGGGCTTCCTTGCGCGCCGCATGAAGGCCGCGCGCGTCGTCGACCCCGCCGAACAGCCCGACAAGAGCCGCATCTGGTTCGGCGCGACGGCCGAACTCGCCGACGACGACGACGCGCGGCGCACCGTCACGCTGGTCGGCGACGACGAGGCCGAGGCAGGCGAAGGCCGGATCGGCTGGAACAGCCCGCTCGCCCGCGCGCTGCGCGGCGCCGCGGTCGGCGACCTCCGGACGGTGCAGCTTCCCGCAGGGCCAAAGGAATGGGAAGTGATCGCAATCCGCTATCCCTGACGATCATTCGCCGATGCCCGCGATCAACGCCCGCTGGTCCCCGCGCAGTTCGGGCAGGTCGCGCGCCAGCCGCGCCCAATGCGCGGCTTCCTTCATATCGGCGGCGACGCCCGTTCCTTTCCTGTAGGCGTCGGCGAGAATCGCGCGCGATCCCGCAAAGCCCGCGCGCGCAGCAACGGCGCAATCCTCGACCGCGGCCGCCAGCGTCTTGTCGGCAAAATGCGCTTCGCACAGCCAGTGATTGCCCTCCGGATTGCCCGCTTTGGCCAGGGCGCGCAGCCGGGCGAGGTTGGCGGCGCGCGTGTCGGGGAAAAAGGTCAGCGCAAAGATCGCGGCCGGATGGCCCCTTTCGGCCGCCTCGGCATAAAGCGCCTGCGATCGCACGAAATCGGGCGGCCCGAAGGTTCCGACCGTCAGCTGATAGGCAAGGTGCGTCTTGGCTTTTGCGTAACCCGCGTTCGACGCAGCGACATATAGGTCGTAGGCGCGCTGGACGTCGGCAGGAGACGGGTCGTTTTGGAGGAGCAGATAGCCCAGTTCCTGCTGCCCCGCCGGGAAACGCTGCGCCGCCGATTTTTCGAGATAGGCACGCGCGCGGGCGACATCCTTGCGCACCCCGACGCCGAGCGAAAACATATAGCCGACAAGCTGCTGTGCAAGCGGATGGCCGCCGTCGGCGAGCGCGACGAGCTTTGCCGCGGGGTGACGCGACAATATGTCGGCGATCAGCACCGGCTCATCCTCGATCGCCAGCCGGTCGAGCGAGAGGTCGGCAAGCGGGTCGCCCGCCTGACCGCGGGCGCCGTTCGGCGAAGGCGGCGGTGGCGGTGCCGACATGGGACGAACAGGGGAAATAGCCGCGGCCACCGCGGGTATCTCCGGCGGCGCGACCAGATAATAATCGTCGAACCAGCTGCCATAATGAAAGGGCTGCTGCGGCCCCAGTTCCATGCCGCGCGTCCGCTTGTAAACTTCGCGCGATACCACCTTGAAATAATCGCCGATTTCCAGGCCCGGAATCGCCAGTTCCTTCACCACGGCCGCCGCAAAGGGGCTGACCGGCGATCCGACGGGCGCAAAATCGAGCGCCGGGCGCCCCTTCGCCGTCGAATAGAAAACGGCGCCCTGCCCTATGTCGAGCAGGCCCAAAGGCGCCGATCCGGCCTCGCCGCTTGCGGCGTCGACGTCGGCAATTCGCACGACGGGCTCGGCGGTACGGCAGGCATCGACGAACAGCAAGGTGAAGGCGCCCTCGGGAACGACCCGCTCGACCGCCTTTTCGATCGACAGATAGCGTTTTTCGACATCGGCGCGGCGCGTCGCGGGCGGCGCGTCCATCGGGACGAGCCAGTTGCGCCCCCCATATTCGAACCCGTGCCCCGCATAATAGAGGATGACCGACTTTGCCCCCGCCGCTTCGGCAGCAAAGCGCGTCAGCGCGGCATCGAGCGCCGCCATGTCGGCATTGCGCACGATCCGTGGCGCAATGCCGGCTTTTCTGAACGCCTCGCAGACGAGGTCGATGTCATTGATCGCATTTTTGAGCGACGGCCATTCCCAGTCATTATAGGCGCTGTTGCCGATCAGCAGCGCGACCCGGTCGCCCTGCAACGGTGCCATACCGCACCTTTCGGGCGGCTGCGCCATCACGGCCGGAGCTAATGGAACGAACCCGAGAAAGGCGGCGCCCAGAGTGCCGATCCGCCACCATTTTTTCATCGCCCTGCCCCCAACGACGCCGATTCCCATTCACGCCAATAACGGCGAAAATCTGCGCAACTTTACTCTGAATTCGCATATCAACGCGACTTCAACCGGCCCGAAGCAACGGTAAATCAGCACGAAAAAGTAGGAAAGTGGAAACTGGCCTGTGTGCCGGATCACCCGCGGCGGCTGGACGATGTGATAACAACTGATAATCTGTCAATGACCGAGGGGAGATGAGCGATGCGCAGCCTGGGATTGATCGCGGCTTTTTTACTGTGCGCCGCGGCGCATGCGGCGCCGGGGCGGCCGGTGATGCAGCCGATCACCGACGCGATGCTGAACGACGGGCTGGAACTCGGTGAAGAGATCGAGACGCGCGCCGACGGCGACCTCAACGGCGATGGCGACGCGGACACGGTCTATGTCGTCACCAGCCCCGATGCCCGGACGCTCCACGTCATGCTGAGCTACCGCAGCGAGGTCGATATGGGGCATGCGCCTGCGGGTGCGTTGAAACTGGAGCCCGACCCGCTGGGCGCAGCGGGACTGACTATCGCCAAGGGTGTGCTGACGATCCGCGATTTGACCGGCGGCACGACGGCGCTGTCGGCAACCTATCGCTATCGCGCCGCCGCGACGAAGGAAGGCGCGCGAATGCGGCTGATCGGGCTCGACGCGACGGTCTATAGCCGCACCTATGCACATGATGGCAACGAAATGAGCTGGAATGTGGTGACCGGCGACACGATCACAAGTTTGCTGAAGGTCGCAGCGACGTCCGATCGCGGTTACGACAAACTCTACACCCGCAAGTTCAGACAGCCCGTCCGCACCATCTATATGGAGGATACGCCGGGCGCCGAGGAAACGCTCATCCGCCTGACGAAGACGAAATGAAGGTGGCTAGCGTCACGGTTGCAGCAACGCCGGGATGATCCAGATCGCCGACAGCACGATCACCACGGCAATCAGCGAAAAAGCCAGTACATAGCGGACATTGTGCCCTTTGACCCCGCCGCTCGCTTCGGTTTCGTCCACTTCGACATGATCGTCGACGACTTTCATCGCGTGTCTCCCTTCTGCTTTGCTTCAGAACGCGGCCCCCGGTGGCGCGGTTCCCCGCGGCCGGGTGTCGGGAGAGATGCCAGAGGGTCTGTAAGCCGGGTTCTGTCCACCCCGTTGCCGGGGATGGGCGATCATTCCTCTAGGCGAACGGTTACCCGAACGCTCCAGCAGTCAACCCGGACGGCGGGGCCGGAACCAGCCCTGAGTTCCCTCATGCCATCCCTATTCGACCTTGCTCCCGGTGGGGTTTGCCGTGCCGCGTCCGTTGCCGTGGGCGGTCTTCTCTCTGTGGCACTTTCCCTGACCCCCTTGCAGGGGCCGCCGGACGTTATCCGGCACCGTGGTTTCCGTGGAGCCCGGACTTTCCTCCCCTTCCTTGCGAAAGCGGCGATCGCCCGACCCTCTGGCAAGCAGAGTATAGC
>JBGTUD010000287.1:0-4019 GCA_041939405.1 Sphingopyxis sp. | reverse complement strand
TGCGCGCTCGCGATCGCGACGCCGAGCGCCGTCCTGTCGGGCGTTGCGCGGGCGGCGCGCGGCGGCGTGCTGGTCAAAGGCGGTGGCCCGCTTGAAAATCTCGGCTCGCTGACCGCGCTGGCGTTCGACAAGACGGGCACGCTCACCGAAGGAAAGCCGCGCATCACCGACGTCTTGCCGGCCAGCGGCGTGCCGAAGGAGGAACTGCTGCGCATCGCCGTGGCGGTCGAGCGACTGAGCGATCATCCGCTTGCCGCTGCCATCGCGCGCGATGGTGAGGCCATGCTGACGTCGACGCGCGTACCGGTAGCGGACGACCTCAACAGCCTGACGGGTCGCGGCGTCACGGCGAAGGTCGAGGGCGAGACCGTCCTGATCGGCAAGGCCGAAATGTTTGGTGCCGACGGCATCGCGCCGATCGGCGGCGAAGTGGCAGCTGCGATCGCCGGCCTCCGCGAGCAGGGCCGCACGACGATGGTCGTTCGAATGGGCGACCGCGACCTTGGCGCGATCGGTCTGATGGACACGCCGCGCGAAGCGGCGCGCACAGCGATCGCCAAACTGCGCGAACTCGGAATCGGCCGGATGATCATGATTTCGGGCGATCACCAGAAGGTCGCGGAATCGATTGCCGCCGAAGTCGGGATCGACGAGGCTTGGGGCGACCTTATGCCCGACCAGAAAGTCGACGCCATTCGCGACCTCAAGGCGCAGCAGCCGGTCGCAATGGTCGGTGACGGTGTCAATGACGCACCGGCGATGGCGAGCGCCACCGTCGGGATCGCGATGGGCGCCGCGGGGTCCGATGTCGCCCTCGAAACCGCCGACGTCGCGCTGATGGCCGATGACCTCGCTCATCTCCCGTTCGCGATCGGGCTCAGCCGCCAGACGCGCCGCATCATCCGCCAGAATCTGGTGGTCAGCCTCGGCGTCGTCGTGGTCCTCGTGCCGGCGACGATCTTCGGGCTCGGAATCGGTGCGGCGGTCGCGGCGCACGAAGGCTCGACCCTCGTCGTCGTCGCCAATGCGCTTCGCCTGCTCGCCTATCGCGATCGCAGCATGGGCTGAGAGCGCACAGTCGCGGTGGGATCGAACCGGAAGGGGGAGAGAGGATGAACTTCAAGAATATCTCGGCCTGGTCCATCCGGAACCCGATCCCGCCGCTCGTCATGTTCTTCGGTCTGACGGTGGCGGGCATCGTCTCCTTCCTCATGATGGGGGTCCAGAGCGATCCCGACATCGATTTTCCGGGCGCCATCGTCATCATCGCCCAGCCGGGCGCCGCGCCGACCGAACTCGAAACCCAGGTCACGCAGCGCGTCGAGGCGGCGGTGCGGACGATCGAGGGGATCGACGAGCTCAATTCGACGGTTACCGAAGGCCAGTCGCAGACCTTCGTCCAGTTCGCGATCGGCACGCCGATCGACCGAGCGGTGACCGACATCCGCGACAAGATCACCCAGATCCGCAGCAACCTGCCGAACGGAATCCTCGAACCGCAGGTTATCCGCCTCTCGACCTCGGGCAACACGCTTGCCTATTGGTCGGCCTCGGCCACCGACATGACGCTCGAGGAATTGAGCTGGTATGTCGATAATGTCGTCGCGAAGCGGCTGATCGCGGTCCCCGGCATGGGCGACGCCTATCGACGGGGCGGGGTCAGCCGCGAAATCCGCGTCATCCTCAACCCCGAGCGAATGCGTGCCTATGGCCTCACCGCTGCCGCGGTGAACACCCAGCTCGTCCAGCTCAACGTCAATGCGGCCGGCGGCCGGATGGAGGTCGCGGGGTCCGAGCAGGCGGTGCGTATCCTCGGCAACGCCAGCAGCGCCAACGCGCTCGGCGAGACGCTGATCTCGGTCGGCACCAACCGGACCGTGCGCCTCGCCGATATCGCCGAGGTCAAGGATCTCTACGCCGAGCAGCGCTCGGTCTCGAAGCAGGACGGGCGGCAGGTGCTGACCTTCGGCTTCGAGCGCGCCAAGGGCGCCTCGGATGTCACCGTTTACGACGCGGCGGTCGAGGAGCTGCGCAAGCTCGAGAAGGAAAACCCCAAGGTCAAATTCACCGAGCTGTTCAGCGATATCGAATATACCAAGGGCCAATATCATTCGGCGATCAATGCGATGGTCGAGGGCGCGATTCTCGCGGTCGTCGTCGTCTTCCTTTTCTTGCGCGACTGGCGTGCGACGCTGATATCCGCGCTCGCTATCCCGCTGTCGGCGGTCCCGACCTTCCTGTTCATGGACCTCATGGGCTTCTCGCTCAACATGATGACCTTGCTCGCATTGAGCCTCGTTGCCGGCGTGCTGGTCGACGATGCGATCGTCGAGATCGAGAATATCGTGCGCCACATGCGGATGGGCAAATCGGCCTATCAGGCCTCGATCGATGCCGCCGACGAGATCGGCCTCGCGGTGCTCGCGACAACCATGACGATTGTCGCGGTGTTCCTGCCGGTCGGGCTCATGCCGGGCGTCGCCGGGCAATATTTCAAGAATTTCGGACTGACGGTCGTGGCCGCGGTGCTGATGAGCCTCGCGGTCGCGCGCATGATCACACCCATGCTCGCCGCCTACTTTCTCTCCGCGCAGGGTCCGCAAAAGCATGGCGAGGGCCCGCTGATCGACACCTATATGCGCATCTTGCGCTGGAGCCTCGATACCAGCGGGGCCGCTGCCGCGCGTGCGCGCGGCGGGCGCTGGAAATGGCTCGGTTACATCAAGGACCATCGCGTCTGGGTGGTCGGCATCGGGGTGCTGGCGCTCTTCGCGACCATTTTCAGCTTCTCGCTCCTCCCGATGACCTTCCAGCCGTCGATCGATTCCGACACGAGCCGCGTCGCCATCCAGCTCGCCCCGGGTGCAACGCTCGAACAGACCGAGGCGGTGGCCGACGAGGTGACCGATCTCATGAAGCGCGACCCGCTCGTCGAATCCGCCCTGTCGCGGATCGATGTCGGCACGGCGACGGTCTATCTGAAATTGCGCAAGGATCGCGAGCTCACCTCGACCGAGTTCGAAAAGGACCGCGCGCCACGGCTCGCGCAGGTTCCCGATGCCCGCATCAACTTCCAGTCACAGCATGGCGGCGGCGGCGGGAGCAGCCGCGACATCTCGATCACGCTCGGCAGCGACGACCCGAAGAAGCTCGAAGATGTCGGCAACCGGCTGCTTGCCGAAATGGCCAAGGTGAAAGAGATCCGCTCGCCGCGTGTCGAGGGCAATCTTCAGCGCCCGGAGATCGTCATTCGCCCGCGCTTCGCGCTCGCGGCGCAGCTCGGCGTCACCACCCAGGCTCTCAGCCAGTCGATCCGCGTCGCGACGCTTGGCGAGATCGACCAGAATAGCGCGAAATTCTCGCTGTCCGACCGGCAGATACCGGTGCGCGTCGCGCTTGCGGAAACCGCGCGCGAGCGGCTCGATACGCTGCGCAACATGCCGGTTCCGACCCGGAACGGGGGAACGGTGCCGCTCTCGGTCGTGGCCGAAATCGGCTTCGGCGCCGGCCCGACCCAGATCAATCGCACCAACCAGGTGCGCCAGCTCACCATCGGGGCCGACCTTGCTCCGGGTCTCGTGACCGGTCAGGCGATGGATAAGGTCGAGGCGCTGCCGGCGCTCAAGACGCTGCCCCCCGGGGTCACGCGGCTGGTCCTCGGAAGTGCCAAGTGGCAGGCCGAGATGCTGCGCAACTTCGCGATCGCGGTCGTATCGGGGATCTTCCTCGTGCTGGCGGTCCTGATCCTGCTCTATCGCAAGATCATCCCGCCCTTCGTCAACATGGGCTCGCTTCTGCTCGCCCCGCTCGGCGGTGCGGTCGCGTTGCTGCTGACCGGCTATCCGCTCTCGCTTCCCGTGTTCATCGGCGTGCTGATGCTGCTCGGCATCGTCGGCAAGAACAGCATCCTGCTCGTCGACTTCGCGATCGAGGAAATGGCGTCCGGGGTGCCGCGCGACGAGGCGATCGTCGACGCCGGACACAAGCGCGCGCAGCCGATCCTGATGTCCACGGTCGCG
>JBGTUD010000286.1:0-4048 GCA_041939405.1 Sphingopyxis sp. | reverse complement strand
CGCGCCCCTTCTCGCGCAGCGCATCCTGCGTGAGGTCGAGGGGAAAACCATAGGTGTCATAGAGCTTGAATGCCGTTGCCCCCGGCAGCGCCGCCCCCTCTTCCAGCCCTGTCACCTCCTCATCGAGCAGGCGCAAACCGCGCTCCAGCGTCTGCTTGAAGCGCGTTTCTTCCAGCTTCAATGTCTCTTCGATCATCGCCTGCGCCCGACCCAGTTCGGGGAATGCCTGCCCCATCTGCGCCACCAGCGCCGGCACCAGCCGATGCATCACAGGATCCTTCGCGCCCAGCATATGCGCATGCCACATCGCCCGCCGCATGATCCGCCGCAGCACATATCCGCGCCCCTCGTTCGAAGGCATCACCCCATCCGCCATCAGGAACGAGGTCGAGCGCAGGTGATCCGCGATCACCCGGTGATGCACCCGGCCCGGCCCGTCCGGGTCCTGGCTCGTCACATGCGCGCTCGCCTCGATCAGGCTGCGCATCAAATCGGTGTCGTAATTGTCGTGCTTGCCCTGCAACAGCGCCCCGATCCGCTCAAGCCCCATGCCCGTGTCGATCGACTGCATGTCAAGCGCCCGCATCGAGCCATCCTCGAACCGCTCGTTCTGCATGAAGACGAGGTTCCAGATTTCGATGAACCGATCACCATCTTCCTCGGCGCTGCCCGGAGGGCCGCCCCAGATGCTGTCCCCATGATCATAGAAAATCTCGGTGCAGGGGCCACAGGGGCCGGTCGGGCCCATCGACCAGAAATTGTCGCTTGTCGGAATGCGGATGATCCGCTCGTCGGGCAGCCCGGCGATCTTTTTCCACAGGTCGAACGCCTCGTCGTCGGTGTGATAGACCGTCGCGGTCAGCTTCTCGGGCGCCAGCCCCCAGGTCTTGGTGATCAGCGTCCACGCATGGTCGATCGCCGCTTCCTTGAAATAGTCGCCGAAGGAAAAATTTCCCAGCATTTCAAAGAAGGTATGGTGCCGCGCGGTATAGCCGACTTTGTCGAGATCGTTATGCTTGCCGCCCGCGCGCACGCATTTCTGCGACGACGCCGCGGTGCTGTAGGGACGCTTTTCGAGCCCGGTGAAGACATTTTTGAACGGCACCATGCCCGCGTTGACGAACATCAACGTCGGATCGTTATACGGCACCAGCGGCGCCGATGGCTCGATATGGTGCCCGGCGCCCGCGAAATGATCGAGGAAGGAGCGGCGAATGTCGTTGGTCGATGTCATGCGCGCGAATTAGGCATTTTGCGGCGGTGCGACAAGCCGCTTCGTCGCTGCGGCGGCAATCGTCCGGCACGGTCAAAAGTCGGTCGCGATCCCCTTGCCCAAATAGCAGGGAAGCTGCCGCAGCACCTCGGCCTTGGGCACGCCCTCTTCCATGAACTGCACCGGCACTTCACTCGTGTCGGTTCGCACGACAGTGAAAGGCGCGCCGGGTTCGGCGCGGTGCACGGCGACATAGCCGCAATCCATCGTTCCATTCTTGCGGTCGCCGCGAAAGTCGAACGCCGCATAAAGGCCGCGAGGTTGCCCGGCAGGATTGCTGTACCAGCTCAGCCGCAACACACGGATCGTACCGTCGGCCCACAGCGCCGGCCGCTTGCGGAAATTCATCTCCCATTCCAGCCGCGGGCTCGACGCCTGGAACGACAGCCGCAACATGGCATAGGCGGCGTCAAAGTCCCGCCGCGCCAGCGCCAGCGTATAGGCGGCGAAGCGGTCCATCGCTTCGGCCTCGTCGGCGGCTGTCGGCGTGAAAGCCTCGCCGGTCGCGACATTGACCTCGCGCTCCACGGTCGCGTCGAGCAACGGGCTCTGCGCCGCCGCGCTGCCCGCCAGCAAGGCGCCGGCAACCAGCAGCGCGCACCAGCGCTGCTCAATAGCCATAATAGGCGCCGCCCTTCTCCCGCGCGCGCTGCCACGCCGGACGCGCGTGACAGGCGTTCACAAAGGCGGCAAGCTTTGGATAGCGCGGCGCCATGCCCTGCATCACCGCGATTTCGGCGGGAAAGCTCAGCATGATGTCGGCCGCCGACAGGCTGTCGCCGATGAAATGGCCGTTCGCGCCGACCCGGCTTTCCATATAGGAAAAATGCGCGTCGAGTTGCTGCGCGATCCGCGGTTCGAGCGGCGCCGCCGCCTCGCCGAGCCGCGCGGTATAGATGCGCAGCAGGATCGGCGTCATCGCCGACCCTTCGGCAAAATGCAGCCATTCAAGATGGCTGACATGCTCGTCGGTGCCGCGTTCGGGGACCAGGTGCCCGCCGCCGTGGCGCTCGCACAGATATTCGGTGATTGCCCCCGATTCGATGATGACGCGGCCGCCATCCTCCAGCACCGGCGACTTGCCGAGCGGGTGGACCGCGACCAATTCCGGCGGCGCGAGGTTGGTCACGGGATCTCGGTCGTAAAATTTGATCTCATACGGCGCACCCAGCTCCTCTAGCAGCCACAAGATGCGCTGCGAGCGGCTGTTGTTGAGGTGATGAACGGTCAGGGTCATGGCGCTCTCCTTTGCGGATCAGTTTCGGTAGGGACCGTTGCGGTCGATCAGCGCCGCAAGCTCGCGTACGAGTTTCGCGCCCAAAATCGCGGTGACACCGCCCACGTCGCGGCCGGGGTGATGTTCGACGATGTCGGCGCCGACGATCGGCGCGGTCTGCTTGTGGAGCACCGCGATCAGTTCGCGAACGGTCAGCCCGCCGGGTTCGGGGTGCGCGACGCCGGGCGCCTCCGAAGGGTCGATCCCGTCGAGGTCGACCGAGATATAAAGCGGCCCTTCGAGCACCGGCACGGCCTCGGAAACAAAGCCTGCCATCGGGACGATGTCGACCCCGAAGCGTTCGGCCTGCTCGCGGCAATGGCGGTTCAGCGTGCGAATACCGACTTGCACCAGACGTTTGGCGTGCCCGGCTTCGCAGATGCGCGCAAAGGGCGATGCGTGGCTCCGCGGATTGCCGCCGAAATCGTCGTAAAGATCGGGGTGCGCGTCGAAGTGCAGGATCGTCACCGGCCCGAAACACGCCGCGGCGGCTTCGACCAGCGGAAAGGTCACGGCATGGTCGCCGCCGAGCGCCAGCGGCACTTCGCCATCTTCGCACAGCATCGCGACATGGCGGCGGATCGCGGCGTCATCCTCGGCCGTGCGCTCGGTGAGCGGCAGGTCGCCGTCGTCGGCAAAGGCGATATCGGTGCCGATTTCCGGCCCCAGCTCGCTCGCCATATTGCCGCGGTCGCTCCACAGCGCCGCGCGAATCGCCGCGGGTCCACCGGCCGCCCCGCGTTCGAAACTGCTGTTGATATCGGTGGGCAAGCCAAAGAGGCGGATCGCGGTCATGGTCCATCTCTACCCGTTGTCAGCGGGCGCGCAAGGCGTGGCGCCGTGCGCGGACCACCATATGCGACCGATGGCGAATATGAATTTCATCGTCATCCCGAACGTGATCGGCGCTTATACCGTTCGAACAAGTAGCTGCTCCCCGGCGAAAGCCGGGGTCCAGGGCGCCACAGAGCAACGCCTGCTCTCGGGCTCCCTGGACCCCGGCTTTCGCCGGGGAACAGTATCCACTGGTCGCAAAGGGATAATTGCCGACTTGATCCGGGATCCATTTGCGCGACACTGGAAGAATGGATCCCGGATCAAGTCCGGGATGAGGAAAAATGAACAGCGCCCCCTCCCGTCCCGAAACGCTCTGATCTCCCGCTCTCGTACAAGGAGCGACAGAGGATCGAAATCAACGGCGAGCGGGCCACCTGCGGGGAGAGGGGCTTGCAGGTGTCCGCGGTGCAAGGAGACCGCGAGGGCCCGCCGCCGTTCGTCGGTCGGTCCCGCGCGAACGCAGACCGGCCGAACGATCGTCAGATGTCGTCGCCCTCGTCGTCGGGGCCCGCCATCATTTCCTCGGCGACCGCGTCGGTGCGGCCGCGGATCGCAGCTTCCAGCCGCTCCCGCAGTTCGGGATTTTCGGTCAGGAAATTCTTGGCATTTTCGCGCCCCTGCCCGATGCGGATCGAGTCATAGCTGAACCAGGCGCCCGATTT
>JBGTUD010000285.1:0-4048 GCA_041939405.1 Sphingopyxis sp. | reverse complement strand
GATTCACAATGCCGTAAAATTTACCGGTGAAGGCGGCCGCATTTCCGTTAAAATTGCAGATCTGCCGGGCCGCCTGATCGACGCGGATCATCGATGCGGTGCGCCTGCCAGTCTGGGTTCCGCCGGGCTTTTCCTCAGTCATGCCGCTGATGTGCGCTTGGCGCGCAGCAAGGTCAAGACAAGCGCGGCCGCGGCGAGCGAGAAGATCGCGTTGAAACCGGCGAGCGAGATGCCGAAGAGCGACCATTGGACGGCGTCGCAGCGGACAAGCGGCGCGTCCATGATCGATTCGAGCGTCACCGGGCCGCCGGCGCCCGTCGCGCAGGTCGTGACGCCTTCCCAAAAGCCATATTCGACGCCGGCGTGGAAAATCCCGATCGCGCCGCTGACGGCAATCGCGACAGCCGCGAGCAGCGTCAGCGCGCGCATCGCCTTGTCGTTCCGCCGCAGCAGCAGCGCGAGCAGCGCCAGCACGATCGCCGCCTGGTGCGGCCAGCGCTGCCAATAGCACATTTCGCAGGGATGAAGGCCGAAGCCGAATTGCGACACGAGCGCGCCGCCATAGAGCAGCAGCGGCGCCGCAAGGGCAACGAGCGGGGCAGAGAGGCGCGATCCGAACATCAAACTGATCCTGAATTGCATGGTCATCCCGGCGAAAGCCGGGATCTCACCCTATCGTTTTGCCGAACCGGCGAGATCCCGGCCTTCGCCGGGATGACGAAAGAAGACTATGCGGAAGCGGCTCAGTTGCGCCGTGCCGGTTTCGCCGCGGGCTTGGCCGCCGCCAGGCGCGGCGTTCCCGGACCGATCCGCCCGATCGTCTGCAGCGCATAGTGAAGCTGGAAATCCTCGATCCCCTTGGCTTTCAGTTCGGCCGCGGTGGCGGTGAAGCGGGGATCGGCCTTTTCATCCTTTTCGATGAGGCCGTTGTCGACCTTCTTTTCGTTGATCAGGTGGCGGCGCAGGTCGCTTTCGCGGAATTTGGGGCGCGAGGCATAGTCGGGGTCGCTGAGTTGTGGCACGCGGATGTCGGGCTCGATCCCGCCTTCCTGTACGCTGCGGCCCGATGGCGTGTAATAGCGTGCGGTGGTCAGGCGCAGCGCGGTGGTGTCGCTGAGCGGCAGGACCGTCTGCACCGATCCCTTGCCAAAGCTGCGTTCGCCCATCACGACCGCGCGATGCTGATCCTGCAGCGCGCCCGCGACGATTTCGGAAGCCGAGGCCGAGCCCGCGTCGATGAGCACGATCACCGGCGCCCCGCCCGCCAGATCGCCGGGTTCGGCGAAATAGCGTTCGATGTCGCCCTTTTTGCGCCCGCGCTGCGAAACGATCTCGCCGCGCTCGAGAAACAGGTCGCTGATCCCGACGGCTTCGTCGAGCAGGCCGCCGGGGTTCGAGCGCAGGTCGAGCACCCATCCCCGCGGCTTTTTGCCGAGCGATTTTTCGACCGCCATCATCGCGGCCTTAAGGTCGGTCGTCGCATCGGCCGAAAAGCTGGTGACGGTCAGCACGCCGACATCGCCGCTGACTTCCCATTTGACGGGTTTCAGGTCGATGATCTCGCGCGTCAGCGACAATTCCATCGGTTTGTCCTGGCCCTCGCGGACGATGGTGATCTCGATCGGCGTGCCCGGACGGCCGCGCATCTGCTCGACCGCCTCATCCAGCGTCATGCCAAAGATCAGTTCCTTGTTGATATGGGTGATATAATCGCCCGCCTTGATCCCCGCACGGTCGGCGGGCGTGTCGGCGGTCGGCGCAATGACCTTGACGACGCCGTCCTCCATCGTGACCGAAAGGCCCAGCCCGCCATATTCGCCGTCGGTCTGGGTCCGCAGCGTAGAAAAGCCGTGCGCGTCGAGATAGCCCGAATGCGGGTCGAGGCTGGCGAGCATCCCGTTGATCGCGCCCTCGACCAGCTTGGCATCGTCGACGGGTTCGACATAGTTCGCCTTCACTTCCAGATAGACATCCATGAAGCGCGCGATTTCCTGCTGCGTTTTCGAATCGACGCTGGCCATTGCGCCCGTCGCGAGCGGCACCAGGGCCAGCGTCGAAAGCGCAGCGGCGCCCTGCCACAGCGCAAAGCGGCGTCGCGGCGAGGCGGGCGGGCGGGCGGCGGTCGTGTTCGAGTCGGTCATCACAGTCTTTCGCTCAGGCGAGATAAACCACGCCTTATAATCCCCGGCGCCCGATCATCCTACGCATTTTAGCGGCGGTCAAGCGCGCTATCCCGATATGGAACGTCGGCCGAACGACCGATGAACCGCCCGCGATCAACCGATCATCGCGACAATGTCGACCGGGCGCCCGGCGCGGCGCAGTTCGACCGTGATGCGGCTGTCGTCCGATCCCGCGCGGCCGACCGGCGTGCCGGCGTCCACCGTGTCTCCGACCCCCGTGGAAAGTGCGATCATCCCCGCGAGCAGCGAGATCCAGCCGCCGCCATGGTCGATGATGGCGATCTTGCCATAGCCGCGATAATCGCCCGCAAAGCTGACGCGGCCGGGGGCCGGCGCAACGACCTGGCCGCCGGGCTGGGCCGCAATGGTGATGCCGCGCGACCGAACGCCGCTTTCATTGACCTCGCCCAGTCCGGTGACGATGCGCCCGACCACGGGCAGGCGATAGACGCTGGCGGTCAATCCGGTCTCGCGCGGCGCCGACGGGGCGATGGGCCCGGCGGCACCGGCGGCGGGATTGCGCGGGCGCGGCAGCGGCCCTGCCAGCGCCGCAAGTTCGGCGCGCACCAGCCCATCGGCTTCCAGCGCGTCCATCAGCTCGACAATGTCACGCGCCTTTTCGCCCAACCCCAGCGCGCGGTCGGCCTCCAGCCGCGCGCTGCTCATCAATTCGCGCGACCGCAGCCTCCCTTCATTTTCCAGCCGCGTCAGCGCGGCGCGGCGGTTGGCAAGCTGTGCCTTGCTCGCCGCCAGCGCGTCGAGCGCAATCGCCTGTTGCCGCCGCGCGGTGTCGAGCAGCGTGAGTTCGCGGCGTACCCCCGCGGTGCGCTGTGCGATCACCGGCATCGCGGCGTCGATCACCGCGCGCGCATGCACCATGTCGCGCAGCGATCCGGGCTGCGCGAGCACGCTCACGGGCGGCTGGCGGCTGAGTTGCTGGAGCGATGCGGTGAGTTCGAGCAAAGGCTGTTGTTGTTCCGCCAGCCGTGCGCGGCGCGCCGACAGGCGGCGCGTGACCAGCGCGACGCGCGCTTCGCCCGCGCTGATGTCGGCTTCCGCCGACTGGATGCGCGCGGCGAGCGCGGCGCTGCGCTTTTTCAGCCGGTCGGCCTCGCTCGTGGCGGCCGCCGCCTGTTTTTCGAGCAGCGCGCTGCGCGCCATCGCCGCCGCCGATTGTTCCTTGGCATCGACCAATTGCGTTCGTTCGCGCGCGGCAATCGCGCCCGGATCGAACAGGTCGCTTTGGGCCAGCGCAACGGCACCGCCGACCAGCGCGGCGGCCGCGGGAAGCGCGAACAGCGCGCGCCTCACTGGCGCCCCTCGCGATGATAGGGGTGTCCGGCGATGATGCTGGTGGCGCGCCACAATTGCTCGGCCAGCATCGCGCGCGCCATCAAATGCGGCCAGGTCGCGCGGCCAAAGGCAATGACCTTGTCGGCGCCCTCGCGCTCTTGCGGCGTAAAGCCGTCGGCTGCGCCCAGACAGAAGCGCGCCTCGCGCACCCCGCTGTCGCGCCATGTTTCGAGGAGCCGCGCAAATTCGAGCGACGACATCTGCTCGCCGCCCTCGTCGAGCAGGATGGTGCGGCTGTTATCCGCCGCCGCAGGCATCCGCCCGCCGGTATCGGGAAGTTCCGACATCTTCTGCGCCCAGCTCACGCGCTTCATGTAACGCGCGACCAGCTCGGCCTCGGGAGAGCGCCCGATGCGCCCGCGCGCGATGATGTGCAGCAACATATCCGCCGCCTAACCTTCAGGCGGCGGTCACGTCAATTCGCGGCCGCAACCGGCGGCGCGTCGCCGAACGACCACATGCGCTCGAGGTTATAGAACAAAAGAAGAAATTGTCCGTTTTGCGGATCAAAT
>JBGTUD010000284.1:0-4052 GCA_041939405.1 Sphingopyxis sp. | reverse complement strand
CTCGACTGGGAGGACCGCACGACCTGTGTGCTGTTCGGCGACGGAGCGGGCGCCGTCGTCCTGTCGGCCGAGGATGTCGATGACGATCGCGGTATCCTGGCAACGCGGCTGCACGCCGAAGGGCAATATTGCGACATGCTCTATGTCGATGGCGGCCCGTCGACCACCGGCACCGTCGGTCACGTGCGGATGCAGGGGCGCGAAGTCTTCCGACACGCCGTCACCAACCTGGCCGCCGTATTGGGTGAAGTGTTGGCCGACGTCGGGCTTTCGGCCGATGACATCGACTGGGTCGTGCCGCATCAGGCGAACAAGCGCATCATCGATGCAACCGCGAAAAAGCTGGGCCTGGCGGCCGAACATGTCGTGCTGACCGTCGATCAGCACGCCAACACGTCGGCGGCATCGGTGCCGCTCGCGCTCGACCTTGCGGTGCGCGACGGGCGCATCAAGCGCGGCGACCTGGTCGTGCTCGAAGCGATGGGCGGCGGCTTCACATGGGGCGCTGCGGTCCTGCGCGTTTAAGTCAGCGACGGACTGCCGAAAGCGGCGACAATTTTCGTCGCGTCAACTTCTCCGTCCATCCGTTTCAGTTTGGCGGATTTATTCGGATTTGTTACATAGTGAAGACGGGACTCGCCAGTGGGGGCTGAGCGGGGCCGCGTACATATTTCGCTTCAGGAGGGGGAAGGGATCAACATGACTGCAGGAACGCTTACGCGCGCCGACATCGCGAGCCGGATTCATCAGCAAATCGGCCTTTCGCGCAATGAATCGGCCGCCATCGTCGAATCGATTCTCGATCATATGTCCGATGCGCTCGCGGGCGGTCAGAATGTGAAGATTTCGGGATTCGGCACGTTCGTGCTGCGCGACAAGGCGCAGCGTATCGGCCGCAATCCCAAGACGGGGATCGAGGTACCGATCCTGCCGCGCCGCGTGATGACCTTTCGCGCCAGCCAGACGATGCGCGCCCGCGTCGCGGGCAAATAGGCCCATGTTGTGACCCATGGCGGTTTCTGACGGTACCCCCGATAACGGCAAGGCGAGCGGCGCGATGCTCGCCATCGGCGAACTGGCCGACCGCATCGGGGTGCCGACGCATGTGCTGCGCTATTGGGAGACGCGCTTTCCGCAGCTGAAGCCGCTCCAGCGGTCGGGTCGGCGGCGCTATTACCGCGCCGAAGACGTCGCGCTCGCCGAGCGCATCCACCATCTGCTGCATGTGCAGGGCTTCACGGTCGAAGGCGCGCGCAAGGCGCTGTCGGATGGAGGTGCCACGGCGGCTGCCACGGCTGGCACCGCCTCCCCTGTCGGCAACGGTGCGGTTCGCGGCGACGCGGGCGTTCCGGTCGAGGCGCTGGTCGCGCTTCGGGCGCGGCTGGCGGCGGCGCTGGGTTGATCGGCGGCGGTGGCCGCATGGCCGCCCGATCGTTCCAAAGGTCAGGAAAAGTCAGTCTTGTGCGGTTTCCCTATTTGCCGCGTCCGGCGGGTATGCGCCGCGCCATAGTTATCCGCACAAGGAGGCGGGGTAGCGAATTTTCTCCAGCGATTGAAAGAAGCAGGGGGAAGGCTGGCACAGCCGGGGTATGTAGGACAGCGTTTTTTTTGCGGCGGATGTCGGCTTTGGGTGGGAAGCGGACTTCTTCAATTCCGTCATCCCGGCGACGGCCGGGATCTCGCCCTAACGGTTTGCCGCATCGACGAGATCCCGGCCTTCGCCGGGATGACGATAGAGTTGAGGGCAACTTTCGGTCGCCTCCAGCCGTGCCGACCGGGCTCAATCGTCGTCCATCGCCGGTGCGAGCGCGGGGTCGAGGTCGCGGGGGCGGATGAAGTCGGCGAAACGCGCGATGCCGCTGTCGAGCTGGTGCCAGTCGGCGATGTCGAGTTCGAGCCGCGCGAGCGCCGAGGTCGGGAGCTTTTCTTCGACCTTCGCGCGCAGTTCGTCGCTGTCCGATTCGGGAACGAGCATCAATATGAGGTCTTCCAGACCCGGATTATGTCCGGAAATCAATAGATTGTTGGCATCGCGCCCGGTGTCGCGGATGACGTCGATCAGCGTGGCCGCCGACGCGAGATAGATGCGCCTGTCCCAATGCGGTTCGATGGCCTCGATCCCGGCGGCGGGCTGGAAAATGTCGAGCGTTTCGGTCACGCGCACTGCGGGCGAAGCGACGATGCGGTCGACGGGAAGCTTTTGCCGTTTCAGCCATTGGCCGATGAGTTCGGCGCCGCGCGCGCCGCGTTTGTTGATCGGGCGGTCGAAATCGCGCTCGACCTGTACGTCCCAACCCGATTTGGCGTGGCGCAGGATGGTCAAAGTTTTCAAAAAATATCTCTCCCGCGCGCCCGCGCGCATCCCCTCGTTCGCGCGCCTTGTGCCGCAAACTTATGACGGTGAAAAGGCGCGAAACGCGCTTTTTCGCCTTTCGACATTGGCGGCGGCGACATGGTTGACTGCCTCGTCGAGCGGCAGGCGGTGGATCGGCGTATTTTCGGGAAAGGCGCTGAGCAGCCGCGACGGAAAGCTGGGTAACAGCATCACGAACTGGCCGAAATCGTCGGCGCGGCGGATCAGCCGCCCGAATGCCTGCGCGATGCGGCCGCGGATCACCATGTCGTCGTAGGCGCTGCCGCCCTGCGCCGCGCGCCGCGCCGCGTGCAGGATCGTCGGGCGCGGCCAAGGCACGCCCTCCATCACGACCAGCCGCAGCGAATCGCCGGGCACGTCGACTCCTTCGCGCAGCGCATCGGTGCCGAGCAGCGAGGTGTGCGGATCGGCGCGGAAGATGTCGATGAGTGTCCCGGTGTCGAGCGGATCGACATGTTGCGCAAAGAGCGGCAGGCCCGCGCGGGCCAGCCGGTCGGCGATGCGGGCATGAACGAACCGCAGCCGCCGGATCGCGCTGAACAGCCCCAATGCGCCGCCGCCCGCGGCTTCGATCAAGCGGCTGTAGGCCCCTGCGAGCGCGGGCAGGTCGCCGCGCGCAATGTCGGTGACGATCAGCACCTCGGCCTGCCGGGCGTAATCGAAGGGACTGGGGACCGCGAAATGGCGGACGCCGCCGTCCATATGGCGCGCGCCCGTGCGAATGTCGGCCTCGGCCCAGCCCCCCGTTCCTTTGGCGCTGCCGCGATGGCCGCTGCGCAAGGTGGCCGAGGTGACGAGCACGCCCTGCGCCTGGGCATAGACGATGTCGGCGACCGGGCGCGCGGGATCGAGCCAGTGACGGTGCAGGCCGCAGTCGAACTCGCGCCCGTCGTAGCGGTCGACCGCCAGCCAGTCGACGAAATCGGGGTCGGCGGGACCGCCGACGCGGCCGAGCAGCGACAGCCAGCCGCCGAGCGTATCGATGCGCGTGCCAAGGCTGTGGCGCGCACCGTCCACCCTGGCGCGCGCCTGTCCGTCGAGCCAGTCGGGCGGATCCTCGATCAGCGCTTCGAGCCGTTTCCCCAGCGCCAGAAGCGGGCGCAGCAGCGCCTCGATCGCATCGCTGGCGCTTGCTGCCGCAGCGACCAGCGCGGGGTCGGGATCGGCAAGTTCGGTTTCCAGCCCATAGCCCGTGTCCGCGCCGCGCGTATCGACGCTGCGCGCATAAACCTGTCCGCGCGCTGCCGCGAGCAGCCGCTCGATCGCGCCCCAAGGGTCATTTTCGGCCAATCGGCCGAGCCAGCCGTCGCCGGGCAATTCGGCGGCGGCGGCGATCGCGGCCTGGATCGCGCGGTCGCCCGCCTCGTCATAGCTGGCAACATCGGCGAGCCGCGCCGCGAGCCCGCGCCGCCGCCCGCGCGATTTCCCCTCGGGCCCCAGCACCCAGCGGCGGATCTCGACCGCTTCCTGCCCGGTCAGCGCCGCGGCGAACATGCTGTCGGCGGCATCCCAGAGATGATGGCCTTCGTCGAAGATCAGCCGCGTCGCCGCGGTACCGGCGCTCTCGCGCGGCCGTGCTGCCTGCACCATCGTCAACGCGTGGTTGGCGATGACGATGTCCGCCTGGGTCGCCGCGCGCGCCGAGCGTTCGATGAAGCATTTGCGGAAATGCGGACAG
>JBGTUD010000283.1:0-4082 GCA_041939405.1 Sphingopyxis sp. | reverse complement strand
TCTTTCAGGGGGTACAGCATCCGGTGTGCATCGTGCTCGCGTCGAGGTCGCCAGCGAACGATCCGAAAGTTCCCGCGCGGGTGCGTTATCGGGCGCTGGCCAAGGGGCGCCGCGAGGAGAAATTTGCCGAATTGGCCGATATTGCGCTCGACAGCCCCGACTGGACCGATGGAGCGATGGAATGGCGCGCACCCTTCCTGCCTGAATTTACTGGAGGATGGGCGGACATGGTGCCGCTAGACGCGGTTATTGGCTACAGCGGTCCGGGTTTGAAGGCAGGGCGCACGTGGGTCATCGCACCGGATGCCGAAACTCTCAACGAAAGGTGGAGCCATCTTATCAGCGAGCCTTCGCCGCATGAACGAGCAAAGCTATTCGAGAACAAACCAGGCGACGCACACATCGCCAAAGCGACAAAACCACTTGCTGGTCTACATGAAGCACTGCCCTCAATCGAGGCGCTACTGAAGGAGCAAGGTCTCAATCCGGCCGATAACCAAGTGCGAACCGCACTCAAGATTCGTACTCCGCTGCGGTATGCGTTCCGTTCCTTCGACCGCCAATGGGTCATTCCCGACAGTCGAATCCTCGACAGAGTTCGTCCAGGCCTCTGGAGAAAAGTTGGAAAGGAACAAATTTTTTTGACGGCACTGATGGTTAGCAGCCCAAAGTCGGGGCCAGCTGTGACCTTTACCGACCTAGTTCCTGATCAGGATCATTACCGAGGCTCTTTTGGAGGGCATGTTTTCACCCTCTGGAAAGACGCTGCCGCGACTGAAGCCAATATCGCACCCGATGTGCTCGCCGAACTCGCGCGCGCCTATGGCGCGCCGGTCGATCCGGTCGATGTCTTTGCCTATGTCGCCGCGCTGCTCGCGCATCCGGCCTATGTCGAGACGTTCAAGGGCGATCTGGTGCGTCCGGGCCTGCGCGTGCCGCTGACCGCCGATGCCGCGCTGTTCGCCGAGGCGGCGAAGCTGGGGCGCGAGGTGATCTGGCTGCACAGTTTCGGCGAGCGTTTTGCCGACGGGCGCCCGGCAGGACCGCCGCGCATGCCCGAGGGGCGGAGGCCGACGATCCCGAAGGAGGGGACGATCCCGGCGACGGCAGAGGGCTTTCCCGACAGCATCGATTATGATCCCGAATTACAGCGGCTGAAAATCGGCAGCGGCTTTATCGACCATGTGCCGCCCGCCGTCTGGGCCTATGAAGTGTCGGGCAAGCAGGTACTGCGCCAGTGGTTCAGTTACCGCAAGAAGAACCGCGAACGGCCGCAGATCGGGGACCGCCGCAAGCCGTCGCCGCTGGGCGATATTCAGCCCGACCATTGGCTGAGCGAATATACGAGCGAGCTGATCAATGTGCTCAACGTGCTGGGGCTGCTCGTCGAGCTGGAGCCGGCACAGGCCGATTTGCTGACGCGCATATGCGACGGGCCGCTGATCCCGGCGTCGCGTCTGGTCAGCGACGAGGCGGGGTAAGACCGCGGATGTGGCCGGTCGGTAATGACCGCTCCCGTCCCTCCACCATCGCCTACAGCGATGGTCGCCTTCCCCATCGCTTCGTCGCCGCGAGGATCACCCCGCCAACCACCGCGCACAATCATCCCTGACCCGCGCGTCCTCATCGCGCAGCCCGCGTTCCAGCACCGCTGCCCGGCCCGCGCCTTCCTCCACCGCCGCCAGCGCGGCGAGGGCGTTCGCGCGCACTCTGGGCACCGGGTGCGCCCTCGCGAAATGGTCGGCGATGTCGCGGGCGTTTTCATTGAGGTGCACCGCGGCGCGGAGCAGCATTTCGGTGCTGGTCATCGTCGGGCGGCGCGCGATCGTTCGCGATTCGAGGTCGACGATATATTGGTCGCGCCACGGCACGCCCTCCCCGTCGTCCATGATGTTGAGGCTGACCGACAGGCGTTCCGGCGGGTGTTGGCTGTGGATGTCGCGGTGCGCGCGGTAGAGCATCATCTTGCCTTTGCTAAGCTGGCTCTGCCCCAGGGCGCTGAGGGAGGGCGGCTCGCCGAGGCGGCCGTCGACGGTTTCGGCGTCATAGACATAATCGTCGCTCACATAACCGGGACCCCAATAGCCGACGGTCAGGAAATGGAAATTATGGTCGTGCGCGACGCCGTAGGAAAAGGCCGCGGCGCCGCTGGCGGCGGTGACGGCGTCGCGCGCGGCGGGCCAGAGGTTCGCGCGCAGATAATGGCCGCGCGCGCCGCGGTGGAGCAGGAAAACCTGCGCCGAATGGCGGTTGAGCGCGAGCTGGTCGGCATAGCTGCTCTTGAGCGCGGCGATCATCCGGTCGGCCAGAAAGCCGCGGTTGCGCGCGAGGCCGGCGAGGAGGGCGGAGCATTGGGAGAGGCTGGCCCGGTCGGCGAGGTCGACGCCGCTTTCATCGAGCCGCGCGGCGACTTCGGCGAGGTCGAGTTCGGGGGTGTGCGGCGGGTCGATGACGCGGGGCATGGCTGGCTTTCTAAAGCCCCTCCCCTTCAGGGAAGGGGTAGAGGGTGGGGGCGCGAAACCTTGCGCAAGGCCGCTGGCCCCCACCCGCTGCGACTAGCGAACAAGTTCGCAAGTCTCGCTGCCCTCCCCTGAAGGAGAGGGCTGGAGGAGCGCCAGCGTGGCCGTCGCGGCGGCGCGCACTTCGGCGTGCGGGTCGGCGGCGGCCATGACGGCGAGATGCGGGTGCGCGGCGGCGGGGTCGAGCGCGACCAGCTCGCGCATCGCGTGCCAGCGCGCGGCGAAATCGCCCGCCTGCGTCTCCGCCACGAACAGCGGCGCGGCGTCGGCGCGGCCGAGGTGGCGAAGCAGCGTCAGCGTCATCGCGCGAAAGCTGGCGCCCCGCTGCGCCGCGCCCACCCCGGCGAGGCGGCGGCTCGCAAGGTCATAGCTGCGCACCGGCAGGCTTGCGGGCGGCTGGACCGCGAGTTCGAGCAGCAGCACATCGCCGCGCGCGCCATCGAGGTGATAGCTTTGCCGCGCGGTATCGAGGTGCAGCATCTCGCCATCGTAAAGCGGCCGCGGCGCGCGGCTGCGACAGGCGGAGGCGCGCGCGGCGGTGAAGCCGCCCGCTTCCTCCGCCGCGCTGACCGCGACGTCGTGGAGGCAGAGCGACGCCCCGGCGGCAGCGAGCACGCGGATCGCGCTGCGGCCGGGGACGAAGAGCGCGTGCGTCGGCGGCCGGGCGCTCGCGGGCCGGATATGCAGCGTCAGCCGAACCGCCCCGCGCTCGGCAAGGATGAGCCCGCCCGCGCCGCCATCACCGCCGCCGACCGCGCGGAGCGGCGGCCGCGCGAACGGATCGGCGGCGAGGAGCGCCAGCGCGTCGCCCAGGCGGCGATGCAGCCAGCGAAGGTCGGCAAGCCACGGAAGAAGCAGCGCGACCGCCCGCTCCGGCGGGTCATCGGCCGCCGCGTCGATCGCGGCGCAAAGCCCGCCGGGCGCGGCGTCGGCGCGGCGCCAGCGCGCGTCGAGTTCCGCCACCGCGGCACGGATGCGCGCGCGGCGGGCGGCATCGCCCGCCGGATAATGATCGTGGCGCGCCGCGCACGCCGCCGCGCCCCCGCTCAATCGTGGACGATCAGCGCGATGATGACGGCGATCTCGAACACCGACTGTCCCGACGCCAGCGTTTCGCCCGCCAGCGACCCGAACAGGCCGACCGCGGTGTCGAGCATGGGCAGCGCGTCGATGTCTATAGGCAGAATGTCCATAATCCCCTCCGTCCTGCAACCGGCGGCGCACGGGCCGCCGCGGGCAGAATTAAGGCCGCCCGGACGCGAGTGAGAGTTAACTTAACGTAATGCGCCTGCCCCCGGGCAGAATGACGATCAGCCGAGCGCGCGCGTTTCGGCGAGCCGGGCGAACAGGCGGCAGGGCAAGTCACCTTGCTGTTCAGCGCCGATGCGAAACGGCTCTATGCCGCCGAGACGGGGCGCGACCAAGTCGCCGAAATCGACGTCGCGAGCGGAAAAGTGCTGCGGCGGATCGCGGCGGGCAAGAATGGCGACGGGCTGGCGATCGCGCCTTAGGCGGTTTGGGGGTGGTTTCCAGACCGTCCTCTCTTCCCGTTCGTGTCGAGCG
>JBGTUD010000282.1:0-4125 GCA_041939405.1 Sphingopyxis sp. | reverse complement strand
ACTGGACGCCCGAGGCCGAGGCGAAGTGGGAAGCCGATCTCCGCAAGACCTACGGCGACGCGGCCGACGAGGAACTGGACGTCATCCCCTCGCGCGGCACCGGCATCGGCTCCACCAGCGACTTTCTCCCGCTTCCCCAGCTTTAACGGCGGGCCTCCGTCGAATTCCTCACTGCGTCATTGCGAGCGAAGCGAAGCAATTCAGGGGCGGTTTACGCCACTCTGGATTGCCGCGTCCCCCGGATCAAGTCCGGGGTCCTCGCCATGACGATATGAGGAACGGCAACCCGATCTCAGCCCGCGTAATCGCGAATCATATTCTTTGCGATGACTAGCTGCTGGATCTGCGTCGTCCCTTCATAAATGCGGTAAATGCGGCAGTCGCGATAAAAGCGTTCGGCGAGATATTCCTTAAGATAGCCTGCGCCGCCGTGAATCTGCACGACGCGATCGGCGACGCGGCCGCACATTTCGCTGGCGAACATCTTGGTCGCCGCGGCCTCGACGATGATCTTTTCGCCGCGGTCGGCGCGCGCGCAGGCGTCGTTCAGCATGCAGTCGGCGGCATAGATTTCGGCCTTGCTGTCGGCGAGCATCGCCTGGATGAGCTGGAAATTGGCGATCGGTTCGCCGAACGCCTTGCGCTCCATCGCATATTGAAGCCCCGCGTCGAGCATCCGCTTGGCATAGCCGACGCTCGCGGCGGCGACCGACAGGCGGCCGTTGTCGAGGCTCTGCATCGCGGCGCGGAAGCCGATCCCTTCCTCGCCGCCGAGCAGCGCGTCGCCATCGACATGCACATCCTCGAGAATTACGTCGGCGATCTGCGATCCCGCCTGGCCCATCTTGCCGTCGGGCTTGCCGATCGACACGCCCGGCGTGTCGCGGGGGACGAGGAAGGCGCTGACATGCGCGTTCTTGGGCAAAGCCTCGGCATTGGTGCGAGCCATGACGAGGATGACGTCGGCAAAGGGCGCGTTGGTGATGTAGCGTTTGGTGCCATTGAGCACATAGCCGTTGCCGCTGGGCACTGCGCGCGTCTTCATCGCCGCGCTGTCCGACCCGCTGTCGGGTTCGGTCAGGCCGAAGGCGGCGATCGATCCGTTGGCGAGTTTCGGCAGCCAATGCGCCTTCTGCTGCTCGGTCCCGAAACCGAGGACCGATTTGCACACCATGCCGATGTTGATCGACACGATCGAGCGATAGGCGGGCGAGGCATAAGCGAGTTCGCGGATGAAGCCGACATATTGGCTGACGTTCATGCCCGCGCCGCCGAACTCCTCGGGCATCGTCACGCCGAACAGCCCCATGTCGCGCATTTCGGCCAGAATATCGTCGGGAACGCGGCCGAGCTCTTCGAGCTGGTCTTCGGCGGGGATCAACCGTTCGCGCACATAGCGCTGCAATTGTTCGATAAAAGCGTCGTAGATGTCGGCATCCATGCCCGCGTTGGTCATTGTCTTCCTGTCCCTTGTCTATTGTTCGCCATAGGTGTCGATTGCCGCAAAGATGTGCGTCAATTGTTCGCGCTCGTCGGCGTCGATGTCGGGACGCCAGATTTCGAACAGCAGGACGGTGCGGTCGCTGCTCCCGCGGTTCCACGCTTCATGTTCGAAACTGTCGTCGAAGATCAGCAACTCGCCCTCGCGCCAGCTGCGCGTTTCCGCGCCGACGCGCAGGCCGCAGCCGTCGGGGACGATCAGCGGCAGATGGCAGATGAGGCGCGTGTTGAGCAGCCCGTGATGCGGCTGGATATGCGTGCCGGGCATCAGACGCGAAAAGAGCGCGATCGGTGCGCGGTTCGGAATGACGGGCCGCGGTGCCAGTTCGAGCGCGGCGAGCGTCGCGGGGCACAGCCGGTCCATGCCCGCTGCCACGGCGCCGTCCTTCCACAGCCAGGCGGCGCCCCAATCGGGCTTGTCGAGCAGCGGGTTGTTCGGTGGCGGGCGGTCGGCGCTGGCCGTGACGTAGGGCGCAAAGCGGTCGGCTGCGCCGTCGATCAGGGCCATGAGTTCGCCGCGGATCGTCCGGGTCGCTGCCTCGAGAGCAGGCACCCACTCGAAGGCGCTGCGGTCGAAAAAGGGGCGCTGCGCCAGGCCGGGGAAATAGAACATGCTCGGCTGTTGCAGGTAGAGCGGCTGTTCGCCCGCGAGCAAATTCAGCGCTTCGGCGACGCGCGGAGGGGCGTTGCGGCGATCGATTCCCGCGGCGCCGAGCTGTGCGAGCAGATGTTCGGCGAAGGCGCGCTCGGTCGCCGCAACAAAGGCTTCGGCGCGCTGAAGGCCGGGGTGGAGCGCGGGTGGCACGCTGCGCGCTTGCGCCGCGGTGGCGAGCGCGAGGCGGTAGTAGCTGCCCGCCGCGCGGTCGTCGGCGAGCCGCCGCCTCAGTTCGGCCATCGCGAGCAGCGCAGCGATATTGCCGCGGTCAGCGCGGATCGCACCGTCGAGCGCCGCCGTTTCGGCCGCGACGTCACCGCGGCGATGCGCGTCGCGCGCTCGGTCGAGCCATGTCGTCTGCCCCGTCATGGCCTTTGCCATAACGGCGTGCCCGGTCTTTGCAAGCGAGCGCCGGACGGGCGTTCAGGCCGTGCGGACGAAACTGTCGAGTACGCGCTTGCTGCCGGCCTGATCGAATTCGACTTCCAGCTTGTTGCCGTCGATGTCGATGATTTCGCCGTAGCCGAATTTTTCGTGGAAGACGCGAAGCCCGATTGCGAGGTCGGCGCGCGGCTTGGCGCCGACCGATGCGGCGGGGCCGCGTTCGGACGGGGCGGGCGCGCGGGTGACGGTCGAGCTTTGCGCCATCGCGCGCTGCCACGCCGGGCCGCGCGTCATCGTACGCGCGGGCTGGCGTTCCGCGACATGCGCAAAGGGGTCGCCCTGCGCCGACCAGTTGGCGCGCCACAGGCTCTGCCCGCCGCCGAAGCTGTTCTCCATGTCGACATGTTCGGGGGGGATTTCGGCGATGAAGCGGCTGGGGATGCTGCTCATCCACTGGCCGTAGATGCGGCGGTTCGCGGCGTGATAGATGCTCGCGCGTCGGCGCGCGCGGGTGATCGCAACATAGGCGAGGCGGCGTTCCTCCTCGAGACTGGCGGTGCCGCCTTCGTCCATCGCGCGCTGCGACGGAAAGACGCCATCCTCCCAGCCGGCGAGGAAGACATGCTCGAATTCGAGACCTTTCGCCGCGTGGATCGTCATGATCGTGACCGTTTCGACCTGATCGTCATTGTCGCGGTCCATGACCAGGCTGACATGCTCGAGAAATTCCTCGAGCGTTTCATATTCCTCCATCGCGCGGACGAGTTCGGAGAGGTTTTCGAGGCGGCCCGCGGCCTCGGCGCTGCGGTCGGCCTGGAGCATCGCGGTATAGCCCGATTCGTCGAGGATGAGCTGGGTGAGCTCGGGGTGTGACAGCTCGTTTGCCTTGCCTTGCCAATTCCGCATCATCGCGACGAAGTTCGCGAGCTGGCGGCGCGCCTGCGGCGTCAGCTCGTCGGTTTCGGTGATGCGCGCGGCGGCGTGGAACAGCGGCGCGCGTTCGGCGCGCGCGAACTGGTGGATGCGTTGCAGCGCCTTGTCGCCGAGCCCGCGCTTCGGAACATTGACGATGCGTTCAAAGGCAAGGTCGTCGGCGGGTGACTGGGCGAGGCGGAGATAGGCGAGCGCGTCACGGATTTCGGCGCGCTCGTAGAAACGGAAACCGCCGACGATGCGATAGGGCATGCCGATCGCGATGAAGCGGTCTTCGAACTCGCGCGTCTGGAACTGCGCGCGGACGAGGATGGCGGTGCGGTCGAGGCTGATCTGGCGGTGCTGGAGCGTTTCGAGCTCCTCGCCGATCCGCCGCGCCTCTTCGGGCCCGTCCCACACGCCGACGACGCGCAGCTTGTCGCCGGGTTCAAGCTCGGTCCAGAGCGTCTTGCCGAGCCGGTCGCTGTTCTGTGCGATCAGCGCCGAGGCGGCGGCCAGCCCCACGCGATACCGGGTGCCGTGCGTCCCGGGGGACAGGGCCTCGACCGCGGCGCGCGCCTCGTCGCGCTCGAACGCCGCCAGCGCGAACTGATCGAAAAAATGCATGCCGGCGACCACCGCGATGGCGCCGGCCCCCACGGGCTCCGTCTCGG
>JBGTUD010000281.1:0-4132 GCA_041939405.1 Sphingopyxis sp. | reverse complement strand
GGCTGGCGATGCCGCGCGTCTTGCCGTGGCGCTGGAGCGCCGCGATCAGCGTGGTGACGATCCGCGTTCCGCTCGCGCCAATCGGATGGCCGAGCGCGGTGGCGCCGCCGTGGACGTTGATCTTGTCGTGCGGGATGCCAAGGTCGTGCATCGCGAACATCGCGACACAGGCAAAGGCCTCGTTGACTTCGAACAGGTCGACGTCGGCGATCGACCAGCCGGTCTTGGTGAGCAGCTTGTTGATCGCGCCGACGGGCGCGACGGTGAAGTCCTTGGGCTCCTGCGCGTGCGCGGCGTGCGCGACGAGGCGCGCGACGGGCTTCGCCCCCTTCGCCTCGGCGACCGACTGGCGCGTCAGCACAACCGCGGCGGCGCCGTCCGAAATCGACGAGCTGGTCGCGGCGGTGATCGTGCCGTCCTTGGCAAAGGCGGGCTTCAGCGTCGGGATCTTGTCGGGCATCGCCTTGCCCGGCGCTTCGTCGGTGTCGACGACGACATCGCCCTTGCGGCCCGTGATCGTCACCGGCGCGATTTCGGCGGCGAAGGCGCCGTCGGCGATCGCCGCCTTCGCGCGGCTCAGCGAGGTGAGCGTATAATCGTCCATCGACTGGCGGCTGAGCTGGTAAGCGTCGGCGGTGTCCTGCGCAAAGGTGCCCATCGCGCGCCCCGCGTCATAGGCATCCTCCAGCCCGTCGAGGAACATATGGTCATAGGCGGTGTCGTGGCCGATGCGTGCGCCCGAGCGGTGCTTTTTCAGCAGATAGGGGGCGTTGGTCATCGACTCCATGCCGCCCGCGACGATCAGGTCGACGCTGCCGGCCGCCAGCGCCTCGGCGCCCATGATGACCGTCTGCATCCCCGAACCGCACACCTTGTTCACGGTCGTTGCCTGCACTGACTTGGGCAGGCCCGCCTTGATCGCCGCCTGGCGCGCGGGCGCCTGGCCGAGCCCCGCGGGAAGGACGCAGCCCATATAAATGCGCTCGACATCCTCGCCCTTTACCCCGGCGCGCTCGACCGCCGCCTTCACCGCGGTCGCGCCAAGGTCGGTCGCGCTCGCGTCCGACAGGCTGCCCTGCATGCTGCCCATCGGAGTGCGCGCATAGGAGAGGAAAACGACGGGATCGGTGGCGGTCATGGCAAAAGACTCCGTAAGGGAAAGCAATGTCGGCCGCCCGATTAGCGGCTTTGCTGCAATTGCGAAAGGGGCAGCGCCAAGATGGGAGGCGCGTTTCATCTTGCAACCCTCCGCTCGCCATGGTCAAACATCGCGCGAAACGATGAGGGGAGACGGGTCATGGCCATGCCGAGCGCAGAGAATATCGCAGGCGAAACCGCGCGGATGCACGACGTGCTCGCGGCGCAGAAGGCGAGCTTTACCGCCGCGATGCCCGAAAGCCTCGCCGTCCGCAGCGACCGGATCGACCGGGCGATCGCACTGCTGGTCGACAATGCGGAGGAATTTGCCAAGGCGGTAAGCGAGGATTTCGGGCACCGCAGCCGCGAACAGACGCTGATGACCGACATCATGCCGTCGGTCAGCGCGCTCAAACATGCAAAGAAGCATATGGCGAGCTGGGCGAAGGGGGAGAAGCGCAAGCCGACCTTCCCGCTCGGCCTGCTGGGTGCCAAGGCGGAGGTCGTCTATCAGCCCAAGGGCGTCGTCGGCGTCGTCGCGCCGTGGAATTTCCCGGTGGGCATGGTCTTTGTCCCGATGGCGGGCATCCTCGCCGCGGGCAATCGCGCGATGGTCAAGCCGAGCGAGTTCACCGAAAATGTCTCGGCGCTGATGGCGCGGCTCGTCCCCGATTATTTCGACGAAAGCGAAATGGCGGTATTCACCGGCGACGCCGAGATCGGCATCGCTTTCTCGAAGCTCGCCTTTGACCATATGATCTTTACCGGGGCTACCAGCGTCGGCCGCCACATCATGCGGGCGGCGGCGGACAATCTGGTGCCCGTGACGCTGGAGCTGGGAGGCAAATCGCCGACCTTCATCGGACGCAGCGCGAACAAGGATCTGGTGGGGCAGCGCGTCGCGCTCGGCAAGATGATGAACGCGGGGCAGATCTGCCTGGCGCCCGATTATCTGCTGGTCGCCGACGATCAGGAAGGCGCGGTGATCGACAGCGTCAGCAAGGGCGCAGCCGCGCTTTATCCGACCCTGCTCGCCAACGATGATTATACGTCGGTGGTCAACGGGCGGAATTACGACCGACTGCAATCCTACCTCGCAGACGCGCGCGACAAGGGTGCCGAGGTGATCGAGGTCAATCCGGCGGGCGAGGATTTCGCGAGCGCCAACGGTCACAAGATGCCGCTCCACATCGTTCGCAACCCGACCGACGATATGAAGGTGATGCAGGAAGAAATTTTCGGCCCCATCCTGCCGGTCAAAACCTACAAGACCATCGACGAGGCGATCGACTATGTGAACGAACGCGACCGCCCGCTCGGCCTTTATTATTTCGGGCAGGACAAGAGCGAGGAGGAGCGCGTGCTGACGCGCACCATCTCGGGCGGCGTCACGGTCAACGACGTGCTGTTCCACAACGCCATGGAAGATTTGCCTTTCGGCGGCATCGGACCATCGGGGATGGGCAATTACCACGGGGTCGACGGCTTTCGCACCTTCAGCCACGCGCGCGCCGTCTATCGCCAGCCCAAGCTCGACGTCGCGGGGCTCGCGGGTTTCAAGCCGCCCTATGGCAAGGCGACCGCGAAGACGCTGGCGAAAGAGCTTAAAAAATAGAGCGCGGCGCACGCCCCTATTCCGTTCGCCCTGAGCTTGTCGAAGGGCCGTTCTTTCTCTGCGAAGCAGCAAAACAAGGACGGTGCTTCGACAGGCTCAGCACGAACGGTTTTTATGGCAGCGTCAGTCCCGTCCCGCGATCTTGATATCCTTGCCCAGTAGCGTTTTCACATAGATGCGCTGGACGAGCACATAGATCACCACGGTCAGCGGCGCGGCGAGCAGCACGCCGAGAAAGCCGAACAGCAGCCCTGCCGCGACAACCGCGAACAACAGCACCGCGGGCGGCACGTCGACTGCCTGTTTCTGGATCATCGGTTGCAGGAAATTGCCCTGCAATTGCTGGATGGCGAGGAACAGGATCAGCGTCCACAGCGCGGTCGCCGGCGATACGGTAAAGGCCAGCAGCACGGCGGGGATGCCGGCAATGATCGGCCCGATCATCGGGATGACATCGAGCAAGCCGGCGATGAGGCCAAGGCCGCCCGCCGCGGGCACGCCGAGCAGCGCGAGCCCCGCCCAGGTCAGCGCGGCAACGACGAGCGACGATACCGCCTGTCCGACCATCCACCCTTTCAGCCCGCGCGCGGCGTCGTCGAGCGCGAGGTTGGCGGTCGCTTCCGCCCGCGCGGGCATCAGCAGCAACAGCCCGCGGCGATAGGTCGCAGGATCGCTGGCGAGAAAGATCGCCGCGACGAGCACGAGCACGAAATCGGCAATCCCGCTGCCCGCGGCGAGCGCATAGCCCCCCGCCTGCGAGACGAGCTGCGAAATATCCTCGCTCCCCACCTCGGCCAGCGCGCGCACCCGCGCGCCGAGGCCGTAGCGGTCGAGGAAGGCTTCAACCCCCTGCAAGGCACGCGGCACCTGTTGCTGGATCGTGTCGATCTCGCGCGCCAGCTGCGATCCGAACAAGATGAAGGCGCCGGCAAAGACGGCGACGATCCCCGCGACTGACAGCGCGAGCGCGATGCCGCGTCCGATGCCGGTGCGGCGTACAAGCGCGCTCGCGATCGCATCGAACACCGCGCCGAGCACGACGGCGGCAAAGACCAGCATGAAAAAGCGCGTCAGGCTGACCGCGAGCCACGCCACCCCTGCGATGGCGACAACGATTATCGCGGCCGTCGCAATGCGGCCGGGTCCGAAAACGGGCGCGGGCGGCGCCTTGGCGCGCGCCGGGGCGGATGGGGCAGGGGACGCCTGGCTCTTGTCGGTCATCTGCCCTTCTTATGCACGATGCCGCTTATCCACTAGACGAAAAGCATCTTTCTGTGGCAACGGCTGCCGCGCAGCGACCGATGGCGGAGAATCATCTTCGGCGCCGGATGCCGCCCACGGGCCCCTGTGGTGAAATTGGTAGACGCGCTCGACTCAAAA
>JBGTUD010000280.1:0-4209 GCA_041939405.1 Sphingopyxis sp. | reverse complement strand
TTTGTCGCAACCTTCCTGCACGGTCAGGAAGGCGGTCGGGCGCTGGCCGCTCGCGCGTTTGGGCAACGCGCCGAACTTGCTTTCCCGCGGCATGTCGAGGTCGACCGCCTTCTCGCCGCGTTCGGCGCGCGCGATCAGGTCGGGCAGGCGGTGATAGGCCTGCGGGCCGACAACGACGTCGACGCTCGGCGCGCGGCGCGCGATTTCGGCGCCCTCGGCCTGCGCAACACAGCCGGCCACGGCAATCGTCGGCGTGCTGCCGTCGGCGCGCTTCAGCCGGCCGATGTCCGAATAGACCTTCTCGGCCGCCTTTTCGCGGATGTGGCAAGTGTTGAGCACGACCAGATCGGCGTCGGCACCCTCGGCCGCGGGAACATAGCCCTGCACGCCCAGCATCTCCGCCATGCGTTCGCCGTCATAGACGTTCATCTGGCAGCCGAAGGATTTGACGCGAAATGTTCGGGGGGAGTCGGATTTCATCGGCGCGCTATAGGCGAAGCGGCGTCGCGGCGGAAGAGCGCGCGATTTCGGCGGCAATCGCGGCGCGCGCCGCCTCTGCAAGCAGCTTGCGATCGGCCTCGGCGGCATCGGGCAGCGGGTCGAGATAATGGATCGTCAGATGCACCGCCCGCTTGCGCGCGAGCAGCCGCTTGAAATTGTCGAGCCCCGATTCGGGATCGAGCCATGCGATGTCGCTCGCCTCCGCGCCATAGTCGAGAAACACGGGCTGGATGCGCAGCCGCGGCGGCGTCGGGATCACCGCCTGGAACAGTGACGGCCGGAAAGGCAGCAACCCGTCGCCCGGCCCCGTCGTGCCTTCGGGGAACAGCGTCACCGGGCGTCCGCGCGCCAGCGCGCCGCGCAGTTCGTTCGCCTGGTTATGAATTTCGCGCCGCGCCTCGCGCTGGACATAGATGGTGTGATTCTGGTCGGCAAGCCAGCCGACGAGCGGCGCTGTACCAACCTCTGCCTTCGATACAAAGGCCGATCGCGCCGCGCCGCCGAGGGCCAATATGTCGAGCCAGCTGACATGGTTCGATACGAACAGCACGTCGCGCCGCAACCGCGTCCCGGTCGTGCGGATCCGCAGCCCGGCGATCCACCCCGCGGCGTTGAGGAAGGCCATCACCATCGGCGAGGGGCGCCCGATGGCGCGATAGACAAGGTGCGGGACGAGCAGGAAAAGCAGCGTCAGCGCCATCAGCGCAAGGCGAACGACCGTCCGCCACGTGATCGTGGTGCGATCAGTCGCGCTTGCGATCGATGGCGACACCGTAAAGCTCCATGCGGTGATCGACGAGGCGGAAGCCCAGCCGTTCGGCGATCACCTTCTGCAACGCTTCGAGTTCGGGATCGACAAATTCGATCACCTTGCCCGTTTCGACGTCGATCAGATGATCGTGATGTGCCTCCGGCGCGGCTTCGTAACGCGAGCGGCCGTCACCGAAATCGTGCCGGTCGAGGATGCCCGCCTCTTCGAACAGGCGGACCGTGCGATAGACGGTCGCGATCGAGATGCCGCTGTCGATTTTCGACGCGCGGTCATAGAGCGTCTCGACGTCGGGATGATCTTCCGATTCCGAGATGACACGCGCAATGATGCGGCGCTGTTCGGTGATGCGCAGACCCTTTTCATGGCACAGCGCTTCAAGATCGATATTGCCGGACATGCTTGCCTTTCCTGCCGATGCAGTCGTGTCTGTCTTGCTTGCCCACTGTATAGGCACGCGCCGCTCATAGAACAAGGGCGGCGCCCCGGCGGCGCCGCCCTTTCAGCCCGTCAGAAACCGCCGGTTAGGACTTGGACTTGCGCCGGCGGCCGCCGCCGCGCCCCTTGGTGCCGAGGCCGATTTCCTTTGCCAGGGCGCGCCGTTTTTCGGCATAGTTGGGCGCCACCATCGGATAGTCGGCGGGAAGGCCCCATTTCGCCCGATAATCGTCGGGGGTCATGCCATAATGCGTCATCAGGTGACGGCGGAGCATTTTCAGCTTTTTGCCGTCCTCCAGACACACAATATAATCCGGCTTGACCGACGCGCGCACCGACACCGCAGGCACGGGCTTTTCCTCGACCGCAGGGGTGCCACCCAGGCCCGAAAGCGCCGCGTGGACATTGTTGATAAGTAGAGAAAGATCGGAAATCGCGACGCTGTTGTTGCTGACATGTGCAGCAACAATGTCGGCGGTCAGCGTAACCAGCATTTCGTTGGTGTCGGCTTGGTCGGACATGAGACTATTCCTTGTTTTGCTTCCCAGAAGTTGGTCGGGCAATTATTGCATCAATTCTTTCACCCACCGAACCAGTGCCACTTTGACGGCAAATTCGCAATGACCGATCAGTCGGTCGCGCCGCGGCGTTCCGAACGCCGCATCGTAATCGCATCGCGCATCGCGCCATCCTGGCCGCGATAATAAGCAGCGCGGCGGCCGCACTCCGAAAAACCGGCGCGCGTATAAAGATGAATCGCGTCGTTGTCGGCCCGCATTTCAAGGAAATAGTCTTCAGCGCCCTGTCCGGTCGCCCACAGCTGCCAATCGGCGAGCAGCAATTTGCCGATCCCGCGTCCGCGATCCGCCGGGTCGACCGCCAGCAACAGAAGTTCGCTTTCGGGACCCGCCATCCGCGCCGCCGAAAAACCGCAGGCGCGGTCGCCGTCCCACGCGATTGCGACGCGCGCCGAAGGCAGCGCGAACAGCGTCAACAGCTGCGCCGCGCTCCACGCCTCGCCATAGGCGGGATCGAAGGCCGCCTCCATCACGCGCATCACCGCGCCGACGTCCGCGACGCGTGCGGTGGCGATGCGGATCGCGCCGGTCATACGGCACGCATCGGCTTGGCGTCGGGGGCGCGGCCATAGATCGGGCTCGGCCGGTCGCCGAGCGCCGCGCGCGGCAAGCGCAGGAAAGCGCGCGCGTCGGGCAGGACGGCCAGCGCCCGCCCCGGCCCGCGGCGCTCGACAAAGGCTTCGGCGCGGTTGCCGATCACCAGAATATCGTCGAGCGTGATCGCCGCATCGGGGAGGAGCGAGCGAACCTCGGCGCGGGGGGACAAGTCGGCGGCAAAGGGCTGGACGAACCATTGCCCGTGCCCCCCTTCCATCACGACGAGCGCCCCGCCCGCTTCGGCAACCGCATTGGCGGCGGCGGCGGCGACGAGCGCGAGGGTCGAAAAGCCCTGCACCGGCACCTGCCAGCCGAGCGCGAGCGCGCGCGCCGCGGCGACGCCGATGCGTACGCCGGCAAAGCTGCCGGGGCCGCACCCGACCGCGATCGCGTCGGCGCGACCGCCGCCCGCCAACTCTGCGACCAAAGGCACCAGCCGTTCGGCATGGCCACGCCCGATCACGTCATGCCGATAATCGACGACGCGCCCGTCCGCGACCAGCGCAACCGAGCAGGCCTCGCTGGCGGAATCGATGACGAGCGTTCGCCCGTCAGGCAAGGCGGTTGAAGCGATCGAAGCCCGGACGCGGGCTGCGGTCGAAGATCGTGGCGGGGTCGCCATAGCCGAGCGTCGAGATGAAATTGCTCTTCACCTTGGGCTGGTCGGCAAAAAAGGCCTGGTCGACCGCCGCATTGTCGAACCCCGACATCGGCCCGGTATCGAGGCCGAGCGCGCGCGCGGCCATGATGAAATAGGCGCCCTGCAGGCTCGAATTGCGAAAGGCGGTCGCCTCGGCAAGCGCATCATTGCCCGCGAACCAGCTTCGTGCATCGGTGTGCGGGAACAGTTCTGGCAGATATTCGAAAAATTCAAGGTCCATGCCGATGATCGCCGTCACCGGCGCCGCAAGGATCTTTTCCTTGTTTCCCGGAATGGCCAGCGCGGCAAGCTTCGCCTTCGCTTCGTCGGACACGCACCAGATGATGCGCGCGGGAAGGCAGTTGGCGCTAGTCGGGCCGAATTTCATCAGGTCCCAGATGGCGTGCAGCTGTGCTTCGGACACCGGCTTGTCGACATAGCCGTTATAGGTGCGCGCGGTACGAAACAGCTGGTCGAGAGCGCTGTCGGAAAGCGGCTCGCTCATAATTCGGTCTCCTGAAACGGACGAGTCAGACGGCGTGAACTGCCGTTACCTCGGGCACATAATGTTTCAAGAGCGACTCGATGCCATTTTTCAGCGTCGCGGTCGAGGATGGGCAGCCTGCACAGGCCCCCTGCATCTTGAGGTACACATTGCCCTTGTCGAAGCCGCGATAGACGATGTC
>JBGTUD010000279.1:0-4225 GCA_041939405.1 Sphingopyxis sp. | reverse complement strand
GGCTGCCCCAACGCGCATTGGCGGCGTTGAGCGCGAAGCGCGCGTTGAGCACGGGCACGACGAGTTGCGGCCCCGCCATCGTCGCGATTTCGGGATCGACATTTTGCGAGCCGACGCCGAACGGGGCTGGTTCGGGGACCAGATAGCCGATCTCGCGCAGAAAGGCCTGATAGGCGTCGGCGTCGTGCGCCTGCCCCTCGCGATCCTGGTGCCAGGCATCGATTCGCGCCTGCAAATCTTCCCGCCTGGCGAGCAGTTCGGCATTCTCCGGCGCGAACTTGCCCAGCAGCCCTGCGAAATCGGCCCAGAATTTGGCCGCGTCCAGCCCCGTTTCGGGTAGCGCGCGCTGCTCGATGAAATCGGCCAGCCGCGAATCGACGGACAGGCCCGAGCGGTCGAGAAATTCGGTCATGCAAACACCCTCTGGTCGGCGCGGCTGCGCCCGTGGACCCGGGGAGGAAAGGGCAGCCGCCCTATGCCGCGATTGGTTTCGATTGGCAATGGGCGCTTTTCAAGCGCGCGCGCGTCGGTTAGGTTGCAGCGCACAACGAAAAGACTTTCTCCCCGAAACGATCCGGATTCATGGACGATATACGACTGAAATTGATGGAAGCCATCGCGCGCCGCAAACTGGTGACGGTGCAATATAACGGCCAATCGCTGCGGCTCGCGCCGCATCTGCTGTTCGAGCGGCATGGCGACCTGTTCGTCAGCGCGCTCAACTTGGGCAAGAATTGGCGGTCGGACGAGGAACCGCGGCTCGGCCATTTCAAGCTCGGCGGGCTCGCCGCAATCCGGCTGAGCGAAGAGGGGTTCGATCCCCTTCCCGGCTTCGACGCCGCGCCGCCGCGCGAAGAAGACACGCCCCTGCTGGGGGTTTAACCCCGAAGCTTAGGCGACGCCTCTCTCCGCGGGCGGCGGCATTTCGTTCAGGGCGACGCGAACCTGGTTCCGGCCGCCTTCCTTGGCGCGATAAAGCGCGGCATCGGCGCGGCGCATCAGGTCGAACAGCGAATCCTCCGGCACCCGCTGGGCAACGCCGAAGGAGGCGGTGAAACCGCGGTCGACCCCCAGGACCGGAAGCTTTGCCGTCTCAAAGGCCTTGCGCACGGCTTCGGCATAAATGCGGCCGTCCGACAGCATCGCGTCGGGAAGCAGCACGGCGAATTCTTCGCCTCCGATCCGCCCGACAATGGCTCCATCCGGGGCGGCGTCGGCCAGCATCCCCGCAAAATGCGCGATCACCCCATCGCCCGCCGCGTGGCCGAAACTGTCGTTGATCTTCTTGAAATCGTCGAGATCGGCCGCGATCAGCACCGCAGCCTCGTCGCCGCGCAACAGCGCGACCCCGGCATGTTGCTCAAAGCCGCGCCGGTTGAGCACGCTCGACAGCGCATCGGTCTCCGACCGCGCGATCATCTCGGCGGTCGTGTCGCGCATCATCACGAGCAGCAGAACCAGGCCGATCGCCATCAGCACGACCACGCTGCTGCTTTGCGAAATGGCGGCATAAGTGGTCGCGATATAGCCCTGCGGCGTGCTGGCGGTCCCGACGAGTGCCGCGACCACCGGCTTCGCCAGATAGGTCAGCGCCGCCACGATCTGCAGCATGATCAGCAACAGGTCGAGCGCCTGGCGCCGTCCCGAACGCAGGAGGACGACGACAGCGAGCACATGCATCGCAAAATAGGGTAGCTGATATAAAATCAGCCGCAGCGACGTTCCATAGGGCAGCGTGAAGATCAGCGGGACCGCAAAAATGGTGAGCACCCAGATCGCCGCCATCGCGACCCACGGCGGCGCCACACGGCAATGCGATGCAATGCCGATCAGCGCGAAACTCAGCGCCAGCAGGAAAACGAGGAAGATGCCGACGCCAACCGCGGTCGGTTCGACCTGCCGCGTCAGCAGAAATTCCAACCCGACGTTGACGATCCCCAGGCCATAGCCCATCGCGAGCCATCCCGCCCCGCGCGCCGTGCGGTTCGTCGCCGCAACCACCGAAAAAGCAAGCGCAAAGATGCCTGCCACGGACATGTTAATGCCAAGGACAAAAGCAATGGACATCGGCTCACTCATCTCCTTGCGGCCAGCCTAGGCACAGGCCCCCAAGTTTCGGTTAACGATTTGCGATTCGCAGACGTTCGTGCGCACCTAGCCGACGTAACCCACAAAACCAGTGACTTACTGCACAGGCCGACAAAATGGCTGGCGGGGGTGCCAAAGCGTCGCGCCGCTCGCTATAGCCGCAGCATGACCCTTGTTAGCTCAACCGAACAGGCGACGCTCGACCGCGCGGCCGACGCGCCGATGCTCGCGCAGGTCGAACGATGGGCTGCGATCAACAGCGGCACGGGCAATCTGGCGGGACTGCGGGTCGTTGCGAGCCAACTCGCCGACGCCTTTGCGGTGCTGCCGGGCGATGTGCGGCTCGTCGCCTCCGATCCGGTCGAGAGCGTCGATGCCGCGGGCCGAGTCCAGACGATCGAGCGCGGCGAGCATCTGCACCTTCGCGTGCGGCCCGATGCGCCGGTGCAGCTGTTGCTGACCGGGCATATGGACACCGTCTTTGCCGCCGACCATCCCTTCCAGTCGCTGAAATGGCTCGAACCCGGGGTGCTCAACGGTCCTGGAACCGCCGACATGAAGGGCGGGATCGCGGTGATCCTCGCCGCGCTGACGGCGCTCGAAAGCTCCCCATTGGCCAGTCGCGTCGGCTATGATGTGATGATCAACAGCGACGAGGAAACGGGCAGCCACGCCTCGGCGACGCTGATCGCCGAGCTTGCGAAGGGAAAGACGGCCGCACTCACCTATGAACCCGCGCTGCCCGACGGCACGCTGGCGGGGGCGCGGCCGGGAAGCGGCAATTTCTCGGTGATGGTCCACGGCCTGTCGGCGCACGCCGGACGCAATCCCGACGACGGCCGCAACGCCTTGCTCGCCGCCGCCGACCTCGCTCTCCGGCTCGCCAAGCTCAAATCGCCCACGCTCAAGGTCAATCCGGCAAAGATCGACGGCGGCGGCCCGAACAATGTCGTGCCCGATAGCGCGATCTTGCGGGTCAATATGCGCCCCGCCACGCCCGAAGCGATGGTCGAGGCCGAAACGGCGCTGCGCAGTGCGGTGGCGGCGGTGTCGCGCGACCATGACGTGCACTGCCACATCCACGGCGGTTTCAATCGCCCGCCCAAGCCGATCGACCCCGCCGCCACGCGGCTGTTCGAGCTGGTCCGCGACTGCGGCGCGGCGTTGGGGATCGACATTGCCTGGAAAGCCACGGGCGGCGTGTGCGACGGCAATAATATCGCCGCCTGCGGGATTCCCGTGGTCGATACCATGGGCCCGCGGGGCGGCGCCATTCACAGCGCGGACGAATTTCTGATCGTCGACAGCCTCGCCGAGCGCGCGCGGTTGTCGGCGCTGACCATGATGCGAATAGCGGAACGGGGGACTGTGTGAACTATGTGATCCGGGCGGCCAAACCGGGCGACCTGCAAAGCATTTACGAAATGGCGAAACTGACCGGCGGCGGCTTCACCAACCTGCCCCCCGACAAAAAGGCGCTGCGCGCCAAGCTCGAACGCACCGAGGCGTCGTTCGCGAGCGACAAGGAATATCCCTCCGACGAACTGTATCTGCTCGTGCTTGAGGATCTGGACAGCGGCGAGGTGCGCGGGACATGCCAGATTTTCGGGCAGGTCGGGCAGCGCTGGCCCTTTTATTCATACCGCATCGGCACCGACAGCAAGCATAGCGAACAGCTCGGCCGGACCTTTCACGCGCAGGTGCTGATGCTGAGCAACGACCTCAACGGCGCGAGCGAGGTCGGCGGCCTGTTCCTGCATCCCGCCGCGCGCGCCGGCGGCCTGGGCTTGCTGCTTGCACGCTCGCGCTATCTGTTCATCGCCCGCCATCGCGCCCGCTTTGCCGACCGCATCCTTGCCGAGCTGCGCGGCGTGATCGACGAAGCGGGCGGTTCGCCCTTCTGGGACGGCGTCGCGGGAAAATTTTTCGGCATGAGCTTTCAGGAAGCCGATCAGTTCAACGCCGTTCACGGCAACCAATTCATCGCCGATCTGATGCCCAAGCATCCTGTCTATATCGCGATGCTCGGCGACCATGCACGCAGCGTGATCGGCGTCCCCCACCCCAGCGGCCGCGCCGCGATGCGGATGCTGGAGAATGAAGGTTTCGCCTTTGAAAATTATGTCGACATCTTTGA
>JBGTUD010000278.1:0-4257 GCA_041939405.1 Sphingopyxis sp. | reverse complement strand
CGGTGCCGGGCGAACCGACCAGCAGCGCGCCCTTCGGAATCTGGCCACCCAGCTTCGAAAATTTGCTGGGGTCCTTCAGAAACTCGACGATTTCCTCAAGCTCCTCGCGGGCTTCGTCGATGCCTGCGACATCGTCGAAGGTCACGCGCCCCTGCTTTTCGGTGAGCATCTTCGCGCGCGACTTGCCGAAACCCATGGCGCCCGATCCGTTGTTTTTCTGCACCTGGCGGAAAACGAAGAAGGCGATGCCCAGGATCAGCAGGAAGGGCAGCGACTGGACGAGCATATACATCCAGAAATTGGGCGCTTCGGTCGGCTGGCCGTCATATTTGACGCCATTGTCGTTGAGCATTTTCAACAGTTCGGGATCGCGCACGACATTGGCCGAGAAACGGTCGCCGTTCGACAGCGTGCCCGTGACCTTGTCCTCGGACAGGACGACCTCCTTGACGCTGCCTTCCTCGACCTTCTGGCGGAACTCGGAATAGGCCAGCGGATTGCCCGCGGGCTGCGCGGCACCGCCGAACATCGAGGCGACGAGGAGCATGGCCAGCAGGATGCCGCTCCAGATCATCACGCTCTTCATCCAGGGGTTGCCCTGCGGTTCCTTGTCGTCCTGCATTCGGAATCTTTCCTCAACGGCGCAAGCGCTGCGCTCCTATCCCAACAAGATAGGATAATCGGGTTAAATGACAATGAGGCAATCAGGCCTTTTTCGCCGCTTTCCGTCGCGGCGCCGCCGAAATGCGCCAGATCGATCCTTCGAAACCGCGCACGGCGTCGATGAGCAGCGCGCCGACCATTGCGCGGCGGCCTGCGCGCATCGCGGCAATCACCCCGTCGAGCGCGGCGCCACGGAGCGAAAGCTGCGGCGCATTGGCACGCAGCCGCTGCGCGACGATGCGGCGAAACAGCTCGGGCGGATAGGCTTCGTCGCGGATTACCGCGATGTCGGACGCGTCGGGCCAGGCCGCAATCAGCCGTTCGACCGACCAGTCGAGCGCTTCGTCGGCTTCGGCAAGCCAGGCCGCGGATTTCGCCGCTGCCACGGGATCGAGCGTCGTCTGCGATTGCAGCGCATGGCGCAGCCGCGCGCGGTCAAAGCGGTCGTCGCTGTTCGACGGGTCGTCGATGAAGGGCAGGTCGTTGTCGAGTGCGACATCGACCAGTTCGCTGCGGCGCCAGCCGAGCAGCGGCCGCGCGATAACGCCGTTGAGGGCGCGGATCGCCGCCAATCCGCCGACCCCACTCGCGCGGTTGAGCCGCATGATGATCGTTTCGAGCTGGTCGTCGGCGTGATGCGCAGTCACGATATGGCCGAGCGCATGGGCCTCGCGCCATTGTTCGAGCAGCCGGTAACGCTCGATGCGTGCGGCGGCCTGCAGCGAACCGCGGATCGGCGCCGCCGGGCGCAGCGTCGAATGCGGGATATGTTCGCGCGCGCAAAAGGCGGCGACCATGCGCGCTTCGTCCGCAGACCCTTTGCGCAGCCCATGATCGACCGTCGCCGCCCACACCTGGCCGGGCAGCAGCGACACCATCATCCAGAGCAGGGCCATGCTGTCGGGCCCGCCCGAGACGGCCACGCCATAATGGAGCCGGTGCCAGTCGCGGCCAAGCAGCGCGGCGAGGTCGGCAGCGAGCCGCCCCGCGACGTCGCTCTCAGCAGCCGGCTTTTGTTTTTGCGGCGGCAGCATCGGTGCGGACATCCTGCGGCGCCTTGTCGCCATAGACATCGTCGAGTTCGCGGAAGGCCTTGCACGCATCGGCCTTGCGGCCGAGCTTGTCGAGCGCGACGCCCATATACATCAGGCTGTGCGGCGCGCGCGGGCCGCTGGGGCGATCCTTGTAATTATTGTAAAAAGCGACCGCGGCAAGACTCGGCTTGCCTTCGTCGAGATAGGCCCGGCCGAGCAGGTTTTGCGCAAAGCTCGCATAACTGCTCTGCGGCCATTTGGCGACGACGCTTTTCAGCTGCGCCTGCGCCTCGGGATAGAGTTTGGCATCCCACAGCCGGTAGCCATAATCATAGGCGTCCTTGGTTTCGTTGCCGGTGGACGGAACCTCGACCGCCTTGACGAGCGCGAGGCGCGCGGCATCGGGGGTCGAGGGTTTCGCCGCCGGTTTGGGCGCGGGCTTTTTCGCGGGCGCCGCGCTGGCGGTTGTCGTCGCCGGCAGGCTGGCCGGCGTCACCGCATCCTCGCTGGCCGCGGCGGGTTCGCCAAGGCGCTTGTCGATCTCCGCCTTATAGGCAGCGAACTTCTTTTCCAGTTCGCGAAGCTGGAAGGCATTTTGTTCGGTCTGGCCGGTCAGCGTCTGCAACTGGCTTTCCAGCGCATCGACGCGCGCGGTCAGATCGATCACCGGGGCGTTGGCGCGCGCGCGTTCGCCCGGTGTATTGTCGGGCGCGATTTCGCCTTCGAAGAAGGTCGGACTGCCGCCGGGGAACACCGACCGCTGCACCGCGCGCATTTCCTTTTCGAGCCGCTCGACCCGCTTGCCGAGCGCATTGTCCTGCGCCGCGACCGGTATCGCCCCGGCCAGTCCGATCGCCGCCGTGCCCAGGAAAAAGAATTGACGCATCCTCATCTGCTTTTCGGTCCCCACTCGTTAACCAGTTTCAGCGTCCATAACGCGCGAAGGCGCGCCAGCGCAAACCCATTTCGGTGCGCCGCCGCCGCGATCGGGCCGGATGATGGGCTGATCAGCCCTGCGGGCGCGGTGTCGCTGTGCCCGGCGAACCCGAATTGTCGGCGCGCGCGATGAGGTCGGCCGGCTTCAAGGAGATATTCTTGACCAATGTGTCGGCGGGGCCGACGGGGCCGACGTCGCGGCCGCCCACGGTGACTTTCAGCGCCTGCGGAATGCTGGTGCGCAAGGTGAACTGCTCGATATAGGCGGGCGGCACCTGATAGGTTTCGCCGGGATCGAGCGTGCGCCAATTCTCGGTCTTGCCGGCGGCATCGTCGAAGCCGATCCAGACTTCGGAAAGGCCGGTGAGCACCACGGGCGCATCGGCGGCCACCGCGGCGGTGCCGCCGCCCTTGGCCGCGGGGGCGGCGCTGGCGGTGCTTTCGGGGGCTTCCGACGCGTCGGCGTCGCGATTCTGGGCCGCGATCAGCGCTTCGTCGGGTTCGACCGAGAGAAAGCGCCAGACGCCATAGGCCGACGCGAGGAGGAGGGTGACGATCACCAGCGTCCAGGTCAGTCGCGCAGTCGGCAGGCGCGCCGGGTCGGTCGGCTCATAGGCTTCGTAAAGCGGCCGCGACCCATATTCATCCTCTTCGAGTTCCTGCCGGATGGCGGCGCCGATCTCGGCCTCGGGAAGGTCGACCGCGCGGGCATAGGCGCGCGCGAAACCGGTCACATAGGTGCGACCCGGCAGCTCGGCAAAATCGGACTTCTCAATCGCGGCAAGATGACGCTGGGTGATGCGCGTGCGCGTCGCGACGTCGGCTAGCGACAATCCCGCAGCCTCGCGCGCCAGCCGAAGCCGATCGCCCGTGCGCGTAATCGCCAGCTCGCCCTGTTCCGGGGCGACGTCCTCATCCGTCATTGCTGTCTCCGTGCCGGCCGTTTGACCCAGTTCGGCCGTGTCACCCGTTCATCGCATTGGGAATGCGCGAAAGTCAAATGAAGTTCGGTAAATGGACAGGTGGAGGGGAAGGGGGTTTGGGTCGGTGGGTGAGGAGCTGGGGTGGTTTGAGGAGAGGTATAGGGAAAGGCGGATTCGGGTGGCTTCCCGCCCTTAGCTTATCCGTCATCCCGGCCTTCGCCGGGATGACGGATCGAATAAGGATTTGGTTTCGGCCGAAAGCTGCCGTTACCCCTTAAAGCACATATTTGCTGAGGTCGGTGTCCCCCACCACATCGGCGAGCTGCCGGTCGACATAGGCGGCGTCGATGTCGAGCGTCGTGCCGGGGGCGTCCTCGGCAGTGAAGCTGATCTCCTCGACCAGCCGCTCCATGATCGTCTGGAGCCGTCGCGCGCCGATATTTTCGACCTTCTCGTTCACCTCGGCGGCGAGTTTCGCGACGCGCGCGATCGCGTCGGGCGCGAAGTTCAGCGTCACGCCCTCGGTGCCGAGCAGCGCCGCATATTGTTCGGGAAGGCCTGCCTTTGTTTCGCTGAGGATACGGACGAAATCTTCTTCGGTCAGCGCGCCGAGCTCGACACGGATCGGCAGGCGGCCTTGCAGTTCGGGGAGCAGGTCGCTGGGCTTGGCGACGTGAAAGGCGCCGCTGGCAATGAAGAGG
>JBGTUD010000277.1:0-4279 GCA_041939405.1 Sphingopyxis sp. | reverse complement strand
AATTGCCATGTGCGCGTCAGTTTCGCGACGAACGATGAGCGCACCGCCAAGCGCATATCGGACGCCCTCGGGACGGCCACCGAACAAAGGGCGATGAAGAATTATGCGGGCCACCGGCTCTCGCCTTGGCTCGGTCACCTGATGATATCGCGTACCGAGACGGCCCGCGCCTTACTCACACCCGGCGAGGTGATGCAGCTTCCGCCCGACGACGAGATCGTGATGGTCGCGGGTCTTGCGCCGATCCGGGCGCGGAAGGCGAGATATTTTCTTGACGCCCGGTTCAGTGCGCGGATCATTGCGCCACCCGATCGGAAGGCCGGACCAATGAAGCTTCATGACTGGGCGCGGAGGGAAGGAGCTGAGCCTGCGCCCGTTCGCCTCGCATTGCCCGCGCCTGAAGCCAAGGAACAGAACGACAGCGCGAGCGACACTGCGAATAGGGGGATCCGGCAGGAACCAGAGCTTCCGGCACATGAAGACGTCGCGCCGCCAAGCCGTCCGGTGCAGGGCGAGTTCGACTATGCCGACGACGACGCACAGGGCGACGCAGCCCGCGCCCGCGCGGCTGCCGATCGCCGCCTGTCGCGCGCGGCGCGAAATGCCTCGCTCGATCCCGGTGACGGGATCGACCTGTGAGCCGCGCCCATATCAAACAGACGTTTCGCCTCGACGCTGGCCTCGTGCGAAGTTTGGAAGATCGAGCGCGCCAACGCGGCACTACCAAGACCGAGGTCGTGGAAGCAGCGCTTACGGCCTTGTTGCTGCCCCAAGATCAGGACCGTGCTGAGGCCTTGCTGATCCGGCGCCTGGACCGCCTGGTCCGGCTCTTCGAACGGCTCGAATGGCATACCGACCTCACCAACGAGACGCTGGCGCTCTTCGTGCGGCACTGGTTGACCAGCACGACGCCGCTTCCTGACAACGCGCTCGCTGCGGCGCAGGCAACCGGCAAGCGGCGGTGGGAGGGATTTGTCGATGCGCTCGCAAAGCGGATGGACGGCGGCGCGAAACTGGGGGCCGAACTGCGCCGCGGAGACGCTCAGTCGGATCCAGCGAGGAAGTAGGCGCGGAGGCGATGGGACACTTCCGGGTTGAGCTCGATGAAGACGCGGCGACCATCGTAGAGGTCAGGTTTTCGCTCGGTAAGGTTCGCGTCGCAGAGCTTCTGGCAGAGGCGAATAGCGCTGCTCATGGGGATGCTGGGCGTAACGCATAGCGAGGTCACCGAGATGGGCTTTCGTTCGCATTCGTGGATGAAGAGGTCGACCAACATCTCCCACGCGGGATCCCCGAAGAGTTCGGGCGCGCCGAGCAGTTGCTGGCGGAGGAGCCGTCTCCGCATCATTGCGCGGGCATTGGCGAGCGCCAGGTCCTCGCCGTCCGAAGTCTGCTGGCTGCTAGGGCTCCGGAGCGTAAATGGCGCCGCCGCCTCCCGATTGGCTGTCGGATCGCGATTGATGAGGTGATGTGCGCATGCAGTGGTCACGATGATATGGTCGAGCACCTCGATCCCGAGCGAACGGCCTATCTGGTCGAGGCGCCTGGTCACTTCGATATCTTCCGCGCTTGGGCTCGGGTCGCCGCTGGGATGATTGTGCACGAGGATGATCGCGGCGGCGTTCACTTCGAGCGCACGGCGAAAGATCGTTCTCGGGTAGAGGCTGATCTGGGAAATTGTGCCGCGCTGCATCTCTTCGTCGGCGATCAGGCGTTGCGAAGAATCCAGAAACAGGATGCGGAAGCGCTCGTCGGCAAGGCTGCCCATCGACAGTATCAGATACTGCCTGACTTCGGCCGCGAAAGGGTCGATGCGAATCCCGCGGATGTCGGAACTCGCCGCTGCAATTGCGGCGTCGCGAGCGTGAAGGATGAGGGACGCCACGGGAGAATTGCTGCCGACGATCCTTGCTATTGCCTCGGGCTCTTGGGCCCACAGGCGGCCGAGCGACTGGAATTCGTCTAGGAGAGCGTTGGCGACTGCTGCGCCGCGTCCCGGGGCTGCGATTTCCACGAGATGTGCCAAGATGGATCGCTGCCGAACTGCTTCAGGCGACGCTGGTGATGCCAGGTTGCAAGGATCAGCAGGGGCGGCACCAGCCAGGACGATGCGACTTGCATCGTGAGATACACGACAGGACTGATGGAGAGGTCCACGGCTCGGCTCAAGTGGGCGAGCAGCGGTAGGGCATGAAGTATGGCGGCTGGGAGCGTCCAGAAGCGATATGCGACCATCGCCAGGGCAAGCGTCGCCAGGGCTCCAAATGCGTCTTGCGCGAGATAACCAATATCGAGCGCATGATATGAGACCAGCCCAAAAGCGACCAACAAGCGATCCCAGACAACGATGGTAACTGCGATCGCGACCATCGCCCTCTCCGGTCCGCCACCCTTCCACGCCGCATAAAGGAGAGCGATCAGCAATATCGTGGCGAAAATGGCTATGCGCATTCTCGTGACTTTTCATGCGGATCGCTCTCGGTCAATTCGCTTCATGCAGCCGACGAAAGCGGAACGACCTCCGTGCCGGCAACGGACGGGCATTCGCGCAGATCGTACCCGGCCGTTTCCTTGCCGATCTCGGCCAGCTCATTGTGCGCACGAAGAATGCTGCCGCTGACCTTGACGAGCGACATCTGCGCCTCGACTAAGCGCATGATCGTTCCCTGGCCGGTCTTCGCCGGTGCACCGATCGCGCGCCGGGCCATAACGACGCTGGTGGTGAGCGAAGCCACGGCAATCAGCGCGTCGTCGATACTTCCTTCGGCATTTGGAACGTCGCGATGCAGCCGGGCCGCCATTGCGGCAATATTCTGAGACATAGGTTCTCCTTCGCCGAAGCCGCAAAGCCTCAGCCAATTGGACCGATTTGAAGAGAGGTCAGTTCTGGATCAGCTGGTTCAGCGCTTGGGCAACGCCGAGACCACCCAGGACAATCCAAACTGTGGCAGCAAGCCCGGCGAGATAGATCCAAAGCCGGTTTGCCGAGTTATGATTACGCTTGAAAAGACCTCTGAACGGCGGGCGAATTCCCGATGACCCGCCCCGCAACGCCGAACTGTCGTGCAGTTCCATGAGGTTGGGCGAGCCGCCGTCCGGAAACTCGGATCGCACCAAGGTCGGCGTCGCCGGAACCTCCACCGTGTCGTATGTCACTCGGTCGTATCTCTCCTTCATCTGCCGATAAATGAAGGCGGACTCGTTCCGGTCCTGCGCGCCTAGCGTGTCGCGCGCCAGATTCAGGCGCTGATCGACCGTGTGCTTCGAAATATCCAGAAGCCGGGCGATCTCTTTCGAGGTCTTGTGCTCGATGAGCAGGTCGAGGCACGCGCGCTGCTTCTCGGTCAGGCGGTTCCATCGATCTTCGTCGTCAGGTGGGAGCGACCCCGAATCATTCATGGTCCCACTCTTGTCACAAAGTCACCGAGCGCAAGCATCATCGGGGTGAGTCGCGGTAAGATGGCTTCAGGCCGCGTCGTCTGCATAGGCAATGGCTAGTCATTCTTTCCGACCGTTTGACGCACCTAAATCCTTGTTGAAGCCGGGACATTTCTGCGTCTCTTACTCGTCCCCGTCGAGCCGGGCGCCGTTGCCCGGACCAATCAACAGGGACTCCAATGGGCGGATCATCAACCGGTAACGGGCCACAGTCGCGTGGCGCGCGCATGCTCCGGACCGCGCTTGGCGGCGCGATTGCCGAATGGCTCGCCGACCCCTCGGTCATCGAGATCATGCTCAACCCCGATGGCCGGCTTTGGGTGGACCGGCTGGGCATCGGCATCGCCGACAGCGGCATCCTTCTCGCCGGGACCGATGGCGAACGCATTATTCGCCTCGTCGCGCATCATGTCGGCGCTGCAGTCCACGCGGGATCGCCGCGCGTTTCTGCCGAACTCCCGGAGACCGGCGAGCGCTTCGAAGGGCTGTTGCCGCCGGTGGTGGCAGCGCCGACCTTCGCCATCCGGAAGCCCGCCGTCGCGGTGTTCAGCCTTCACGATTATGCGGTCGCCGGTATCATGTCGGACCTCTCGGCCGAGATTCTCCGCTGTGCAGTGTCCGAGCGGAAAAATATTCTGGTGGCGGGCGGTACCGGCACCGGAAAAACCACGCTCACCAACGCCTTGCTCGCCGAAGTTGCAAAGACGTCGGATCGCGTAGTTCTGATCGAAGACACGCGCGAGCTTCAATGCGCAGCGCCTAATCTTGTCGCGATGCGAACGAAGGACGGCGTGGCGACGCTCGCGGACCTCGTCCGCTCCTCGCTTCGTTTGCGGCCTGA
>JBGTUD010000276.1:0-4282 GCA_041939405.1 Sphingopyxis sp. | reverse complement strand
GGCATCGCGCATGATTTCAACAATATGCTGGCGGTCGTCGTCGGCGGGCTCGAACTCGCCGAGCGCTGGCTGCCCGGCGAGCCCGAAAAGGCGCAGCGTCACCTCGCCAATGCGCTCGACGGCGCCAATCGCGCCGCCGACCTGACGCGGCGGCTGCTCGCCTTTGCGCGCGCCGAACCCGCGCGGCCCGAAATGACCGCGATCGACGAATCGATCGGCAGCTTTGCGCCGCTGATCGAACGCACGATCGGCGACCGGATCGCGCTGACGCTCGACCTCGGCGCTGACGGCCTTGCAAGTCGGATCGACCGGCAGCAGTTCGAAAATGCGCTGCTCAACCTCGCGGTCAATGCACGCGATGCGATGAGCGGCCACGGGTCGCTGACGATCCGTACCGCGCCAACCCAGACCGCGGCGACCGCGATGCTGGCGGTCGAGGTCATCGACACGGGTTGCGGCATGTCGCCCGAAGTGCGCGAGCGCGTCTTCGACCCCTTTTACACGACCAAACCCGCGGGACAGGGCACCGGGCTGGGCATGAGCCAGGTCTTCGCCTTTTGCCGCCAGTCGGGGGGCGAGGTGCAGATTGCGTCGGCCGAGGGCGAAGGCACGACCGTCGCGATGCTGCTTCCGGTCGCGAGCGCGCCGTGCGACACCGTCGACGAAACCGCGACCGATGCCGCCGTCGCCGCCAGCCCGCCCGCGCACGCGCTGACCATCTTGGTGGTCGAGGACGATGCGCGGGTGCTCGCCGCCACGGTCGATGCGGTGCGCGAGCTTGGCCACCGCGCCGTCGCGTGCAGCAACCCGCTGGAAGCCGAAGCGCTGGTCGAGGCGCAGCTCGCCGACGGACAGGGCGGGTTCGATCTGGTCCTGTCGGACGTGCTGATGCCCGAACTCACGGGTCCCGAAATGGTCGCGCGGTTGACGCAGCGTTGGCCGGCGCTGTCGGTGCTGTTCGTGACCGGCTATGCCGGCGATGCAAGCCAGGAAGCCGCCTTTGGCGATCATGACGTGCTGCGCAAACCCTTCACTCTCGCCGCACTCGATCAGGCGATCCAGCGGACGGGAGAGGCGCGCCGCGAAACAAGGCAGCTGGCGGACTGACCGCCGGAATCCGGGCGCCAAAGGAACCAGCGCTGCGGCGTTCACTCGCCGTCGTTCACCGCGCTCGGCGCCGCCGCGAGCTTGGCCAATGGCCGCGCCGCCTGTTCGGCGACCGGCAGCGCCGGAATCTCCCGCCCCCCCGTTTCGACGTCGAGCGCCTCGAAACGCTTGGCCTGCGTCAATACCTGGCTTTCAAAGCTGCCGACAAAAGCGTTGTATGCGCCCGTCGCGGAATCGAGATTCTTGCCGACACGCGCGATGTGCGCCCCCATCGTCGACATGCGCGCATACAGCTCCTTGCCCAGCATCGCGATCTCGCGCGCCTGGTTGGCGAGCTTTTCCTGCCGCCACACCGCCGCCACCGTGCGCGCGATCGCGATCAGGTTGGTCGGCGTCGCGAGCAGCACCTTGCGCTCGAACGCATAATCCCAAAGCTCGTGGTCGTGGTCGAGCGCGGCGGCAAGGAAATGTTCGCCGGGGACGAACATCACGACGAAATCGGGCGTATCGTCGAACTGGTTCCAATAGGCCTTGGCGCCGAGCGCGTTGACATGTGCCTTCATCGCCGCGGCGTGAGCGGCAAGATGCGCCGCCTTTTCGCCCTCGTCGACCGCGCCAAAGGCATCCTGATAGGCGTTCAAGGACACTTTGGCGTCGATGACGAGGCTCTGCCCGCCGGGCACTTTCACGACCACATCGGGGCGCAGCCGCCCCGCTTCTCCGCCATCGACGCTCACCTCGGTCTGGAAATCGGCATGTTCGGACAGGCCGCAGCTTTCGAGGACATTCTTAAGCTGTTGTTCGCCCCAGCGGCCGCGCGCCTTTGGCGCGTTGCGCAGCGCATTGACGAGCTTTGCCGCCTCGCTCGACACGCGCTCGCTCTGCGCGCGCATCGATTCGATCTGCCCGTGAAGCAGGCCGAACGCACTCTGGCGCTCGGTTTCGACCTTCTTCACTTCCTTCTCATATTTCTCCAGCCGCTCGTGGACCGGCTGGAGCAGCGCTTTCAGATTTTGCCCGGCGCTTTCCTCGCTCTGCCGAAAACGCGCCTCGGCGCGTTCGAGAAAGCTCTTCTGCGCCTCGCCGAGCATCGCCTGCCCGACCTCGCGGAATTGCGCGGTCAAGGCCGCTTGGGCATCCCTGAGCTGCGCGATCTGCGCATCATGCGCGGCGTCGCGCGCCTTTTGCTCGGCGAGCAGCGCCGCGAGCTGAATGTCCGCCGCCTTGCGCGCCTCGGCTTCGGCGGCCAGGTCCGTCACCGCCGCCCTGAAGCGCTCCGCCAGCCCGTCACGCTCGGCCTTGAGTCCCCCCGACTGGCGGGCCGCGAAAAGCCAGCCGATCAGGCCGCCGATGGCAAGGGCGACAAAGGCGACAGCGAGCAAGAGTGCGTCCATGGCAGGAACATAGAACGAACGGAGAGGCGTTGGCTAGGGGGTAAGTAGCAGGCTGTGGCGTGTCGCCATCGGGGCGGGAAGCAGCCCCAAGCTCCTCCCTGTCGCGCAGCGATGGGGAGGTGGCAGCCCGCAGGGCTGAGGGAGGGGCTGGCTAGCGCGCAGCGCTCGCTCACCGCTCGCCGCCCCTCCACCGCCTTTGGCGGTCCCCCTCCCCACGGCTTCGCCGCAGGGAGGATCGGGAGCTACCGGCCGGTTCGGGACCTCACCCGGCGGCGCCACCCCAGAACGGCAGAATCGCGCGATAGGCATCCACCCCCGGCGCGCCGCCGATCGTCACCCCCTGCGTCAGCAGCCAGTAATGGCGCACGATTTCGGCCTGCTGCTCCAGCCCATAGCGAGCGAGCGGCCAGCCGGGTTTGAGGCTGTAGTGATAGGTCGCGAAGGGATGGCGCATCAGCACCAGATACCAGCGGCCGCGCGTCTGCGCCTGCCATACATGCACCATTTCGTGAATGAACAGGCCTTGCAGGCGCTGCGGCGCGGCGCTGAAATCCTCGCAATAAAGGTCGCCGTGCGGGTTGAAATGCAAATGCCCCATCGGCGCCATCACGATGTGGCGCGGCTGGAAAAACGCCCATTTATGGTGGTTCACGCGCACACGGTCATAGGCGATCGCGTCGCCGAATACCGACCGGGCGAGCGCGATCTCGCCGGGAGTCAGAGGGCGTGACGGACGCGGCATCACCCTGCCGTCATTGCGAGGAGCGAAGCGACGCGGCAATCTCCAGCACGCGGCCGTGATGGAACGCCGAGAACTGTAGATTGCTTCGCTTCGCTCGCAATGACGACGGGGCAGTCATCGTCCTTTACTTCGTCGCCGCCGCTTCGCCGGCTTTCTCCGTACTTTCCATCGAACCATGCCCCATCGCGCCATGGTCCATCGCCGCTTCGCCGCCGGCATCGCCCGCCGGCTGTTTGATAACCATGTCGAAGAGGATGCGTTCATTATTGTTGTTGGTGAAAACAAACGCCATCGGCAGCTTGCCCGCGCGCACCGCAGCGCCGTTGATGCCCCAGATCATCAGATGCTTGCCGCCCTGCTTGAAGACGAGTTCGCCCTTTGCGGGCACCGCCGCGCGTTCGAGCGGCTTCATCACCATCATATTGTTTTCGCGTACCGTTTCATGCATCTCGACGCGCTGCGCAAGGTCGGCGGTCACGGCGACCAGCTCGACATCGCGCGGCCCGCCCTCGACGCGGAAATAGCCGACCGCGGGGCGATCGGGGGTCGCGCCCATCACGATATGGCCGCTGACGACGTTGAGCTGCTGCCCCGCGCCCAGATTTTCGCCGCAGCCTGCAAGGCTGAGCGAGGCGGCGGCGAGGGCGGCAAAAGCAAAGGGTTTCATTTCGGGAGGACTCCGTAAAAGCGCGGCATTTTCGTCCCCCCGATAAGCCTTCAAAGCCCTTGTGCCAAGGATTAGCGCACCTATATCGCGCCCATGAACCCATGGATGGCGTGCCTTTTCAGGGCGCCGCAGAAGCAACAAGGACGAGTATAAATGGCCAAAGTGATCGGGATCGACCTCGGCACCACGAACAGCTGCGTCGCGGTGATGGAAGGCGGCAAGCCCAAGGTTATCGAAAATGTCGAAGGCACGCGCACGACGCCCTCGATCGTCGCCTTTGCCAAGGACGGCGAGCGGTTGATCGGCCAGCCGGCGAAGCGCCAGGCCGTCACCAACCCCGAAAACACCATTTTTGCGGTAAAGCGCCTGATC
>JBGTUD010000275.1:0-4286 GCA_041939405.1 Sphingopyxis sp. | reverse complement strand
TCAGATGTTCGGCGCGCTCCTTGGGATCGGCGAGCAGCGATTCGCGGTGCTCGGCATCTTCGGCGCTGGTGCGCCCGCGCGGGCGCGTACCCGCGATCGGGCGGATGGTGATCTCTCCGTCGCGGACGCGCACCAATATCTCGGGCGACGAACCGATCAGCGCGAACCCGGGCAAGTCGAGGAAATAGAGGAAAGGCGACGGATTGACGCGGCGAAGCGCACGGTAAAGGTCAAAGGGCGGCAGGTCGAACGGGGTCGAAAAGCGCTGCGACAGCACGACCTGAAAAATATCGCCCGCCGCAATATAGTCCTTGGCCGATGCCACCATCGCCGCGAAGCGATCGGGCGGGGTCGCGGGGGTCGCGGCGATGCTGTCGGGCGGTACGGCCGTGACCGCGCGATCGGCGTGCGCGCTGGCGCTCGACAGACGCGCGGCGATGCTGTCGAGCCGCTCTTCGGCCGCGTCGATCATGCGGTCGATTGCCCCATTTGGATCGGGCCAGATCGGCGCGATCAGGAACAGTTCGTCGGCCAGCCGGTCAAACACGAGGATCGTGGTCGGGCGCACGAAGATCATGTCTGGCAGGCCTAGCCCCGCCCCCGGTGCGCGCGGAATGCGTTCGACCAACCCGATGGTTTCATAGGCGAAAAAGCCCACAAGCGTCGCGAGCGCCTTGGGCAGCGCGCCCGGCACGTCAAAACGGCATTCGGCGACCAGATCGCGCAGTGCCTGTAGCGCGCCGGACTCCAGCGACGCAAAGGCCTCGCGGTCGCGGCGCCAGTTGCGGTTGATCCGCGCGGTATCGCCGCGCACCTCGAACATCAGGTCGGGATCGAGCCCGATCAGGCTGTAACGCCCGCGCGTCTCGCCGCTTTCGACCGATTCGAGTACCCAGTCGCCGCGCCCCGGCTCGATGAGCTTGAGCGCAGCCGATACCGGCGTTTCGACATCGGCGATCAGTCGCTGCCACACCGCGGCGCCGCGCCCTGCGGCCAGCGCTTCGAGCGCGGCGGCCCTGCCTTCCAGGCTCACGGCTTATTCGGCAACCGGCGCGGTGCCGGTCAATTCGCGGCGCAACTGGTCGACCAGCTCCTTGTTGATCGTCACCCCGGCGCGGCGCTTGGCTTCGGCGGCCAGCTGCTCGACCAGCTCGTTGCCGAAAGCAGGAGCGAGCGGCCGTGCGATGGCGGCAACGCGCTCGGGCTCGATCGCCTTGGGATCGGGGCGCTGCACTTCGCTGAGCGCGATCACCATCCAGCCGCGATTGCCGGGGATTTCGAGCGTCTTGACGCTGCCTTCCGCCATCGAAAAGAGCAGCGCGAGTTCGGGCGGGACGCGTTCGCCATTAGCGCCGAGTTCGGCGCGGCGGCCGCCGATCGCTTGCACACTGCCGATATTCGGCCCCGCGGCCGCGACGGCTTCGGTCAGGCTCTTGCCCCCCTCGACCGCCTTGACGATCGTGCGGGCCTTGTCGCGCGCGACCTTCTGCGCCTCGGCAAACCGCCATTCGTTCAAAAGGTCGCCGCGAATCTGGGCAAAGGGCGGCGGCGCCGCCGCGATGATCGACTTTACTGCAAAGACCGCGAATTTCTCGTTCTCGACGATCGTGGCGATCTGTCCCTCGCCTTCGCCGCCGACCTGAAAGGCCTGGGCCACGACCGGCGCGAGTTCGGGCGCGGGAGCAAAGCCCGGCTGCCCCGGCGCGCGCCCGCTCGGCAGGATCGCAGGAGTTTCAACCAGCGTCAGCTTGCGATCGGCGGCGACCTCCTCGACCGACGCCCCACCGTTCACCGCGTCCTGAATCGCGTTGTAATAATCGACGATCGCCTCGTTCGCCTTGTTCTTGGCGAGCTCGACGCGGATCTCGTCGCTGGCTTGCGCCAGGCTTCGCGCCGGGCGCGCCGTGACATCCTCGACCCGCGCGACGGCCCAGCCGAGGCCGGTCTGCACCGGCCCGACCACCTCGCCGCGCTTTGCCGCAAAGGCCGCTTTTGCGGCCGCAGCGCTGGCCGTCGAGGCATAGGCGGTCTCGGTCAGGTCGCCGGTGGTCGAGGCTGAAAGCCCCGCCGCCGCAGCGGCCGCGGCGATCGACGTCCCGCCGCGCACTTTCGCCGCCAAGGCGTTCGCGGCCGCCTGATCGGGAAGGATGACCTGCGCAAAACGGCGCGTTTCGCTCGCGGCATATTGCGCGGCATTTTTCTTGTAGACCTCGGCAATCTCGGCGTCGGTGACGGCCGGGACGGGCACCGAAGCCCGGTCGAACGTCGCATATTGGATCACGCGGCGTTCGGGCACGGTGAATTTCGCGGCGTTCTGCGTCAGGAACTGGCGCAGCGCCGCGTCGCCCGGATCGCCCTTGGGCGCAAAGGGGCTGGACGGGATGAAGGTCGCCTGCCCGCGCCGTTGTTCGAGTAGCAGCGCGGCATAGGGTTCGGCCATAGCGGTCGCGATCTGCGGCATCTGCGCAATGGGCGCCGCCAGCTGCTCGAGCAGAAGCTGCTGCCGCAGGTCGCGGCGAAGCTGTGCTTCGCTGATCCCGTTCTGGCGCAGGAAATTTTCAAACACCGTCTGGTCGAATCGCCCCGACACGCCTGCAAAAGCGGGCAGGTCGGCGATGCGGCCGTCGATCAGCCGCTTGCTGACGCCGAAGCCCAGCTCGGTTGCATATTGGTCGAAGGCGAGTCCGTCGATGAGCTGCCCAAGCACCTGATCGAGCCCGCCGCCTTCGACAAACGCCGTCATCGTCAGCCCCGGCTGGTCGCGGCGTGCCTGGTCATAGGCCTGGCGCACGCGGTCGCGCAGTTCGCCGACGCCGATCTCTTCGCTGCCGACCTTGGCAACATTGGCACCGCCGATACCGCCAAAGGTCGAATTGCCGGTCACGTCGCTCAGGGCAAAGGCAACGCCGACGAGGACGACGAAAGCCAGGGCGATGAATTTGCCGATCGTCGAGGAAAAAAGGGCGCGAATGGCGGTAATCATGGAACAGATAGTCTTTCCGGCAGGGCGCGATCACGCGCGATCGCGCTGCTTTAGAGGCGCGATGCCGCGGCATCAAGGCGCGAAAGCTGCTTTCGGCGCCGCCCGGCTTGCCTCGCCGCGCCCTTCGCCGCTAGGGGCAGGACACAGGTGTTCGAACGGACGGGAGAGACGGGACGATGGCGCGGCGCAAATATGTGGTCGGCAATTGGAAAATGAACGGGCTGTCGGACGCGCTCGGCGAAGCGCGGGCGATTTTTGCCGCCGCCGATAGCCATTCGAGCGTCGATGTCGCGATCTGCCCGCCCTTCACGCTGATCGGCGCGATGGTCGCGGCGGCACCCGGCAAGGCCGTGGGCGGACAGGATTGCCACGGCGCGGCATCGGGGGCCTTCACCGGATCGGTCGCCGCGCCGATGCTCGTCGACGCTGGCGCTTCGCTCGTCATCGTCGGCCACAGCGAACGGCGCGAAGGCTTCGGCGAAAGCGACGCCGATGTGTGCGCGAAGGCGGAGGCGGGACTTTCCGCGGGCCTGTCGGTGATCCTTTGCGTCGGCGAACCGCTTGCAGTCCGCGAATCGGGCGGCGCGATCGATTTTGTGCTGGCGCAGGTCGCGGGGTCCGTGCCCGAAAGCTTTGACCCGCAACGCCTGGCCATCGCCTATGAACCCATCTGGGCGATCGGCACCGGGCTGGTCCCGACGATCGGCGACGTCGCCGCAATGCACGGCGCGATCCGCGGGGCACTGGCCGAACGCTTCGGCGACGCGGCACGGGCGATGCGCATCCTCTATGGCGGTTCGGTCAACGGGGACAATGCCGCCGAACTGCTCGGCGCCGGCGATGTCGACGGCGCGCTGGTCGGCGGAGCCAGCCTCAAGGCTTCCGATTTCCTGGGCATTGCCGAGGCCTACCGGTCTTTCTAGCCGCGCAAATTTGCCGATGCCGTCTTTTTTGCTGGGCCATTCCATCCCATATGGGTTGGAATGCGCGGAAAAGCCGTGTAATGAGCCGCGTCCGCTGCGGCACAAATACAGTGCTGCGCGATAGAACAATCCGGATTGAATCATGCAGACAGTGCTCATCGTCATTCACCTGATGGTTGTCCTCGCCCTTGTCGGCGTGGTCCTCCTGCAGCGTTCCGAAGGTGGCGGGCTCGGCATCGGTGGCGGGCTCCGGCTCGGCCGGAGGCTCCGTCTCGGCATCGGCCGCCGCAGGCTCCGGCTCGGGGATGCCGGCGGAGTCGGCGTCGGCGGGCGAAGGCGATCCGGCCCCGTCAGACTCCGGCTCCGCGGGCTGTTCCGCG
>JBGTUD010000274.1:0-4287 GCA_041939405.1 Sphingopyxis sp. | reverse complement strand
GCGGGGAGAGGCGGATCCAGCCTTGCAGCACCATGGCGCAGATGATGACGGTGACGATGGGCAGCGCATAGATCAGCGGCACCGCAGCGGCATTGGCCTTCAACTGGCCGGCGATGGCGATTTACGACAACATCCCGGACGACATCTGGGGCGTCGCTCTCAAGCTGCCGGCCGCGATCCTGGTCTACCCGATCAAGTACATCTGCCTGTGCTTCGAGGCGGCGTGGAAGGTCGAGTTCGACGATCTCCAGCGGCTTCTTCGCTTCGAACGCAACGGCGGCGCGGGTCTTCATGGGGTGGTCTCCTCACAGTCTCGCAACTCCAATAGCATCATTCCCCACTTGGCTTAATACATCAATTGCGCAAGATACTATTGCTATCCTGGGACAATCGGCGGACAGGATAACTCGTGCGATTCGACAAATTGATGCTATCGCAGCGCGATGCAGACGCGCCTCGTCGAATATTTTCTTGCGCTTCACCGCGAGCGTCATTTCGGCCGCGCCGCTGCGGCGTGCCATGTCTCGCAGCCCACGCTCTCGGCGGGCATCGCGATGCTCGAGGAGCAACTTGGCAAGCGCCTCATCGAGCGCGACCGCAAATATGGCGGCCTCACACCCGAGGGCGAGGCCATCCTTCCCTGGGCGCAGCAGCTGGTCGCCGCAGCCGAAGCCCTTGGCCAGGTCGCCGGGACGGTTCGCGGTCCTTTGAAGGGCGAGCTGCGCCTTGGCGCCATTCCGGCATCGATGCCCGCGACGGGCGTGCTCGTCGAAGCCATTCGGCACCATGCCCCGGGGCTCAATGTGCAATTGCGCGCGCTTACCTCGCGGCAGATCGAGCACGGGCTTGCCGCCTTCGAACTCGATGCCGGGGTCACCTATCTCGACTTCGAGCCGCCCGCGCACGCGCTCGCGGTCCCGCTTTACTCGGAGCGAAGCATTCTGATCTCCGCACGCGGGGGGATTGCCATCCCCGACGCACCGGACTGGGCCGCACTGGCTGGCCTTCCCCTGTGCCTCCTCCACCAGGGTATGCAGAACCGGCGAATCCTCGACGCACGCGTGGCTGCACTCGGGCTGGCGCTTCGCCCGATTGTGACGGCCGACAGCTATGTCGCATTGCTGGCGATCGTCAGGCAGGGCCGCCTTTGCACCGTCATGCCCGATAGCCATGCGATGTTGCTCGACGGCCTCGCCTGGGCAAAGACCGCGCCGCTTCCGCAAATTGACGAACCAAACCGCATCGGCGTCATCGTCTCGGACCGTACGCCGATGAGCCCCCTCGCTCAGGCCGTGCTCTCCGTGGCACGGAATTTGAGCCTTTCGGGTACCGAAAAAGCAACTTGATAGAAATTCTCTATCAAAGATGGCACAAGTCGATTTGACGCGGCGCCCCCGAATCGGCATCGAGGCCGAGAAGAGGTGCCGCAATAAATGGACAATAGCGAGGCAGGAGAGCTGGTCGAGCAGTGGATCGCGGCACATCCGGGAGGCCGCGACCGGCTTCTGCCGCTCCTCCATCATGCTCAGGAAAAGATAGGCTATATCGATGACGCGGTGGTTCCGGCAATCGCCGCAGCCCTCAATCTCTCGCGCGCCGACGTTCATGGCGTACTGACCTTCTATCATGATTTTCGACGGAAGCCGGCGGGCCGGCACGTCGTCAAACTCTGCCGCGCCGAGAGCTGTCAGGCACGCGGCGGGGCCGCCATAGAGCGGGCCGCCGAGCGCATATTCGGCGCGGCGATGGGAAGCGCGAGCCGCGATGGCCGCGTCACCCTTGAGCCCGTCTATTGCCTCGGCCTCTGCGCTGTCGGCCCCAATGCCCTGGTCGATGGACATCCGGTGGCGCGCCTCGACGAGGCGGCGCTCGCGCGCATCGCCGCTGGAATCGAAGCATGAGGCGCGTCTTCATCAGCCGCGACATGGCGTCGGTCGCGCTCGGCGCCGACGATCTCGCGCGCGCCTTTGTTGCTGCCGGGTGTGATGTCGTTCGCACCGGTTCGCGCGGGCTTTTCGGGATCGAACCGCTCGTCGAAGTCGAAACCGACGAGGGCCGGATCGGGTTCGGGCCCGTCACACCCTGCGACGTCGAGGCGGTTCTCGCCGGCACGCACGCGCATCGTCTCGGCAATGTCGACGCCCTTCCCTTCTTCGCCGCTCAGCAACGCTTCACCTTCGCGCGCTGCGGCATCGTCGATCCCTTGGATCTTGAGGATTATGCAGCGCACGGCGGCTGGCGCGGGCTCGACGCCGCACGCGCGCAGACACCGCGCCAGGTCGTCGACATCGTCAAGGACAGCGGGCTTCGCGGGCGCGGCGGGGCGGGCTTTCCGACCGGCATCAAATGGCAGACGGTGCTCGATGCCCCGGGCGCGACCAAATATATCGTCTGCAACGCCGATGAAGGTGACAGCGGAACCTTCGCCGATCGCATGCTCATGGAGGGCGATCCATTTTGCCTCATCGAGGGCATGGCGATCGCGGCGCACGGTGTCGGCGCTTCTCACGGCTATATCTATATCCGGAGCGAATATCCTTTCGCTTGTCATACGATGCGCGCCGCGATCGCGCTGGCGGCACCCAAGATCGCTCCCTTCACGCTCGAGGTGCGCGTCGGCGCGGGCGCCTATGTATGCGGCGAAGAGACAGCCTTGCTCGACAGCATCGAGGGCAAGCGTGGCGAGGTGCGCGCAAAGCCGCCGCTTCCCGCGCTCGCCGGGCTCTTCGGCAAGCCGACGGTGATCAACAATGTACTGAGCCTCGCTGCCGTACCCTTCATCCTCGCCGAGGGCGCAAAGGCCTATGCCGACGTCGGTTTCGGTCGTTCGCGCGGCACCATGCCCGTACAGCTCGCGGGCAATGTCCGGCATGGCGGCCTTTTCGAAGTCGCCTTCGGCATCACGCTCGGCGAGCTCGTCAACGACATCGGCGGCGGAACCGAGAGCGGCCGGCCCGTGCGCGCGGTTCAGGTCGGCGGACCCCTGGGCGCCTATTTCCCGCCGTCGATGTTCGACCTGCCCTTCGACTATGAAGCCTTCGCGCAAGCGGGCGGGCTCATCGGCCATGCCGGCATCACCGTCTTCGACGACAGCGTCGACATGGCGCAGATGGCGCGCTTTGCGATGGAATTTTGCGCGGTCGAGAGCTGCGGCAAATGCACCCCCTGCCGTATCGGGTCGACGCGCGGCGTCGAGATCATGCACCGGATCATCGCAGCGCGCTCCACCGCGCCTGCCCCCTTCAAGGACGATCGCAGCGCCCTTGCCAAAGCGCTCCATTCGCGAAGCCCCGACCGCATCGATGTCGGGCTGAAGGCGCAAACGCAGCTGCTTCGCGACCTTTGCGATACGATGAAATTCGGCTCGCTGTGCGCGCTGGGCGGCTTCACTCCCTATCCGGTGCTGAGCGCACTCGATCATTTTCCCGAGGATTTCGGCGCCGCGGCGCCGGTCGTCGAAGCAGCGGAGTAATCGCATGGGCTTCACCCGCGAAACCGATCATGGCACCCCGCCGGCGCTTGCGGGCGGAAGGAACGTCACGCTTACCATCGATGGCGAGACGGTGTCGCTTCCCGAAGGCACGTCGATCATGCGCGCCGCTTCGCTGATCGGCACCGCCATTCCTAAGCTTTGCGCGAGCGACAATCTTGCAAGCTTCGGCTCGTGCCGACTCTGCCTTGTCGAGATCGAGGGCCGGGCGGGCTATCCTGCAAGTTGCACGACGCCAATCGCCGAGGCCATGGTCGTTCGCACGCAGACCGAGCGGTTGAAACAGCTGCGCAAGGGGGTGATGGAGCTCTATATCTCCGACCACCCGCTCGACTGCCTGACCTGCGCGGCCAATGGCGACTGCGAACTTCAGGAGCAGGCGGGCGCGGTGGGCCTGCGCGATGTGCGCTACGGCTATGACGGCGCGACCAACATGGGCCAGCCCAAGGACCAGTCGAACCCCTATTTCGATTTCGACCCTTCGAAATGCATCGCTTGTTCGCGCTGCATCCGCGCGTGCGACGAGGTGCAAGGCACCTTCGCGCTGACGATGGAAGGGCGCGGGTTCGATAGCAAGGTCAGCCCGAGCCAGAATGAGGATTTCCTTGCCTCCGAATGCGTCTCGTGCGGCGCGTGCGTCCAGGCGTGTCCGACCGCCACGTTGATCGAGAAAAAGGTCGTCGAGGTCGGCACCCCCGACAAGGCGGTGGTGACGACCTGCGCCTATTGCGGCGTCGGCTGCACCTTTCGCGCCGAGATGCGTGGGGAAGAACTGGTTCGTGCGCTGCATGTACTGT
>JBGTUD010000273.1:0-4302 GCA_041939405.1 Sphingopyxis sp. | reverse complement strand
TGCAAGCGGTGGTCGAAGGGCGACTGACGCGCCGCGGCTATGGCCCGTGGGATATTCGTCCCGTCCGCATTGCCGCGCTCGCCGCGCTCGCACGCGCCGATGCGTCGAACGCGCGCCTCGTCGCCGCAATCGACATGGCGCCCGGTGAAATGGCGACGGGTACGCTCGCCGACTGGCTCGTCGCGATCGAGCGGACGCCGGGTGTGCGAAATGCCGCCGCGCTGCGCACCGCAGCCGAGGCGGAGCTTCGCAAGCGCCTCGTCTATGAAGGTACGCGCCTGGATCTTGTCGACGACGCGCGCGCGCCGTGGTGGATGATGGTCAGCGGCGATGAAATGGCGATCAAGACGCTCGAAGCCGTGCTCGGCCGCGAGGGCTGGGAAGATGACGCGGGCAAGCTGATGGTCGGCGTCGCGCAGCGCCAGCGCAAGGGGCATTGGGACACGACCCCCGCAAATGCGTGGGGCGCCGTTACCGTCCGCCGCTTTGCCGAGCTGTATCCGGCGAGCGCCATCACCGGCGTCACCACCATCGGCCTCGCGGGCGAGACGGCCGCGCAAAGCTGGCCGCTTCCGGTCGAAGCCCCCTCGCCGCTCCGCGTCGCGCTCAACGCCGCGACAATGAGCCTCAACCATCAGGGCAGCGGCACGCCCTGGGCGACCGTCAGCGTGAAGGCCGCAGTGCCTTTGAAGGAACCGCTGAACGCGGGCTACCGGATCAAGCGCTCGGTCAGCGTCGTCAAGGCCGCGAACAAGGACCGGCTGACGCGCGGCGACGTTATCAAGGTGCGGATCGAGGTCGTCGCGGCGGCGGGCCGGACGTGGGTGGTGGTGAACGATCCCATCGCGCCCGGCGCCACGATCGTCGGCAACCTCGGCGGGCAGTCCGAAATGCTGGGGGCGCAGGCGGGCGGATCGGGCGCGCAGCCGAGCTATGTCGAACGCGGCAAGGACAGCTGGCGCGGCTATTTCGGCTGGATGCCCGCGGGCACGCACGCCGTCGAATATGTCGTGCGCCTCAATGGCTCGGGCCGCTTCACCCTGCCGCCCACGCGCGTCGAGGCGATGTATTCGCCCGCCATCCGCGGTCAGTGGCCGAACACGCCGATCACCTTGGCGAATGTGGGGTCGTGATGCCTACTCCCGCCCCACGCCGTCTCCGTCATTGCGAGCGAAGCGAAGCAATCCAGAGCGGTTTGTCGCACCCTGGATTGCTTCGCTCCGCTCGCAATGACGAGGTGATTGGCGACATGACTACCCCCAATTGGATCGTCATCCCGGCGAAGGCCGGGATCTCGCCGGTGTATCCAAACGCCACGATGAGATCCCGGCCTTCGCCGGGATGACGGATGGTGGATAGTCGTTCTCCAACGCGCCGCCGCTGGTTCGACGCCTTCGCATGGCTCGCCCTCGCCGCGCTCATCCTCACCACCATCGCGCACCTGCTCACCCAGCCTCCCGCGATGCCCGCCTTCGCCGCGGTCCGCGCCAACTGGCAGCCCAGCGAGGCATGGCTCTACGACCGCGACGGCCGCCTGCTCGACAGCGAGCGCGTGGACTTTCAGCGCCGCCGCCTCGCGTGGGTGCCGCTAAAGGACATCAGCCCTGCCGTCCGTACCGCCGTCGTGCGCGCGGAGGACCGCCGCTTCTGGTCGCACGGCGGCGTCGACTGGCTCGCGGTGGGAAGTGCGATCCGCGCGCGGCTGACGCGCGAAAGCGGCAACAGCTCGCGCGGCGCCTCGACACTCGCGATGCAGCTCGCCGCATTTCTCGACCCCGGCCTCGCTCAGCCGGGGCAGCGCGACTGGCGCGCCAAGCTGCGCCAGATGCGCGCCGCGCAGCACCTCGCCGACGCCTGGACGCACGAACAGATGCTCGAAGCCTATCTGAATCTCGTACCCCTGCGCGGCGAAGCGCAGGGGATCGGCGCGGGTGCGGCGAGCCTGTTCGGCAAGGCGCCCGCCCAAATGAACCGCGCCGACGCCGCACTTTTCGCCGGACTTCTGCCCAACCCCGGCGCGGGTATCGACGCGCTCGCCCGACGCGCGTGCCGCATCGCGGCAACAAGCGATTGCGCGGCGATCCGCGCCGCCGCCGCGACGCTTGTTGCGGGCGAACACGCCGCGCGCGCCGACCCCGGCTTGGCGCCCCACCTCGCCGTGCGCCTGCTCGACAAGCCCGGCAAGCGCGTCACCACCACGATCGACCGCCGCATCCAGAGCGCGGCGATCGTCGCGCTGCGCCGTCAGCTTGCCGGGCTGGGTTCGGATCGGGTGCGCGACGGCGCGGTCGTCGTGCTCGACAATGAAAGTGGCGACATATTGGCCTATGTCGGCGGCGTGGGTCTTAAATCGACCGCGGCGTCGGTCGACGGCGCCAACGCGCGGCGGCAGGCGGGATCGACGCTCAAACCGCATCTCTATGCGCAGGTGATCGAACATGGCTGGCTTACCGCCGCGTCGATCCTCGACGACAGCCCGGTCCAGCTCGACACGGCTTCCGGTCTCTATGTCCCCAAAAACTACGATCGCAGCTTCAAGGGGCCGGTCAGCGTGCGCCACGCGCTCGCCGCCTCGCTCAACGTGCCCGCGGTCCGCGCGCTCGTCATCGACGACGTCCAGCAATTCCGCGATCGCCTGTGGGCGCTCGGCTATCGCGGCCTCGTCGAAGACGGCGAATATTATGGCTTCAGCCTCGCGCTCGGATCGGCCGAGGTGTCGCTGGTCGAACAGGCCAATGCGTTCCGCACCCTGGCCAATCAGGGCCGCCACGCCCCCGTCCGTTTCATGCGCGGCGAAAGGACAGAGCGCGCGCGGCAGGTCGTAAGCCCCGCCGCCGCCTTCATCGTCGGCGACATTCTCGCCGACGCGTCCGCGCGCGCCGATGCTTTCGGCGCCGACAGCGCGCTCCGCCTTCCCTTCTGGGCGGCGGCCAAGACGGGCACGTCAAAGGGTATGCGCGACAACTGGTGCATCGGCTGGTCGGACCGCTTCACCGTCGCGGTGTGGATCGGCAATCTGGAGGGCGATTCGATGCGGGCCGTGTCGGGCACGTCGGGCGCCGCACCCGTGTGGCGCGACGTGATGCTCGCGCTCCACGCGGGCAATCCCGGCAAGGCGCCCGCCATGCCCAAGGGCGTCGAGGCGCGGCGGATCAACCTGCCCGGGACCCGCGAGCCGCCGCGCCGCGAATATTTTGTTCGCGGCACCGCGCAAAGTGAAATGGCCGCCGCGCCCGCACTCGCGCGCCGCCCGCGAATCACCAGCCCGGTCAGCGGCAGCGTCTATGCGCTCGATCCCGACATTCCGCTGGACCGTCAGCGGCTGGCGGTCACCGTCAGCGGATCGGTCGCGGGATACCGTCTGCTTCTCGACAAAAAACCCCTCGGCGACGCCGATGCGGGCGCACAGATCATGCCGCGCCCCGGCAGCCACATGCTCGCGCTTGTCGACCCCGGCGGGCGGACGATCGACCGCATACGCTTCACCGTACGATGAACTGCGTGTCACATGTCTGAAATTAAGTTGCGCTGACGTGCGGAGCGGTTAGTCTGCCCCGCCAGGAGAGGCCCGCGCCGGGCCCCAAAGGGGACTATTACATGATATTTGGTCGCGTCAAACCGCTCGACGCCATCTTGGCCACTGCCGAGAAAAAGTCGCTGCACCGATCGCTCGGTGCGTTCCAGCTCACCATGCTTGGTATCGGCGCCATCATCGGCACCGGCATTTTCGTGCTGACGGCCGAAGCCGCGCAAAAGGCGGGGCCGGGCATGATGTGGAGCTTCGTGATCGCGGGGCTCGTCTGCGTCGTCGCAGCGCTCTGCTATTCCGAACTCGCGTCGATGGTGCCCGTTTCGGGGAGCGCCTATACCTATACCTATGCCGGGATGGGCGAGCTGCTCGCCTGGACCGTGGGCTGGGCATTGATCCTCGAATATGCGGTCGCCGCCTCGGCGGTGTCGGTCGGCTGGTCGGGCTATTTCGTCGGGCTATTGGCGAATGCGGGGATAAACCTGCCGATGGAGCTGACGGTCGGCCCCTATGCGGGCGGCGTCGTCAACCTGCCCGCGCTGGTGATCGCGCTGCTCGTGACCTGGCTCTTGATGATCGGAACGACCGAAAGCGCGCGCGTCAATGCCGTGCTCGTGGTCATCAAGGTCACCGCACTCACCCTCTTTATCGTGCTCACGCTGCCGATGATGAAGGGCCAGAATTTCGACCCGTTCATGCCGAACGGCTGGTTCGGCCAGATGGCGGGGCTCGGTGCGGTCGGCGCCGCGGCGTCGATCTTCTTCGCCTATGTC
>JBGTUD010000272.1:0-4313 GCA_041939405.1 Sphingopyxis sp. | reverse complement strand
AACGGACGAACGGGAGAAGAATGATAACGCCCAATCCGGTCTGCAAACAGGTGACGGCGTATGGGCTGAGCCGACAGGCCTTTCATCCCCTTTTCAAGCAGGAACCCGCGGATCGCGCCGTCGTGCGCGTCGGACTTCGCCCACACGACAAAGACGTCGGCAATCGGCGAATTGGTGATCCACATCTTTGCGCCCTTGAGGCGGTAGCCGCCCGCGATCTTTTCGGCGCGCGTGCGCATGCCCGCGGGATCGCTGCCCGCATCGGGTTCGGTGAGGCCGAAACAGCCGACAAGCTCGCCCGCGGTGAGCCCGGGCAGGAACTTGCGCTTCTGTTCCTCGCTGCCATAGGCGTTGATCGGGTGGATCACGAGGCTCGACTGCACCGAACAGGCCGACCGATAGCCCGAATCGATCCGCTCGACCTCGCGCGCGATCAACCCATAGCTCACATAATTGAGCCCCGCGCCGCCATATTCGGGGTCGATCGTCGCGCCGAGCAGGCCGAGCGCGCCCATTTCGGACATGATCTCGCGGTCGAACCGCTCGTCGAGAAATGCCGATGTCACGCGCGGCAGCAGCTCGCCCGTCGCATAGGCGCGCGCGGCATCGCGGATCATGCGCTCTTCTTCGCTCAGCTGGGCGTCGAGCTGGAGCGGATCGAACGGGTCGAGCGCTTCGACGCGCTGCGGATCGGCAAGGGCCATGAAACGGGCTTTCCTAAAGGGCGGGCAACCCTGCCGGGAATGCGCGCTATGGGGTCGGGTCGGCCGCCTTGGCCGCGATCGCGGCAGCCGGGCTGTCGCGCGGTTCCAATATCGCCGCCGTCTCGATGAGGTCAAGCGCACGCCGCGCTTCGTGATAGCGGCGCGCGTCGATCAGCCATTCGCCCGCAACATCGACGCCGGGCATCGCCTCGACCTCGGCGATCGCCTTGTCGGCCTGTCCGGCCGTCAAATAGCGCCGCGCGCGGTCGAGCCGTTCGGACGCGCGCGGGGACTGCGTACCCGCCGCGCGGACGACGAACAATTCGCCAAGCTCGCGGCGCAGCCCGGTCCACAGGCTGCCGTCGGCGTCGCGGCTGCGGCCGACGAGCTGCGGCGCGAGCGCATCGAGCTGCGCGCGCAATTGTTCGAGCGTCACCGGATCGCGCGAGGTGTCAACGATCGTCTTGACCGCATTGGGTTGATCGTCGCCGAACCGCAGCCGCAGCTGCGCGTCGAGATAGCCGAGCGACAGCCCGCGGTCGAGCGCGCGGCGGACCGCAAAGGCGACGAGCAGCCCCTCGGCGCGCGAGGCATTGCCCGATGCCGATTCGGCCTGGAGCGTGATGCGCGACAGGCGTTGTTCCAGCTCGGCGACGCGCGCCGCCAGCGCATTGGCGCCGTCGACCGGCGCGACCACCAGCGGCGCCCCCGCTTCACCCGCCTTGACCGCGCCCGGTGCGACCAGCAGCGGATCGGCGCCCGCCACCGGCGCCGGTTCGCCTTGCGCCGCGGGCGCGCCAGGGTCGGCAAGCCAGCGATTGAATGCCCATCCCCCGCCGACGACGCCGATCAGCAGCAACAGCACCGCGCCGATGGCGAGGGTTCGAAACGATGGCCCCCGCGCGGGGGCTGCCTCGCCCACCGGCGAGGGCGTATCGAGATTGTCGATTGCCATATGTCTCTTTCGAACGACCCTATTGGGGGCCCTTGTGCCACAAAGCACGCGCCTGTGCCAACATCGCAGCGTCGTCGGGCCGAGCCGCCGCCACCGCGGTGCGCCAGCCCTCGCCCGCCGCCGCCGCGACCGCCGGACTGATCGCGACCAGCGACAGATGCGCGCGATCTGGCCCCGCCAGCGCCGCAATCCGCGCGGCGGCGCGCGCCGAGTGGGCGAGCAATATCGCCGGCGCGCCGAGCAAATTTTCCCATGCCGGCGGCGGATCGACCGGATCGACGGCGTAACAGGGCAGCGCGGTGACGCGCGCGTCGCCGGCATCGAGCGCGCTTCGCTCGCGGCCGCAAAGCCACAGGATTCGCTGGATTTTTGGCGACGTCATTTCGTCAAGAAGCCATTTGGCATCGGCGCGCCCCGTCATCGCCACCGTCAATCCTGCCGCGGTGCACGCCGCCGCCGTCGCCGCCCCGACGGCATAGGCGGGAAGCGCGGCGAGCTTGGCGATATTTGGTCCGGCAAGCCGGGCCGCGGACGCGCTGGTCACAAGCAGCGCGTCGAAATCGCCGGCGTCGGGCGCCGTCCATTCGAGCGGCCGCGCCGCAAAGAGCGGCATCGCATGAACATCGAATCCCAGGGCCCGCGCGCGCGCAACCGTCGCCGCATTGCCCGGTTCGGGGCGCGTGACGATCAACGGCGGCGCGCCTGTCATGGAGTGAACAGCCGCCGCACGCTGGGCGGTGCCTCGGCGAGCAGGCGGCGCCCGAGCGCCTCGACGACGCCCGCGTCGGTGACGATGACATGCCCCGCGACATGATCGGCGCCGTCTTCGGAGAATATCTCGGCGTCGAGGCGCAGCGTGCCGTCCGCCTGCCACCGCGCATAGGCCGCAACCGGCGAGCGGCAATCGCCCCCCAGCGCCGCGAGCAAGGCGCGCTCGGCGGCGACCGCCCGATGCGTCGGCGCATGGTCGACCGCGGCGACCAGCGCGATGGTTCGCGCGTCGTCGGCGCGGCATTCGATCCCGATTGCGCCCTGCGACGCCGCGGGAAGCATCGTCTCGGCCGCCTGCACCGCGCCGACGTCGTGCATCCCCAGCCGGTCGAGCCCCGCCGCCGCAAGCAGCGTCGCGTCGGCGTCCCCCGCCGCGAGTTTCGCCAGCCGCGTCGCGACATTGCCGCGCAGCAGCACCGCGTCGAGGTCGGGGCGCAGCCGCCGGACCTGCGCGGCGCGGCGCGGGCTGCTCGTCCCCAGCCGCGCGCCGTGCGGCAGCTCGGCGATCGTTTGTGCCGCGATCCCCTCGCGCACCACCAGCCGGTCGCGCGGGTCGGCGCGTTCGAGCATCGCGGCGAGGAAAAAGCGCGCGTCGCGCAGCGTTTCGACGTCTTTCAGCGAATGGACCGCAACGTCGATGACGCCCGCGTCGAGCGCCGCGTCGAGTTCGCGGGTCCACAGCGCCTTGCCGCCGACCTCGGCGAGCGCGCGGTCCTGAATCCGGTCGCCCGTCGCGGTCATCGGCACGATTTCCAGCGCCGCGGCCTCGATCGCATGGGCCGCCATCAGCGCCGCCATCGCCATATGCGCCTGCGCCATCGCGAGCGGCGAGGCGCGGGTGCCGATGCGGAGCGGTTTATCCGGGGTCGGAAGATGGGTCATCCGGCCGCTGCTAGCGCGGCTTGCCCTTCCGATAAAGGGGCGGGTAAAGGACGCGCAACAATATGACCCTGATCCTCGGCCTGGAATCGAGCTGCGACGAAACCGCAGCAGCGCTTGTCGACAGCGACCGGCGCATCCTTGCGCACCGCGTCGCGGGGCAGGAGGCCGAACACCGTCCCTATGGCGGCGTCGTTCCCGAAATCGCCGCGCGCGCGCATGTCGACCGGCTCGCGCCGATCGTCGAGGGCGTGCTCGCCGATGCGGGCGTCACGCTCGCCGACGTCGATGCGGTCGCGGCGACCGCGGGGCCGGGGCTGATCGGCGGCGTGATGGTCGGGCTCGTCACGGGCAAGGCGCTCGCCCATGCCGCAGGCAAGCCGCTGATCGCGGTCAATCATCTCGAAGGCCACGCGCTCAGCCCGCGCCTCGCCGATCCGGCGCTCGAATTTCCCTATCTGCTGCTGCTCGTTTCGGGGGGGCATTGCCAGTTGCTGCGCGTGAACGGCGTCGGCGACTATCGCCGCCTTGCGACGACACTCGACGATGCGGCGGGCGAGGCGTTCGACAAGACGGCAAAGCTGCTCGGCCTCGGCTATCCCGGCGGCCCCGCGGTCGAACGCGTGGCAACGACGGGCGACGCGCGCGCGGTGCCGCTGCCGCGCCCGCTGGTGGGCAGCGCCGAGCCGCATTTCTCCTTCGCCGGGCTCAAAAGCGCCGTCGCGCGCGCGGCGGCGAGCGGCGACCATGATGTCGCCGACCTCGCCGCATCGTTTCAGCAGGCGGTCGTTGACTGTCTCGTCGACCGCAGCCGCATCGCGCTTGCCGCTTGCGGCGACGTCACTGCCTTTGTCGTCGCGGGCGGCGTTGCGGCGAACGGCGCGATCCGCACCGCGCTCACCGATCTCGCCGCGCGCTTCGACAAGGCTTTCGTCGCGCCGCCGCTGTGGCTTTGCACCGACAATGGCGCGTTGATCGCCTGGGCGGGCGCCGAACGCTTTGCC
>JBGTUD010000271.1:0-4321 GCA_041939405.1 Sphingopyxis sp. | reverse complement strand
CCTCCAGTTCTATTAACTCTTAGGCATAAATCGTTGTTTTCTAGATATAAGAAAAAATTTTCATCAAAAAAAATATCATTTTTATCCAATAACGATTCCAACATTTTCAACTCTGGTTTCTTTTCCAAGATGGATTCTATTATTTGTTTCTCTGTATTCGCGCAACTGATCGATCGTCTCGCCCAGGCCGCCAAGGTCGTCATAGGTGACATCGGTGCGCCGCGCATCCTGTGGTTCCTGATATTCGGGCAGCAGCTCGACCTCGGTATTCTCGTCGATGGTCACGACGCCCTTGGGGCTCGCCGACACGACGAGCAGCCGCACCTCGGCCAGCGCATAGGCAGGAGCGTTCAGCATCTGGCGCAGTTGGGGCGGCATATCGCCGGCCGACAGGCGCTGCTGCCCCGCGGTCGCCACCGTATCGCCGGCAACCAGCGGGCGCCCGAAAAAGCTGCGCTTCAAGGCATTTGCCGAGCCCTGGAGCCGCAGATTCTCTTGCGCAGGGGCAAAGACCACACGCGTCGCCGCGCGGGTTTCGACGCGGCTCAGCACGACCATGTCGCCTGCCCCCGCCCCCGCATTGGCGCGCTGCAGGCCGTCGAGGCGGATGACGTTCAGCCCTTCGTCTTCGGCATAGGGCGCAACGATACGCGACGCGGTGTCGCGCTTGCCGCTGATCTGGACGATATCGCCTTCGTTAAGGCCAAGCTCCACCATCGCCGAGCGCGGGATGCGCGCGATCCCGCCCCCGCTTTCTTCGGCGCGGGCGTTCGCAACCTGCAATTTGACCTGTTTTTCTTTCGTCGCCGCTTCGGCCAAGGCGTGTCTCCCCGCAAAATGGTCAGAATGCCGAAGATAGGATAGCGGTTCCCGATTTGCGACCCCCGGCGCGGGACGATTTCATAGTGCAGCGCACAAAATTCTGGCGCTTGCGTTACACCCATGTCATCACCACCGGTCGATATGCCCCGTCTTCCTCCCCTCAGCAGTATGGAGGCCTTTCTCGAGGTCGCCCGTCGCGGCACAGTCAAGGCTGCGGCGATCGAGCTCGGCCTGTCGATGCCCGCTTTGTCGCGGCGTATCCAGACGCTCGAACATGCCGTCGGACGCCCGCTCTTCAACCGTCATCATCACGGACTCAGCCTGACCGAGGCCGGGCGTACGCTGCAGGCGCAACTGTCGCCGATCCTCGAAGAATTGCGCGCCGTCATCGCGCAGGCGGGCAGCCCCGATGCCTCGCTGCGCCTCCACCTCAACGTCCTGCCGCTCTTTGCGCAGCAGCGCCTTTTTCCGCGCCTGCCCGAACTGCGGCGGCAGCATCCCGAACTGCATATCGACATCGACACCATGTCGCATGCCGAAGCGCGGCTGGGCGACGGCATCGACGCGGCGATCGCGCTGGCGCGTTCGATCGATCCCGCGCTGTATGCGGCGCGGCTCGATCAGGACAAGGTATTCCCCATCGCGGCGCGCGACCTGACCGACGGCGACCGCCCGATCACGGTACCCGAACAGTTGCAGCGCATGACCGTGCTTCTGCACCGCGAAATGCCCGAAACCTTCACCGAATGGAAAAAGGCGATCGGCATGACCTATCTCGAACCCGCGGGGATCGACTATTTCGATTCGGGCCCGCTCATGCTCGAAGCCGCGGCGCAGGGCATCGGGATCGCCTTCATGCACGGCCATCATTTCGACGATGCACACGATCCGCGCCTCGTCCGCCTGTTCGATTTCGATGTCGACAGCCCCTATAGCTATTGGTTCGTATGCCGCCCGCGCGCGCTGCGCCAACCCGCGGTCAAGCTGTTCCATGACTGGCTGCTCGCAGCGCGGATCTGATCGTTGACGGATATCCTCGGCGTCGCGGCAATCCTGCTTAAGGGCGCCTAACAAGTCACGGCCGCGTATCGGCGAACGGCGTGGTCGCTGCGTATCTGCGCGCACGAAAGGTCGATGCCGCCAACGGCGCAGGTGGCCACGATCCGGCCATATCTGTCGGTGTCTTTCTGTCGGCAAGCGATGGCGCGACCAGAAACAAGTCGTCGCAAATTATCGGAGCTGGCGTAAGGATCGCCCGGAGTGCACCGGCGTCCCCGGCGGCAATGCCCCGGCATTTCCGGCGCATCGATCCCTTCCAGGCGAACCCGCGTCGCGCCGCAACGCAGCGTGTCGCCATCGACCACTAGCGGGTTGGAGCAGCTGAATGCGGCGGCATCCCCCACGTCTGCCCGAACCATCGGTGGCCCTCCGATGTGCAGATTGAAGGCGAGGCCGGCAAAAACCCCCAGCAGCGCTGCGGGCACGAAAACCCGCGCCGCGGACGCGCGTTGGCGTGCCCGCCCGGCTCGTCGGCGCTGCACCTTGCCATATCCTCGTCGAGGGGTTTTCACAGGCCGCACCTTACGGCGAGGCTATTTACGCCGCGTAAAGGGCGCGCTCAAAACGCAGAAGAAACAGGATTCCGGCGCTATCGCCGAACAGGTTTTACAGGAAAAATGGTGCTGCTGGACAGGATTGAACTGTCGACCTCGTCATTACCAATGACGCGCTCTACCACTGAGCTACAGCAGCAACCGGGCCACCTGCGAACAGAAGCGCACGGGGCAGGCGCGGCCTATGGCGGGGCGCCCCTCGCCTGTCAAGGTGCGAGGCTTGACGATCGGATGATTTCGCGGGCATGGGCGGATCGGTGAGCAAGACGCCCTCCCCCGCCGATCTGGAACGCGAGCGCCGCCTCGCCGAAGCGCTGCGCGAAAACCTGCGCAAGCGCAAGGCGCAGGCGCGCGGGGCGCGGAACGAGGCGCCGCCTAAAGACTGACCGTTACGGTCACGGCCTCCCCCTCGGCGAGCCCTTCGGCCTTGCGAACGGCGGCTTTGACCGGAAGCAGCCAGCCGCCACTTTCCCGGTGCGGAAAGACCGAGGTATTCCAGACCGTATCGCCGATCGCGGCGCGCACCTTGGCCGATCCGAAACCCCCGCGCCCATCGAGCCATTGCCCGCCCATCGCCGCCAGACGGATCCCGTCGGCCGCCTCGCCCGCGATGGTCACGAAATGCCATGCCCCCGGCGAGGTGGCCGATTGCCAGCGCCACAGCGGCGTCGTGACGGTGAAGGATTCCACCCGTCGCCCTACTTCGCCGCTACCCGGCGTACCGGCACAGGGATGTTGCAGACGTCGGCGCCGCCCGCGGGTTTTATGAAAAAGGGATCGCGGCGATTGGCGCGCGCATCGGCATATTTCGCAAAGCTCTCGCTCTCGGTCGACAGATATTCGAATCGCGGCTGGTGGCCTTTCGGCAGCTCGGTTGCGAGGCGGATCGAGGCGATCGGCACACGCTCGGTTTCGTCCTCGTAAAAGCCCAGCGCGCCCGTCCCGCGCGGCAGGCTCGACAGATGCTCGATCCCCTCGACGACGCGGCCGACCAGCGCGATATTGCGGTCAAGATGCCGGGGCGCATGGCCGATGACGGTATAGAGTTCGGCGCCGCTGCCGGTGTCAGGCGACAGATTGCGGCCGACGCCGACCATGCCATAGCAATGAATGGCCCAGCCTGACCGACCGTCGTTGCTGCCAAAAGGCCAGCCGAGAAAGAAACTATGCTTTTTAGCATAGGCATCCGTATGATCAACCCAAACCCAGCCCGGCGAGTATCCGCTCCAAAACATCGGTGGCTTTTTCCCGTCGGAGGGAACGCTACCGCCTGTGCCTTTTGTCGCGGTAACATATTCGCCCTCCGGCACCGTCGTCATCCCATTCGGCAACGGCTTCTTCTCGGTCGCGTCGCCCCATTGGACGACATAATTGTCCTGCACCCGGTTGATGCTCGTCCCGTCCCACCAATGCGCGGCGGCGAGCTTGCGGATGTTGCCGATCCATCCCTGGCTGAAGGGCGCGGGCATCAGCTGGATGATGACGCGGCGCGACTTGCCCGTGCTATCGGGCGCCAGTTCCATCACCAGCAGATCCGACGGCGCGATCGCGATCCAGTCCGCCGAGGGCGCCGCGGCGACGATTTCGCCTGGCGACGGCGGCGCAGGGGGCGCTTCCTCAGCAGCAGCGGGAGCGATGAGAGCGAGGGCCGCGACGGCGGCGAGCAGGCGATGGTTCATACGTCCTGTCTGCCATGCCCAACCGGCTTGCGAAAGCCCCGCCAACCGACTAGGGCGCCCTCTCCAGAGCGAATTGGTAAAGCACCCGATTCACGCTCCGTGCCTTGCACGAAACGACCGGGTGCATGCGGAGCGGTGGCCGAGTGGTCGAATAATATGCGCCACGACTTACCGCCTCATTCGTATGGGCCTCCCGATAGGTTTCCA
>JBGTUD010000270.1:0-4335 GCA_041939405.1 Sphingopyxis sp. | reverse complement strand
TCGGCGGCTATGCCTATGCGCATTGGCTGGGGCGTTTTGCCGTGCGGCGGCAGGCGATGATCCATCTCGCGCTTTTCCTGCTCGCGGCGCTGTGGCTTCCGATCGGCATCGCCCAGATCGGATCGCCGGGACCCGGGCAGGAGGCGCTGTGGGTCCCGCTCCTGCTCTTTGCATCGATCGGGCCGGTCTTTTTCATGGTCTCGGCGCAGGCGCCGCTGATGCAGCGCTGGTTCGCCACCGATCCGCGCGCCGGCGATCCCTATTATCTTTATGCCGCATCGAACCTCGGCAGTTTTGCCGGGCTCATCAGTTATCCCGCGCTTGTCGAGCCCAATATGCCGCTTGCGGCGCAAAGCTGGAGCTGGAGTGCGGGTTATGCGGTCCTCGTGCTGCTCGTCGCCGGGGCGGCGGCGGCGCGCTGGCATGGCGGCGCCGAAAGCCACGCCGAGGAAAAGAACGGCGAACCGCGGCCGACGTTGCGGCGCCAGCTGCACTGGCTGCTGATCGCGGCGGTGCCCTCGGGGCTGATGCTTTCGACGACGACGCACCTCACCACCGACATTGTCGCAATGCCGCTGTTGTGGGTCCTTCCGCTGGGGCTCTACCTGCTCAGCTTCGTCATTGCTTTCTCTACCCTCGCGCGGCCGATCGAGATCATTACGCTGCTGGCGCCGGTGGTGCTGCTCGCCATCGGCGGGCTCGGGCTTCTGAGTTCGGGCGGGGGGTCGATGATGGTCGCGCTCGCCAGCCTTGCGATGCTGTTCGTCGTCGCCACCGCGCTGCATGGTTATCTTTATTACCTTCGCCCGGGGGCGCAGCATCTGACCCTATTCTATCTTCTCATGTCGGCGGGCGGGGTGCTCGGCGGACTTTTTGCCGCGCTCGCCGCGCCGCTGCTCTTCGACTGGGTGTATGAGCACCCGCTGCTGATCCTCGGCGCGGCGATGCTGTTGCCGCTCCCCGCGCTTCTGCAGTGGGACAAATGGCTGGGGATCGAAGCCAGGACAGCGCGGGTTGCGGCATTCTTGCTCATCGCGATCGCGGCGCTTGCGGCGTGGAACATGGTCGGTCGCTGGACGGGCCGGCTCGACGGCGACCTCGCGCCCTGGGGCATTGCGATTTTCCTCATCGGCATCCTCGTCACCGGCTGGCGCTGGGCTTATGTGTCGGCGCTCGCGCTGTTGATGATCGGCGTCGGCGGGTGGGACACGATTCAGGAAAGCTTCACCGGCGCGCGCGTGCGCAGCTATTTCGGCGTCTATACCGTCACCGACTATCCCGGCGCCGGTCAACGCCGCCTTGCCCATGGTACGACGCTGCACGGGCTTCAGCGCACCGACGCCGATCACCGGCGCGAGCCCACGACCTATTATGGTTCGCAATCGGGGGTCGGGCTGATTCTTGCCCGGGCCGAAGCGCTGGCGGGGCCCGATGCCGCGATCGGGATCGTCGGGCTGGGCGCGGGGACGCTCGCCTGCTACCGCAAAGCGGGACAGGATTGGACGATCTTCGAAATCGACCCGGTAATGGTCGACATCGCGCGCGATCCTGCCAAATTCACCTTTCTTTCCGATTGCGCGCCCGACGCTTCGATCGTCGTCGGCGATGCGCGCCTGCAGATCGCAAGCCAGCCGCCGGGGCGCTTCGACATCATCGTCATCGACGCTTTTTCGTCCGACGCGATCCCGCTGCACCTGCTGACCAGCGAAGCGATCGGCATTTATGCGCGCGCGATGAAGCCTGACGGCATCTTGCTCGTCCATATTTCGAACCGCTTTTTCGGGCTCGAACCCGTGCTGGCGGCAGAAGCGAAGGCGCGGGGCTGGAGCGCGGCGATCCGTATGGATCCCGGCCCGCAAAGCGGCAGCGACCTGAGCGACCTGACCGCGTCGAACTGGGTCGCATTGACCGCGACACCGGATCGCATGGCGCAATTGACCGGCGGCATCCGGCCGCGCGAAGAGGCCTTTGCCGACGGCGCCTGGGTCGCGCTGGCCGCCGAGCCGAATTTCGATCGTTGGACCGACGATTATTCCTCGACGCTGCCGGTGCTCATCTGGAAAAATATCATCGGAGGCCGCGACGAATGAGCGACATCAGCATTATCAGCGTCAATGGCAAGACGCCCCGGATCGACCCCAGCGCCTTCATCGCGCCGGGCTGCCGGATCATCGGCGACGTGACCATCGGGCCCGACGTCAGTATCTGGTATAATTGCGTGCTGCGCGCCGACGTCAGCCGCATCGTCGTCGGCGCACGCTCGAACATCCAGGACGGAAGCATCGTCCATTGCGACGGCCCGATGCCGCACCGGCCGGACGGCTTTCCGACGATCATCGGCGAGGATGTGCTGATCGGCCATATGGCGATGGTGCATGGCTGCACGCTGGCCGACCGCGCATTCGTCGGGCTGAAGGCGACGGTGATGAACGGATGCCGCATCGGCAGCGACGCGATGCTCGCCGCAGGCGCCTTGCTGACCGAGAACAAGGAAATTCCCGATCGCGAACTCTGGGCCGGATCGCCCGCGCGGCGCGTGCGCGAGATCGACGATGCGCAGGCGGCGGGCATGCAGCTGGGCGTCGCCCATTATGTGCTGAACGGCCGCGCGCACAAGGCGGCGGTGGAGCAAGGCTGAACCTAACTCGTTCGCATCGAGCGAAGTCGAGATGCCCATCGCGCCGGGCACGATTTCGATGGGTGTCTCGACTTCGCTCGACACGAACGCGAACAAAAAAGGGCGCTCCGATATTCCGAAGCGCCCTGTTGATTTCCTGTTGCGGTAGTTTAGCTGAAATTCACCATCGCATAGAGCATCGGGATCGACAGCAGCGTGTTGGTCCGCGAAAAGATCATTGCGGTTCGTGCAGCCTTGGCCTTCGCCGCATCGTCGGCTTCGACGATGCCCAGCGCCTTTTTCTGGTTCGGCCAGATTACGAACCAGACGTTGAACGCCATGATCAGCCCCAGCCACATGCCCGCGCCGATCAGCCGATACGGATCCTGGAAGGTGAGCGCCGGGATCGCATATTTGGCGTGAAAGGCGATGGCGAGGCCGAACAGCACGGTCGCGGCCGCCGCCCAGCGGAACCAGAAGAGCGCGGCGGGCGCGATATGCTTGCCGACCGCGGGTTTCAGTTCGGCCGGGATCTTCGGCATCGTCGGCATCTGGACGAAATTGAAATAATAGAGCAGCCCGATCCACAGCACCCCGAAGAAGGTGTGGAGCCAGCGCATGATCGCATTGCCCGCGGCCACGCCATCCTCGAAATTCTGGCCGTTGAGGCAGAGCATCAGAACGATCGCGAGCACCAGACCGGTGCCCAGAACGGCGTGCAGATTACCGAAAAACTTGTCCATGGCATTTCCCCCTGCTTATCGCGGCACCGTGTGCGACCCGGAGCCGGTGCGGAAGCTATGCCAGCGGCGACGACAGGCCTCAAGCTTGCATTGTATCGATTCTCCCGGCGCCGGTGACGTGCCAAGGGGGCTGCCCCATCGTTTCGCCGCAGGGAGAAGCGGGGTTTCAGCCCTTTTCGGGCGCCTCCTCGGGCACCGCGAGGCCGTTTTTCAGCATCACCGGAACCTGGCTCAAGGTAAAGAGGAAGGACAGCGCGGTGACGCCCCAGACCTTGATCGTCAGCCACAGGTCGAAGCTCATCTGCTTTGCTTGGATCAGCTCGTACATCACATGATTGGCGATGCCGAGCGCCGCAAAGAACAGGCCCCAGTTGCGCGAGAGAAGGAGCCAGCCCCTTTCGGTCAGCCCTTCGAGCGCCGATTGCAGCAGATATTTGAGCATCGGCCGCCCGAACCACCAGCCGCCGAGCAGCATCGCGGCAAAGGCGCCATAGATGATCGTCGGTTTCATCACGATGAAGCGTTCGTCGTGGAACCAGATGGTCAGCGCGCCAAAGCCGAGGACGAGGATGCTAGACATCCACAGCATCGGTGAAATCTTGCCGAGTTTCCATTTCGACACCGTCATCGCGACGACGATCGCGACCATGAACGCGACCGTGCCCTTGATCGCCGCCGTCGTCGCGGCGAAGGCGCCTTCGCCGCCCGATGCGAATTTATAGGCGAGGAAAAAAACGAGCAACGGCCCGAAGTCGATCGCGAAGTTGAGCCACCCATGTTGGGCGCGCGGCGGCGCGGGGACGGGCTCGGGACCGGTCGGCGGCATGTCGGGGGCGCTCATCGAATATTTCCTGCAATAATGCCGGCGATCTCGTCGGCGTCGAAGGGGCGCAGATCCTCCATCGTTTCGCCGATGCCGATCGCGTGGATCGGCAGGCCGTGGCGCTCCGCCGCTGCCACGAGCACGCCGCCGCG
>JBGTUD010000269.1:0-4365 GCA_041939405.1 Sphingopyxis sp. | reverse complement strand
CGAAAAAGCGCGGATACCATTTTTAACTGCCTTGAAGATTTTGACGGTCGTCTGGGACGAAGACAGTAGACCCAGTTCCACAGACACTTGGATAGGACGATGCGACCCCGCGCTTTGGGAGTTGATCGGTAATATCGGCCAATTAGGGGGGAGTTTGAGCCTACGCGCAGGGCGCCTCCATGCGGCCCGCGCGCCACCTTCCTTGCCGGCCGGCCCCGAGGCTGCGCCGCCGCGAGCTGCGCCCCGAACAGGCTGGACCCCAAGATCCAGAGCGGGACATTCGCCCCTTCGCCCGGCACCGCGCGGATGCCGAGGCGCTCGTCACCGGCAAGAAATGCCTGCAATTCGAGGACATCTTGCGGAAACTGCCGCTCGTCGCTCGCAAGGTTGCGGCGCAGAGCCTGTGCGACGCGCTGATCCGACCCCGGCGCACGACCGAGACCCAGATCGACGCGGCCCGGAAACAATGCCTCCAGCGTCCCGAACTGTTCGGCAACCACCATCGGCGCGTGGTTGGGCAGCATGATCCCGCCCGCGCCGATACGAATCGTCGAGGTCGCCTGTCCGATATGTGCCAGCACCACGGAGGTTGCGGCGCTGGCGATACCCGCCATGCCGTGATGCTCGGCGACCCAATAGCGATGATAGCCGAGCGCCTCGGCATGGCGGGCCAGATCGGCGGCGTTGGCGAGCGACTCGGCGACCGTGCCGGTGTCGGTAACGGGCACGAGATCGAGGAAGGAGAGTTTCGTCATGCAACCGATATGCGGTGGGCGCCGCGCAGGTTCAAGCGCACCCCTGCGCGGGCAGCACGAAGAAAAACTACGCCCGCTCGTCTTTCGGCGAATCCATCAACACATAGGTGGTGATCGAATGCACCTGCGGCAGCATGCCGAGCACTTCGGTATGGAAATGTTTGTAGGATGCGAGATCTTCCGTCTCGACGCGCAGCAGATATTCGATCGTGCCCGTAATATTGTGGCACTCGCGCACTTCGGGCGCTTCCGCCATCGCCGCCTCGAAATCGGCCTGCGATTTCTTCGTGTGCGACGACAGACCGACCGTGACATAGGCAAGGAAGGTCAGCCCGAGCTTTGCGGGATCGATCACCGCGCGATAGCCCTTGATCACGCCACTACGTTCAAGTTCCTGCACGCGGCGCAGGCACGCGGAAGGTGAAAGCCCGACGCGATCGGCGAGTTCGATGTTCGAGATTCGCCCATCGCGCGACAGTTCGCGCAATATGCTGCGGCCAATACCGTCAATCTTGATCATAGATTGCATAATCTATCGCAATGCAGCCCATCTTTGCAATCCGTAGCGCACCGAAGCGCATTATATTGCGTGCATGAACCAGACCAGCTTCGCGGCGCTGGCCGCCTTTGCCCTTGTTTCGTCGATCACGCCGGGACCGAACAATATGATGCTGATGGCGTCGGGTGCCAATTTCGGGCTGCGCCGCACCGTGCCGCACGCCCTGGGCGTCGGCATCGGCTTCACGCTGATGATCATCCTGGTCGGGGTCGGCCTGATGGGGCTGTTCGACCTCTTCCCCGTGCTCAACACCGTGCTGAAAGTGGTGAGCGTCGTCTATCTGCTCTGGCTCGCGTGGAAGATTGCAAACGCCGCCGCCCCCGACACGACAGGCATAGCGCGCGGCAAACCGATGAGCTTTTTCCAGGCGATACTGTTTCAGTGGGTAAACCCCAAGGCCTGGTCGATGGCACTGACGGCGATCGCGCTTTACGCCCCCGACCGCAATCTAGGCGCGGTGCTTCTTGTGGCTGTGATCTTTGGCGTCATCAACCTCCCCTCGACCAGCCTGTGGGCGGTGATGGGCGTATCGCTGCGCCGCTGGCTGTCGAGCCCCGGGCGGCTCAAGGCGTTCAACTGGACGATGGCCGCCTTGCTCGTCGGTTCGCTCGCCCTGCTGATCTGATTGCACGGTTGCTTTCCGCAACCTAAAGACGGCGCTCCCCCTTCCTGACCGGAGAAAAGAGCTATGCAAAGCCGTCGCCTCGGAAACAGCGCCATCCATGTGTCCGACATCTGCATGGGGACGATGACTTTCGGCAGCCAGACCGACGAAGCCGAAGCGCATCGCATCCTCGATCGCTGTTTCGACGAGGGGATCAGCTTCTACGACACCGCCGAAGGCTATCCGGTGCCGCCCGATGTCAAATGGGTCGGCCGGACCGAAGAGATCGTCGGGCGCTGGATGAAGACCAAGCCGCGCGACGCGATCATCATGGCGACCAAGGTATCGGGGCCGAGCCATGCCTGGTTCAAGTCACCGTGCCGCGGCGGGATGACCGCGCTCGACCGCCACAATATCATGAAAGCGATCGACGACAGCCTGAAGCGGCTCCAGACCGACTATGTCGACCTTTATCAGACCCACTGGCCCGACCATGACGCGCCCTATGACGAAATGATGGACGCGCTCGATGAGTTGGTCCGCGTTGGCAAGGTCCGTGTCCTCGGCTGTTCGAACGAGACGAGCTGGGGGCTGATGAAGTCGCTGGCCGCCTCCGAGCGGCTGGGGATTGCCCGTTACCATACGATCCAGAATAATTTCAGCCTCAACAATCGGCGGTTCGAGGATGAACTGGCGCAGGTGTGCCGGCAGGAAGGCGTCAGCCTGATCCCCTATTCGCCGCTGGCGGGCGGGGTGCTGTCGGGTAAATATCAGGACGGCGCGACGCCCGAAGGCGCACGCTTTTCGCGCTACCTTGCGATGGAGGGGCGGCAGGCGGCAATGGGGCGCCGCTTTGTTAACGAGAAGACCCTCGCTGCGACCGAACGCTATCTGAAAATCGCCGAGGAGGCCGGACTGCATCCGGTGACGATGGCAACCGCCTGGTCAAAGCAGCATGATTTCGTCGCCTCCACGATCGTCGGGGTCAGCGGCTATGACCAGCTGCAACCCATTTTGGACGCCAAGGAGCTCGTGCTGTCGGACGATCTGATGAACACGCTGAACAAGGTCGGCAAGGACATCCTATACCCGATGGGGTGAATGGCTTGCGCACTTGCCGCACCGCGCTATTCTGGCGCGATCGGATCCCAGGAGCCTCTTATGTCCCCCACCCACCGTTTCCTCTTCGCGCTCGCCGCGTCCGCCGCTGCTATCAGCACCGCGCACGCCGCAAACCCCGTGATGTTCCGCGACGCGGGGTGCGGATGCTGCCTCAAATGGCTGGAGCAGGTGAAGGCCTCGTTCGGGCGCAAGGTCACTGTGGTCAATTCGGCGGACATGGCCGCGGTCAAGGACAAGCAGGGTGTCCCCCAGGCGCTGCGCAGCTGTCACACTGTGCTCGTGGGCGGTTATGTGATCGAGGGTCATGTCCCTGCGAAAGACATCGCCCGCCTGCTTCGTGAAAAGCCGAAGGGTGTTAAGGGCCTTGCCGTCGGCGGGATGCCGATCGGTTCGCCCGGCATGGAACATGGCAGTCACCGCGAGGCGTATAAGGTGATGACCTTCGGCCCCGGCGGCCAGCGGGTTTACGCGAGCTACGCTGCAAGCGGCGGCGCGCACGCGCATTGATGTCATCCCCGTCATCCCGGTGAAAGTCTGGATGGCGATCAAACCGATGGCGCAAATCCCGCGCGGCACCGCTAATTCTCGCTTCTACGGGTTCTGATCCCACCGCCCCGCGCGATCCCGATCCCCTGCCCGCTCCTCGACCCACGCGACGCGCCCGTGGGCAAAGGTCTCGCGCTTCCATAACATCACGTCGGTTTTCAGCCGGTCGATCAGAAACTCACACGCGGCGAGCGCCTCGGCGCGGTGGCGGCTGCTGGCGAGAACGAGCACGATCGTCTCACCCGGTCGCATTGCGCCGACGCGGTGGATCAGGGTCAGCGCGCCCAGTTTCCAGCGGTCCGCCGCGGCGTGCGCGAGTTCGCCCAGTCCCGTTTCGGTCATCGTTGGATGATGTTCGAGGAACAATTCGGTCAGCCCGTCGTCGCCGCGCACGCGCCCGATGAAACTTGCGCTCGCGCCATGTCCGCCGGCATCGTGCAGGTCGATCTCGGCGCCGACGTCGATCGGCGCGGCCTGAAGGAGCACGCGGATCATCCGCCCGTCACCGGCGGAAACAGTGCGACTTCGCGCGCACCCGCAAGCTTTGCGTCCGGTCCCGTCATTGCCCCGTCGATCGCGGCGCGGATGCGGTGCGGTTCGGCAAAGGCCCGCGCCCCGCGTTCGTCGCGCGCGGCGAGCCAATCGAGCAGCGCCGCGATGTCGGCGACGGCGGGTGGCAGGTCGACAGCCTCCCCGGCCACTCCCATACGCTCGCGCACCCAGGCGAAATAGGCGAGTTCCAGTCGCATCAGTCCATATGCTTCAAGCCGACGCGCAGA
>JBGTUD010000268.1:0-4376 GCA_041939405.1 Sphingopyxis sp. | reverse complement strand
AGCAGCACTGGGCCGGTTTCGCCACCGCACAGGCTGGCGAGCCGCCCGCATGGCGGCGGCGCCGTGCCTTATCATTGGGGCCGTTACCGCGGGCTTGCGGACAGGCTAAAAAAGCCCGCGCTGGCCACGCATCTCATGAACAACATCTATTTCGACACCTGCGTCTATCACCAGCCGGGAATCGACCTGCTGGCCGAGGTGATCGACACCAAGAATATCCTTTTCGGCAGCGAGATGGTTGGCGCGGTGCGCGGGATCGATCCCGAGACGGGCCATTATTTCGACGACACCAAGCGCTACATCGACGCGCTCGATATCAGCGATGCTGAACGCCACGCGATCTTCGAGGGCAACGCAAGGCGCGTCTTTCCGCGCCTCGATGCCATGCTGAAACGGCGGGGTAATTGAGATGAACGCGATCCGCTGTTTATCACGTCCATTGGGAGAGGGGCGATATGGGACAGGATGGTCAACCGGGGCGCGACCGCCATTGCGCGCGATGCGGCAAGCCCGTCGGCGTGATCTATACGGCGCCCGAATCCGGGGCTTTTACAAGCTGTGGATGCGGAACTCGGCCGATCATGCAGGATGCGTCGAGCCGGATCCTCTTTCTTGTCGCGGCCGGGATCACCTTTACGGCAAGCCTGCTGATCACGATACACTGACGCGCGGCAGCGGCTTCCCGTCGTTGCGCCATGGGCGTTGCGCTTGCCCTCCCAAAGGGGCGGTTCAGTGAGCGGACCGTCGCGCGACATCCACGCCTATCTCGCCGAATTCGAGGACATCCCCGGCACACGCGTGTTCACTGCTGCGCGTGCCCGGGCGGGTTATCATCTCAACCAGTTTGCGATGAGCCTGATGAAAGCGGAGAACCGCGAACGGTGGAAAGCCGGTGAGGCAGCGTACCTTGAAAGCTGGCCGCTCTCGGACGAGCAGAAGGCGGCGGTCCTCGCGCGCGACTATAACCGCATGCTCGAGCTCGGGGGCAATATCTACTTCCTCTCGAAGATATTCTCGACCGATGGGCTGAGCTTTGTTCAGGCGGTGAGCAGCATGACCGGCGCAAGCGTCGAGGATTATCAGGCGATGATGAATGCCGGGGGCCGCTCGCCCGATGGTATGCGCTCCAAGAAGGAGGGCAAATAATGGCCCGCATCACCGCCGGCGTCGCGACGAGCCATGTTCCGCTGCTTGGCGTCGCACACGACCAGAAAAAGGATCGCGATCCCTATTTCGGGCCGATCTTTGAAGGTTATGACTGGACCCGCGAATGGGAGAGGCGCGAGAAACCCGACGTCGTGATCCTCGTCTATAATGATCATGCCTCGGCGTTCGACATGAAGCTCATCCCGACCTTTGCGATCGGCTGCGGCGAACGCTTCAAGCCCGCCGACGAAGGCTGGGGGCCGCGGCAGGTCCCCGATGTCATCGGGCATCCCGATCTTGGCTGGCACATCGCGCAGAGCCTTATCCTCGACGAGTTCGACATGACGATCATCAACGAGATGGATGTCGATCATGGTCTCACCGTGCCGCTCTCGATGATGTTCGGCGACGTTGCGGCATGGCCGGTGAAGGTCGTGCCGTTCGCGGTCAATGTCGTTACCTATCCGCCGCCCTCGGGCAATCGGTGCTGGGCGCTCGGTGAGGCGATCGCGCGCGCGGTCGCGAGCTTCCCCGAGGATTTGAACGTCCAGATCTGGGGAACGGGCGGGATGAGCCACCAGCTCCAGGGGCTGCGCGCGGGGCTCATCAATGCCGAATGGGATAATCGCTTCCTCGACGGGCTCTGCGGCGAGAGCGATCATCTCCGCCACATTCCGCATATCGAATATCTGCGCGAGACGGGTTCCGAAGGCATTGAAATGGTCATGTGGCTCGTCATGCGCGGCGCGCTGGGTACGCGGACGCGCGCGCTCCATCGCCATTATCACGTCCCGTGCAGCAATACCGCGATCGGTCATCTCGTGCTGCGCCCCGACAACGGCGAAGACTTCGACATGACAGGCAGCGCCGCCGTCGCTGCCGAATGAACATCAGTTTGGAATCGGAGTAACTCCCATGAAAATCGCGATCGCCGGTGCCGGCGCCTTTGGTGAAAAACATCTGGACGGGCTCAGGAATATCGACGGAGTCGAGGTGGTATCACTCGTCGGACGCCGCCTCGAACCGACGCAGGCGGTCGCCGACAAATATGGCATCGGCCACGCGACGACCGAGCTTGCCGACGCGCTCGAGCAGCCCGGACTGGACGCGGTGATCCTCTGTACGCCGACGCAGATGCACGCGGCCCAGGCGATCCAATGCATGGAGGCGGGAAAGCATGTCCAGGTCGAGATCCCGCTCTGCGACAGTCTTGCCGATGGCGAGGCCGTGCTCGCGAAAGCCGAAGCGACTGGCCTTACCGCGATGGTCGGTCACACGCGCCGCTTCAACCCGAGCCATCAGTATCTGCACAAGAAGATAAGTGCGGGCGAACTCGCCATTCAGCAGATGGACGTCCAGACCTATTTCTTCCGCCGCAAGAATATGAACGCCAAGGGCGAGCCGCGGTCGTGGACCGACCATCTCCTCTGGCACCATGCCGCGCATACGGTCGATCTTTTCGCTTATCAGGCGGGTCCGATTGTCGAGGCGAATGCGCTTCAGGGTCCGCCACATCCGGAACTCGGCATCGCGATGGACATGTCGATCCAGTTGAAGGCAGAAAGCGGTGCCATTTGCACCTTGTCGTTGTCGTTCAATAACGACGGGCCGCTCGGCACCTTCTTCCGCTATATCTGCGACAATGGCACCTGGATCGCGCGCTATGACGATCTGGTGACGGGCAAGGAAGAGCCGGTCGACGTTTCAAAGGTCGATGTGTCGATGAACGGCATCGAGCTTCAGGACCGCGAATTTGTTGCTGCAATCCGCGAAGGGCGCGAGCCGAATGCGAGCGTGGCCCAAGTGATGCCCTGCTACCGCGTCCTCGACGCGCTCGAGAAGCAGCTCGGCTGATGAAGACGCGGGTGGCGATCATCGGCGCCGGGCCCTCCGGCCTCCTGCTCGGCCATTTGCTCCGCAAGGCAGGGATCGACTGCATGATCGTCGAGCGCCAGTCGCGCGATTATGTGCTCGGCCGCATTCGTGCGGGCGTGCTCGAAACGGTGACGACCGACCTTATGCACGAGCTCGGCATCGACGCGCGGATGAATGCCGAGGGCCTCATCGAGGAAGGGTTCAATCTCGCCGCGCACGACCGGCTCATTCGCATCGATATCGCCAATCTTACCGGCCGCCATGTGACCGTCTATGGCCAGACCGAGCTCACGCGCGACCTCATGGACGCCGCGCCGTCGCGGGGTCTTGAGATCATCTACGAGGCGAGCGACGTTGCGCTTCACGATATTACCGGCTCGGCGCCCTATGTGACCTTTACGAAGGACGGCGAGGCAAGACGCATCGAGGCCGACTTCATTGCGGGCTGCGACGGCTTCCATGGTCCTTCGCGCAAAGCGATCCCGGCATCGGCCGCGCGCGAATATGAGCGCGAATATCCCTTTGGCTGGCTTGGAATCCTCGCCGACGTCCCGCCGTGCCATGACGAGCTCATCTACGCCAATACCGAACGCGGCTTTGCGCTTGCATCCATGCGTTCGAAAACCCGCAGTCGCTATTATATCCAAGTGCCATTGTCCGACAGCGTGGCAGACTGGAGCGAGGAGCGCCTCTGGGACGAGTTGACCATCCGCTTCGATCCTATCTCGTCGCATGGGGTGAGCCGTGGGCCTGCGCTTGAAATGTCGATCGCGCCGCTGCGATCCTATGTCTTCGAGACGATGCGGCACGGACGCCTGTTTCTGTCCGGGGATTCCGCGCACATTGTCCCACCGACCGGCGCGAAGGGACTCAACCTCGCCGCATCCGACGTCGCCTATCTGGCGGCGGCGCTGGTGGCCTGGTTTGCGCATGGCGACGAAGCCGCTCTCGAAAGCTATGAAGAGAAGGCCCTCGCGCGCATCTGGAAGGCCGAGCGCTTCAGCTGGTATCTGACCAAGCTCATGCATGTTTTTCCGGAAGACGGGGCCTTCGAACACCGCATGCAGGTCGCCGAACTCGACTATGTGGCAAGCTCGCGTGCGATGCAGAAAGCGATCGCGGAAAATTACGTGGGGTTGCCGCTCTAGGGTCAGGACCCATTAATTCCGCGATCGAGGTTTGAAGCGATTTTGCTCATAGCGAGGAGGAAAGGCGAAGAAATATGTCAATATTTCGAGACTTTTCGACGCTGCCATGGGCAAAATCGATCAAATCCCCCCTCTCGCTTACTGGGGGGACGCCGAAATGGCTTCGATCTCGAACCTTCGCGGCCTTGCGGGTAGCGATGCTACCCG
>JBGTUD010000267.1:0-4429 GCA_041939405.1 Sphingopyxis sp. | reverse complement strand
GGCCATGTCTTCAACGACGGCCCGAAACCGACGGGCAAGCGTTATTGCATGAACGGCGCCGCGCTGCGTTTCCGCCCCGCGTGACGCGGCGTCATTCGGCTTTGACGCGCCACACCGACAATCCCGCGCGCGAGCCGATCGGCACCGCCTCCAGCCACGGCGGCGGCGCCCCCGCATAAAGCTGCGCGCCGAGCGAATCCTTGCGCGCCCGGCGATATCGGGTGAAGTCGTTGGCGGTCCGGCAAAAGACGATGAACGCCGCCTGCTGCCGCCGGACCAGCGCCTCGGCGCGATCGGGATCGCCCGCAAAAACGCGGATCGTGTCGGCCATCGCCTGGCTGTTGCGGTGATGCGGCGTCGCGACGAGCTGGTGCTGCGTCCAGAAAATGAGCGGCGCGCCGAGATCGATCGGGGTGAGCAAGGTCGCGGGCGGCAGGCGGCGAAGGTCGGCGAGCGCCGCGGGGTCGAGGCAATAGTCCGAATGGCGATTGCCCTCGGCGACCTTGGCGGCCGCGCGCTGCTCCTCGGCGCGGAGCGCGGGCACGACCAGGCTGAGCAGCGCCGCCACCGTCATTCCGCCGAGCAGCGGCAGAGTCAGCGCCGCGGCTGCCGAGGCAAGGATGCGCGGCAGCATCGCGGGGATCGTCCGCGCCCATGTCCAGATGCGCAGCCCCAGCCAGGCGCAGCCGGGCAGCGCGAACAGATGCGCGGTCGACGCGCTGCGAAACACGGCGAGCGCCACCGCCGCCGAGCCCAGCAGCGCGGCGATCACCGTCGCCCAGTTGCGTCGGTCGGCGGCGCTTTCGGCGCCATGCCATGCCAGCAACGATCCCGCGAGCCCGACGAGCAGGGGGACGAGCACATGGACCATATCGTGCGCCTTCGCCCGCCACAGCGGCTGGCCTTCAAGGACCCGCAGATACCAAAATTCGGTCACCACCGGGTCGAGCGTCGCAAAGGGCCCCGCGGCGCATTGCGGCTCGGTCCACACCAGCGCCCCCGCGGCCGCGAGCGCCGCCAGCCCCAGCAGCGCGAAACGAAGCGCGGCGCGGCGCGGATTGGCGCGCGCTGCGGCAAAGACCACCGCCGCCGCGGCAACCAGCGCCGCGATATAGGGCGCCGACAACGAATCGCACCAGGTGCCGACGAGCCCCGCGGGGCCGCGCGTCGCGAACTGGAACAGCATCGCCCCCGCCGCCAGCCCGCCCATATAGCCGCAAAGCCGCGCGCGATCGTCGCTGCGTCCGTTGAGCGCCCAGCGCAGCGCCGCGAGCGCCGCGAACAGCGCCGCCACCGGCATCCCCTCGATCGACACCGCGAGCAGCGCGGCCGCGAACAGCCCGCCGAGCAGCCCCGCCGCCCACGACGCCGGGCGCAGCGCCTGCGCCATCACCAGCATCGCGAGGAAAATCTGCCAGCCGTGATGGTCGACGCGCAGCGGGCGGAACTGGACGAGGATATAGCCCGACATGATCAGGAACAGCGGCACGACATAGGCGATGCGGCGGTCGGAAAGATTGCGATAGCCGAGCGCGCACGCGACGCTGAGCGCCGCGCCGAGCAGCGCCGGCCACGCCGCCATCACCGCCCGTTCGGCCACCGCCTGTCCGACCAGGGGTTTCAAAAGCAGGATTCCGGCCGCCAGCGGCGCATCGACGATCCGCGACCAGTGCATCAGCACGCCGCCGCCCGCGGGATTGACGCGATATTGCGTCGGGTCCCACCAATTCTGCCCCGCGAGCAGGTCGCGCACCTGCGCCATGCGCATCGCATCGTCGGTATCGGACAGGTCGAGCGCGCCGATCGCCTGCCAGTTGGCGGCAATCGCGATCAGGCTCATCAACCCCCAGACGATCAGCGCGGCGCGCGCCGGGGTGATCCAGGCGCCGAGCCGGAAACCGCCCGGCCCCGAAGCGGGCGGAGCGGCGTCGGTCATGCCGCGGCGGCCCGGAAAACGATATGGCGGCGGAGCAGATAGGTGGTCTGGAAGCTGACGACGATCGCGCCGAGCTTGGCGAGCCGCGGATCGAGCCCCAATGCGCTGCCGCCGCCGACGATCGCTGTCGTCACCGCAAGGCCGACGATCGCCGATCCGACGAACAACAGTTTCTGCCGATGCCGCTCACCCGTGCCGCGCGCCGCCGCGCCGTCGGCAAAGACGAGGCGGCTCGAAATCAGCCAGTGGACAAGAATCCCCGCGGCATAGCCCGTCGCCGACGCCGGAACCGGCGCCAGCCCCGCGTCGAGCAGCAGCAGAAAGAGCGCCGCATCGCTGCCGAGCGCGAGCGCGCTCGCGAGCAGGTAATTGAGCCAGCGTATCTCGCCGCGCCGTGCCGACGCGATCAATTTGGCCACGGGCTGCATTGCGCCTGTCCCCCGCTGCCCGGTCAGGCCGCCTTGGCGACGCGCGCCGGCACGTCGCGCACCGACGCCAGCGCGGCCCGTTCGCCCTCGGTGCCGCTTTCGTGATATTCGGCATCCTCGTTGACGCCCCAGATGTCATAGAGTTTTTCGCCCGCGACGATGTTGCGCACCGTCAGCATCGCGGTCATCATCGCATGATCCTGGTTGTTATAGCGGTGCATGCCGTTGCGCCCGACCATGTGCAGCGTCGGGTAACGCGCTTCGAGCTCGGACCGCATCGTTTCGACATGCGCGGCATAATCATCGTCATAGACGGGATAGGCCTTTTCCTGCCGCACCACCGCGCCGCCGACGACATCGCCGGGGTCGCAAAGGCCGAGGATCGCCATTTCCTTCGTCGCGAGCGCCACCAGATCCTCGTCGCTCGACGCCCAGAGCCCGTCGCCCTCGAAACAGAAATATTCAAGTCCGACGCACGCGATTGCGGGATCGGGCACCATTTCGGGCGACCAGCTGCGGAAATTCTGCACGCGGCCGACCTGCACCTTGCTGTCGTGGATATAGATCCAGTTATCGGGGAACAGATCCTCCGACCGGATCTTCAGCGCGACGGTCAGAAAGTCGCGATAATTCAGCTTCGGCGCCGCGGTGAGCGCGCAGGCAGGCAGCGGGTGGATGCGCGCCGCCAGCTCGCGCATCGGCGCCGAGCTGATGATATGCGCCGCGTCGATCACGACGTCGCCGTCCGGACCGTTCGCGGTCATCCGCCAGCGACCGCTTTTCTGGTCCTGCGTCAGCTGCTTGAAGCTGTGCCCCATCAGCACATGATTGCCGCCCGCCACGACCTTGTCGCGCGCCGCTTCCCACATCATGCCGGGGCCGAGCCGCGGATAACGAAAGGTTTCGAGCAGCGTCTTGGTCGCCATGCCGTCATTGGGCGCCTTGTTGAGCCCCAGGCTGCGCTTCAGCCCGTCGAGCACCGCGGCGCCGAGCGAGAGCCCCTTGATGCGCTGCGCCGCCCAGTCGGCCGACATTTCGTCGCACGGCATGCCCCACACCTTCTCGGTATAGGTTTTGAAAAAGATCGAATAAAGTTTCCGCCCGAACTGGTTGATCGTCCAGTCCTCGAAACTGCGGACCGCCTTGTTGGGAAACAGCTTCGCCCTGGCATAGCTTGTCATGCACAGCGTCGATCGCACGATGCCGAGGTTCCACAGCGCCTCGAACGCGCGCAGCGGATAAGAGTAGAATTTGCCTTCATAATAGATGCGGCTCATCCGCGGACGTTCGATGAAATCGTCGGGCAAAATCTCGTTCCACAGGTCGACGACTTCGCGGCTTTTTGAAAAGAAGCGGTGCCCGCCGATGTCGAAACGAAACCCTTCATGCTCGACCGTGCGGCTGATCCCGCCGACATAGGCGGGGTCCTTTTCGATCACCGTCACGCTATATCCCTGCTTGGTCAGCAGATAGGCGGCGGTCAGCCCCGCCGGCCCCGCGCCGATGATCGCCACATCGACGCTCGTTGCGCGGCGTTTCGAACCAGAGGTTTCGGACATTCGATTTTTCCCCACAGGCAAATATTTGCTCGCTACCGCTGTGGCCAATCATGGATAAAAACTGGTTAACGTCGCACCCTGTTCTCGCGCGTTGCCGTTGAGTTGAGCGACAGATTTCGACCGAAAGCTGCCCTCAACTCTATCGTCATCCCGGCGAAGGCCGGAATCTCGCCGGTGCGGTAAAACGACAGGGCGAGATCCCGGCCTTCGCCGGGATGACGGATAAAGGAAGTCCGCTCCCCACCCCGAAGCCGACATCGTCAGGGTCAAACCCGCACGCCCCGCGGCCGCGAAACGACGACCCATGCCGCCGCCGCACGGGGGCTCGGCGTGCGACCCGAACAGTCTCCTACGGTCCAGCAGGGGTTCGACTTCTAAGCCGCGACGACGTCCTCGTTGCCGCTCGCCGCGGCTTCCAGAAGGCGTTTTTCCAGCGTCTTCACGCGCGCCGCGCTGTCGATCTTGTCGCCGATCAGGTCGGTAATATAAAAGGTATCGACCGCGCG
>JBGTUD010000266.1:0-4436 GCA_041939405.1 Sphingopyxis sp. | reverse complement strand
GCCCGACGAGGCGCAGGCGCTCATCAGCCGGTATTTCGAGCGGTTCCCCGGCATTTCGGACTATATCACCGACACGCTCGAAACCGCGCGCGCGCGCGGGTACACCGAGACCTTGTTCGGCCGCAAAACCTGGTTCCCGCGCATCAAGGCGGCGAACCAGAATGAACGCGCGGGCAGCGAACGCGCCGCGATCAACGCGCCCATTCAGGGGACGAGCGCCGACCTGATCAAGCGCGCGATGGCACGGATGCCAAGGGCGCTCGACGAAGCCGGCCTTTCCCGCGTCAAGATGCTGCTCCAGGTCCATGACGAACTGGTGTTCGAGGCGCCCGAGGACCAGGCCGCCACCGCCGGCGACGTGATCCGGTCGGTGATGATGGGCGCGGCAGAGCCCGCACTCAAACTGTCGGTTCCGCTGGAGGTGGAAATCGGCACGGGCAAGAGTTGGGGCGAAGCGCATTGATCGCCGCCTTGCTGTTCGTCGCGGCGCTCGTCGCCGATCCTGTCGCCGTGCCGGCGATGCCGCCGTCCGCCGCCGCCCGTCCGGCGCCGATCGCCGAGGCCGATCTGCGCGAATTTGCGGCGATCGCGGGGCGCAAGGTCGCCGGGCGGCCCGTCGGCGGCCCCTATCCCACCGCCGACAAGATATTGCTGATCGCCCGCGACGATAAAGGCTATCCGGTCATCGCGGCGAGCCTTGGGTTTCCCGTTCGTCAATCCCTGCCTTCACCGCCCGCCGGAACGCTCGCGGTCGTGCGGCTGCACCAGCGATCCGAAACGATCGTTCCCGGCCCGACCGCCGACGACCTGGCCTTTGTCGCGAAAAACAGGTTGCCGCTGTTCGTGATCGGCGAATGGGCCCGGCCCGCGCCGATGTGGGAAGTGGCATGGGTCGATGCGGCCGTGCGCTTCCGCACGATCGGCGAGGTCGGCGAAATCGGCCCTTGGCGGGACTGATCGCCGCGCGCGAGCGGCGCACCGAATGCCCGCGTCCTTTCCCGGCGGCGGTTTTGCTTCTATGACCTTTCGATGACATCTGCCCGGCACTTTTGTGACGGGCAGCAACAAAGGGTCCGCATGAGCAAGTTCGAACCCGGTGCCAAGGCGCCGGTCCGCATCCAGCAGAATATTCTGGCGCGCAGCGAACGCCGCCTGCTCAACTGGCTGTGCGCACGACTGCCTGCATGGGTGACGCCGGACCAGCTGACGGCGCTGGGGTTTGCCGGAGCGGTGCTCGTCGCCGCGGGCTATCTGCTCAGCTGGCTCGACAGCGAATGGCTGGGGCTTTCGCTCGCGGGTTATATCGTCAACTGGTTCGGCGACTCGCTCGACGGCAGCCTCGCGCGCTGGCGCGGGATCGAGCGGCCGAACTATGGCTATTTCGTCGACCACAGCGTCGATGCGATCGCGACCTTGCTGATGATCAGCGCGATCGGCATGAGTCCCTATATGCGGCTCGACGTCGCGCTGATGGCGGTGATCGGCTATTTCCTCCTGTCGATCCACACCTTCATTTCGGCGCGAATCCTCGGCGAATTTCGCCTGTCCTATCTTGCCGGCGGCCCGACCGAGCTCAGGCTGATGCTGATGACGATGACCGCGCTGATGCCGGTAATCGGCGGCGCCGACATCCGCGGCACCAATTTTTCGCTTTTTGATCTGTTCGCGCTGATTGTATCGAGCATCCTCGTCACGCTGTTCATCGTCCAGACCTCGGCCACCGCGCGGATGCTGCGGCGGCGGGGCGGCTGACGGGCTTCGGATTCTTAGGGCATGATCGGGTCCGGCTGAAACGCCGCCAATTATACCCCGTCATCCCGGCGAAGGCCGGGATCTCGCCGGTGCATTTGGGGGAGAGGGCGAGATCCCGGCCTTCGCCGGGATGACGATTCAATTAAGAAAGCCCCCTATGCGCTAGGGCCGCGGGCGCGCCTGCGCATAAGTGCCGAGCAGCCGCAGCGACTTGGTCTGGAAGTCGAGCTCCTCAAGCGCGCGGTCGACCCGTTCGTCGCCCGGCGCGCCAACGATGTCGGCATAAAATTTCGTCGCGGCGAAGCTGCCGCCGGTCTGATAGCTTTCGAGCTTGGTCATATTGACGCCGTTGGTCGCAAAGCCGCCGAGCGCCTTGTAGAGCGCGGCGGGAATATTTTTGACCTCGAACATGAAGGTCGTCATCAACGGTCCGGTCAAGGCGGAAAGATCGCGCAGGGGTTCGCGCGCCAGCACGACGAAACGCGTCATATTATGGTCGGCATCTTCCATTCCGGTGCCGTGCAGCGTCAAACCGTAAAGTTCGGCCGCGTGCGGCGGCGCCAGCGCCGCGAGCCCCACTTCGTCGCTGTCGGCAACCCAGGCCGCTGCGCCTGCGGTATCGCTGTGCGCAACCGGCGCGATGTTGTTCGCGCGCAGCCAGTGGCGGCATTGGCCCAGCGCCTGCTCGTGGCTCATCGCACGCTTCACCGGGCCCAGTCCCCGGCTCATCAAACCATAGCGGATCGGCAGGAAATGCTCGCCGACGATCGACAGACCGGATTCGGGGAGCAGGAAATGAATGTCGGCGACGCGGCCGTGCAGGCTGTTCTCGATCGGGATGATCGCGCGATCGACGCGGCCTTCGCGCACGGCATCGATCGCATCCTCGAACGCATAGCAGGGCAGCGGCAGCGAATCCGGATCATATTCGCGCGCGGCAAGGTCGCTGTTGGCTCCCGGCGCGCCCTGGAACGCCAGCCCGCGCGCAGGCTCGGCAAGCGCTAGTGCGCGCATTTTGTCGACCAGATGCTGCGCCGAAGCCGAATAACTGCCCATGACTGCCTTCCCACGCTGGAGCCGCGGCGCATAGCGGCACCGCCGCGACCGCGCAAGGCGAGCCGTCCGCCGATTTCATCCCCTTGCGCCGCCGCCGCCGCGCCAGTAAGGGAGCCACCAAATCACAAAGGTGCCCATCGACGGGCGCCCGCTAACGGGGCTGTTAGAGCATGGACAATCGCAACAATACCATTGCCGGCTGGGTGCTGTTCGCCGGCATTTGCGCGCTGGGCCTGACCATCGGGTCGAGCATGTTGTTCGCGACGCACGCCCCGGAAAAGCCCGGATATCCGATCGAAGATGCGGAAGCGGGCGCGGGCGGCGGTGATTCGGCCGTGCCGCTTCCCAACCTGCTCGCCGCCGCCGATCCGGCCAAGGGCGAAGCGGTCTTCGCCAAATGCGCGGCCTGCCACACGATTAACGCCGGCGGCGCCAACGGCATCGGCCCGAACCTCTATGGCGCGCTCGGCAAGGCGCATGGCCATGTTCCGGGCTTTGCCTATTCCGCCGCACTGAAAGGCGTTCCAGGCAACTGGGATTTTGCCGGCATGGACGAATGGCTGAAAAGCCCGCGCAAATATGCCCCCGGCACCAAAATGTCCTTTGCGGGCCTCAGCAGCGCCGAAGATCGCGCCAACCTGATCGTCTATATGAACGCGCAGGGATCGAACCTGCCGCTGCCCGCCGTCGAAGCGGCGCCCACGGAAACCGCCGAAGCGGCCGAAGGGGACACCGCCGAAGGCGCAGCGGCGAATGGCGAAGCCGCGGCGCCGGCCGCTGCACCGGCCGAAGCCACGAAATAATGCGGACTGCGCCCGTCCTGCTGGCGGGCGCGATGCTGCTCGCCGGCTGTGGCAAGAGCGAGCAGCCCCCGGCCGGCGGCCCGGCGGCCAGCGAACCGGCTGCCGAAGCACCCGCGGTCGAACCGACCGCCGCGATGGGCGAGCAAGTCTTTCGCCGCTGCGTCGCGTGCCACACGATCGACAAGGGTGGACGCCACGGGATCGGTCCGAACCTCCACAGCATTGTTGGCGCGCCCGTCGCAGCCAAGCCCGATTTTTCCTATTCGGGCGCGATGAAGGCCAAGGGCGGTGTTTGGGACCAGGCCGCGCTCGATGCCTATCTGAAGGCGCCGATGAAGGACGTCCCCGGTACGCGCATGGCCTTTGCGGGGGTGATCGACGCTGCGGATCGCAAGGCGCTGATCCTGTATCTGGCTGAGCAGGAATAGGGCAATAAACCGTCGCCCCCGCGCAGGCGGGGCCGCCGGAGGCAAGACTCAACCGGCGCTGCGCAATCGGGACAGCGGCCCCCGCCGACGCGGGGGCGACGACATTGTTCTCAATGCTGCTCGTCGATCGCCGCGTAAAAATCCTGGATGATCGTCCACGCCTCGTCCGCCGTCTCGACGAACTGAAAGAGCCCCAGGTCGCGCGCGCTGATGACGCCTTCTTCGACCAGCGCTTCGAAATTGACGACACGGTGCCAGAATTCCTCGCCGAACAGCACGATCGGGATCGGCTTGATCTTGCCCGTCTGGATCAGCGTCAACAGTTCGAACATCTCGTCGAACGTGCCGAATCCGCCCGGAAAGACGCACACCGCGCGCGCGCGAAGCAGGAAGTGCA
>JBGTUD010000265.1:0-4453 GCA_041939405.1 Sphingopyxis sp. | reverse complement strand
GATCGTCCCGTCGCGGATCACCGCGGTGTCCACCAAGAAGCAGCGCGAGCTGGCCCGTGCGATCAAGCGCGCGCGCCACATCGGCCTGCTCCCCTACATTGTGAAGTAAGGAGGGCAGCGTCATGGAAATCATCCTGCTCGAACGTATCGAGAAACTGGGCGGTATCGGCGACGTCGTCACCGTCAAGAACGGCTTTGCCCGCAACTATCTGCTGCCGAACAACAAGGCGCTGCGTGCGAACGACGCCAACCGCAAGCTGTTCGAAGCGAACCGCGCCAAGATCGAGGCCGACAACGCCGAACGCCGCACCGATGCCGAGGCCCGCGCCAAGGATATCGAAGGCAAGCAGATCGTCCTGATCCGCCAGGCGTCGAACACCGGCCAGCTGTACGGCTCGGTCGCCGTCCGCGACATCGTCGAGGCGCTGGCCGACGACGGCGTCCAGGGCGTCACCAAGGCGATGGTCGAGCTCGAACGCCCGATCAAGTCGCTGGGTCTTGTCGACGTCAAGGTCAAGCTGCACCCCGAAGTCGTCGTGACCGTCGGCGTCAACGTCGCGCGTTCGCCCGACGAGGCCGAAATGCAGAGCCAGGGCATCGATGTCATCGCCGCGATGTTCGAGGAAGAACAGGCCGAAGCGGCCGCCGCTGCCCTCGAACCCGACAGCGAAGACGAGTTCGAAGATGCGACGCCGCCGTCCGAACTGGCCGCCGAAGCCAGCGACGAAGTCGCCGAGGAAGAGCCGAAGGAAGCCTGAGCCTCCTGACGGCCGAAGCCTTTACGAAAGGGCCGCGTTTCCCCATGGGCGACGCGGCCCTTTTGCTATGTGCTCAGGCGCCGCCGCCCGCCGCGACTTCGGCGTGCAGCCAGTCGCGGAACCGCTGCATCGCCTCCGTCTCCGCGCGCGACATCAGGCGGGTCAGCCAATAACGTCCGGTATCGACCGTGATCGCAAAGGGTTGAACGAGCAGCTCCGCCGCAAGCTCGCGCGTGAACATCGACGGCGGCGCCAGCGCCACCCCCTGCCCTGCCGCAGCAGCGGCCGCCATCAGCGCCGAACTGTCGAAGACCGGCCCGCGCAGAAGCGGTACCGCGACGCCCGCGGCATCGAACCAGAGCGCCCATTCGTCGGCGCGGTAGGAGCGCAGCAAACGCTCTGAAACAAGGTCGGCCGGTGCCCGGAGGCGCGCGGCGACCACGGGCGCGCAGATCGGCGCCATGGGCGCCGCAAGCAGCGGTTCGGCGTGGGTCCCGTGCCAGGCGCCATCGCCGAAGCGGATCGCATAATCGAGCCCCTCACCCGCCAGATCGACGCGGTTGTTGTTCGTCGCGATGCGCAGATCGATCGACGGGTGCGCGCGCGCAAAGGCGCCGAGCCGCGGCAGCAGCCAGCCGGTCGCGAACGTCCCCACAACGCCGACCTTCAGCGTCTCGCGAAAGCGCCCATCGGCATATTGATCGAGCGTGGCCGCGACGCGGTCGAACGCCTCCGATACCACGGGGACGAGCGCATGGCCTTCGTCGGTCAGCGCCAGTCCCCGCGGCAGGCGGTGGAACAGCCGCGTGCCCAGCCGCTTTTCGAGTTCGGCGACCTGATGGCTGACCGCCCCCTGGCTCACGCACAGTTCGATCCCCGCGCGCGTGAAATTAAGGTGGCGCGCCGCCGCCTCAAAGGCGCGCAGAGCGTTGAGGGGGAGCTGGGCACGATCCATGGCTCATCATCAATTATTCTCATAGCTTTGTCGAGAAATGATACTTTGTCCGGCGGCGCACGACCGGGCATTTCCGGCGGCGAAAGGAGAGAAGGATGATCGAAGCAATCAGTCTGTTCGCGTGGCTTGCAGGTGTCGGCCGCGCGCCGGTTCCGGCGATCGATCCGCTGACGCAGCCGATCGAGACGTCGCGATCGGCCGAATGGCTGGCCCCGGTGAAGCCTGAGAAGATTTTCGGCAAGACCTATGCGGTCGGCTTCGGCGGGCTGAGCGTTGCGCTGATCGACACCGGCGACGGGCTGGTGCTGGTCGACGGAGCGTTGCCGCAGGCGGCGCCCGCGATCCTTGCCAATGTGCGCAAGCTCGGCTTCGATCCCAAAGACATCAAATATATTCTGAGCACCGAACCGCATTTCGACCATGCCGGCGGCCTCGCGGCGCTCGCGCGCGATACGGGCGCGACGGTCATCGCCAGCGAGCGCGGCGCCGAAGGGTTGCGCAGCGGGCGCCACGCGGCGGACGATCCGCAGCTTGGCTATGGCGGCAGCTGGCCCGCCGTCGCGAGCGTCCGAACAATGAAGGACGGCGAAGTGCTGCGGCTCGGCAAGGCCGCGATCACCGCGGTCGCAACGCCGGGGCACACGATGGGCAGCATGAGCTGGACCTGGAAAGCGTGCGAGCGGCAACGATGCAAGTCGGTCGTCTTTGCCGCGAGCCTCAACCCCGTGTCGGCCGAGGGCTATCGCTTTACCGCCAGCACGAGCGCCCCGATCGTCGAGGGGTTCGCGGCGAGCCATCGCCGGATGGATGCGCTACCGTGCGACATATTGATCGCGGCGCATCCTGACAATGTCGGCGACGGGCGCTACAGTGAAAAGCCCGATGCCTGCCGCGCCTATGCCGACCGATCGCGCAAGGCGCTCGCAAAGCGGCTCGCCGAGGAACGGTCGGGCTCGCTATAACTGTCCGAATACCACCGCATCGACCGCCTTTGCAGCGTTGCGGGAGCGCGCGGGCGGTTCCCTATTTATCGACGACCAGACACGCCTGCCCGTCCTTGCGCAGCGCGGCACAGAAATTTTCGGCAGCCCCCTTGTTCGGAAACCCTCCGGCCTGGAGGCGGGTGAGCTTGCCGCTCTTGACCAGATGGCGCTGGCGACCCGAAATTTCGGGATGCTTCTTTTCCAGCGATGCCCAAAGGTTCCGGGCGTTCGCTTCGATCCCGAAGGCGCCAAGCTGCGCGCGCCACGGGCTTGCCGCCTGGTTGTCGACACGCGCGGGCGCGGGGGTTTCGGCGATCGTGATCGGATCGGCATTGGACGGTTTGGGTGCATCCCCGGCCTTGACTGGCGGCGCGGCGTAGGTCGTGCCGGATTGCCCGGTCGCGGCCATGGCTTGGGCGGTGGCTTCGGCGGCGGCCGTCGCAGCCGCGGCGGCGGCGGGCGACGATGCGGCGGGCTTGCCGACCGGCGCGGGCGCGGGTTTGGTCGCGGCGATGACGGGCGGCGGTGTATAGCTGGTGCCTGGCGTCGAGGGCGGCAGGCTGGCGGTCTTGATCGGCGAGACGGGTGCAGCCTTCGGCTCGGGGGGTGCGGCAGCCGTCACCGCAGCAAGGCGCTCGCGCTGTTCGCTGCGCTCCATCTCGGGAATCATCGCAAGGCCGCGCTGGCGCTGATCGAACGGGATCAGGCTGTCGAGCTGGACCAGCCGCGCCGATGCGATCGAAAGCCCCGCGTCGCTCGCGCGCTTGGTCAGCGCATAGGCGCGCGCCCAGTCGCGCTCGGCAAGGTCGCCGTTGAAGTGCGCGGTGCCGAGGACATATTGGGCCCGCGGTTCGCCGCGCGCCGCCGATCGGGCAATGAACGGCATCGCCTCGTCGCGGCGGTTCGCGGTGAAGAGTATCAGACCAAGATTGTCTTCGGCCTGCAAATGCCCCTGTTTCGCGGCGCGGCGGTACCAGGCTTCGGCCTGGTTCAGATCGGTCGGAACGCCGCGGCCGAGCTTGTATGCTTGCCCCAGATTGAACTGGGCATCGGCGTCGCCAGCGACCGCCAGCGGGCGCCATTCGGCCACCGCCGACTGATAATCCCCCGCCTGCCACGCATCCACCCCGGCCTTGACGTCGGCGCGTGCGGGCCCCGAAAGCGTGGAAGCCGCCAGCAGCGGCAGCGCCAGCATGGCAAGGGTGCGAAAAGAAGGCATGTTGTTCTCCAATGACTTGCGCCGCGTGCGCACGGCCGCAGTCCCCGGGGATCGTCATAGCGTAAAATGGCTAACACGGTGTTAGCGGCATTTCAGGGCAAACCGAATCCGAACCATAATGGGACATATCGGACTTAGACGCTTGTTTACCACGATCGCGAACAGGTCGTTCACTCTCTTTTTATCATCGTTAACTCAATTTTAGCGCCCTGCATGGCATCCCTTCGCCGATTTTACGGATTTCCGAGGGGGTAACGCAGTGCGCGTATTGGCATTGGCTTCACAGAAGGGCGGGTCGGGTAAAACCACCCTGTCGGGGCATCTGGCGGTGCAGGCGCAGCTTGCCGGCGCCGGGCCCGTCGTCCTCATCGACATCGACCCGCAGGGCTCGCTCGCCGACTGGTGGAACGAGCGCGAAACAGACCTTCCCGCCTTTGCGCAGACCACCGTTGCGCGGTTGGCTTCGGACCTCGAAATTCTGCGCCAGCAGGGGTTCAAGCTGGCCGTCATCGACACGCCCCCCGCCATCACCATGGCG
>JBGTUD010000264.1:0-4466 GCA_041939405.1 Sphingopyxis sp. | reverse complement strand
ATCGGGCGGGGATGCGAGGGGGTATTTGACCAGCCAGGGTGTCCGCCATGCAACCGATGTCGCTGTTGATTACGACCTGCGTTCTGTTTGTCGGCACCCATCTTTTGCTGTCGCACCCGCTGCGCGCGGGCCTTGCCAGCCGGTTGGGCGCGCGCGGGTTCCAGATCGTCTATTCGATCGTCGCGATCGCGACGTTCATCCTGGTGGTGCAGGCGTGGCGCGGGATGCCGCCCGAGCTGCCGCTGTGGGCGGTCGGCGACGGGCTCTGGGCGCTCGCCTCGCTGATCATATTGTTCGCGAGCGTGCTTTTCGTGGGGTCGTTGGTCGGCAATCCGGCGCTTCCGGCGCCGCACGCCAAGCGCGATGCTGCCGCGGTGCCGCGTGGCGTGTTCGCGGTCACGCGCCATCCGATGATGTGGGGCTTTGCGCTGTGGGCGCTCGCGCATGTCATGGTGATGCCGACGCCGGGCCAGATCGTTCTGTCGGCAACCATCGCCTTCCTCGCGCTCGCGGGATCGGCGGGGCAGGATGTCAAAAAGGCGCGGCTGATGGGGGAGGCGTGGCGCGGCTGGACGGCGCGGACAAGCTTTATTCCCTATGCGCGGCAGCTTTCGGGTCAAGCACCCTGGGCTGATGCGATCCCGCGGCCATATGCGCTGCTGGGCGGAATAGCGCTTTGGATTGCCGCGACCTGGGCGCACGGCGCGCTCGGCTATATGGTCGCCGGCATCTGGCGCTGGATCGGTTAGGAAACGGATGAACACGGTCACGCATCTCAACGATCTGTCATTGCGGTTGCTGGGGCGCACCTTCGACCAACTCGATGCGGAAGAGCGGCGGGTGGTCGCGGCGATCGCAGCGCGGGCGCCGAGCAGCCGCGATGCCGCCGATATCGAGGACGCGCAGGCGAGCCGAGGAGACCGGCTGGCCGATAGGGTCGCTGCCGTTGGCGGTTCGTGGGGTTTCATCCTTATTTTTTCGCTGGTGCTGCTCGGCTGGATGCTCCTCAATTCCGAAGTGCTCCAGCGCTTCGGTCTGGCGTTCGATCCCTATCCCTTCATCTTCCTGAACCTGATGCTTTCGACGCTGGCGGCCGTGCAGGCGCCGATCATCATGATGAGCCAGAACCGGCAGGCGGCAAAGGACCGGCTGACCGCAAGCGTCGATTATGAAATCAATCTGCGCGCCGAGCTGGAGATCATGCGGCTGCACCACAAGATCGATGCCTTGACGGAAAAGGTCGATGCGTTGGGTGCGCGGGGGGACGCGAGGGAGGGTGCGTAGAGACGCTGGCCTGTCCCGCTCCTGATTGTTATCGGCCGAAGCCTTACAATCGCACCATCCGCATTCCCTGCTCGCCGTAACGCGGCCCGCTCGTGGCACCCTTCGGGGCTGCGGCCTCGATGGCCGCAAGATCGTCGGCCGAGAGCATGACATCGGCTGAGCCCACGCTATCCTGCATGGTCGCGCGGCGCTTGGTGCCGGGGATGGGGACGATGTCGTCGCCCTGGGCAAGAAGCCAGGCGAGCGCAACCTGTGCCTTCGATACGCCATGCCTGTCCGCCACCGTGCCGATGGCATCGACGATCGCGAGGTTGGCGGGAAGGTTTTCGTCCGAATAGCGCGGGTCGTTGCGGCGCCAATCGGTTTCGGGCAATTCGTCGCGGCTGCGCACCGCACCGGCAAGAAAGCCGCGGCCGAGCGGCGAATAGGGCACGAAGCCGATGCCGAATTCGCGGCAGACGGGCAGGATTTCGTCCTCCACATCGCGTTCCCAGATCGAATATTCGCTCTGCAGCGCCGTGATCGGCGCGGCCTTGGCGGCGCGGCGCAGCGTTTCGGGCCCGGCTTCGGAGAGCGCGATGTGGCGGACCTTGCCCTCCTTCACCAGTTCCATCATCCCGCCGACGGTTTCCTCGATCGGCACATTGGGGTCGACGCGATGCTGGTAAAAGAGGTCGATCGTGTCGATGCCGAGCCGCCGGAGCGATCCTTCGCAGCTTTTGCGCGCATTTTCGGGCGATCCGTCGACCCCGGTGATCTGCTTGCCCTCGAAGCGGAAGCCGAATTTGGTCGCGATGACGAGGCCGTCGCGCTTGCCGCGGATCGCTTCGCCTAGCAGTTCCTCGTTGCTGAGCGGGCCATAGATTTGCGCGGTGTCGAAAAAGGTAACGCCAAGGTCGATGGCGCGATGAATCGTGCGCGTCGATTCATCCAGGTCGGCCGCCTCGCCGTAAAGGATATTACCGCCCTTGATCATCGGCATGCAGCCGATGCCGATTGCCGACACGCCAAGACCTTGGCCGAGCTTGCGATATTTCATGGCGTTTCTCCTGCGACTTCGTTTTCGACCCCGTCCGCGGCATATTTGGTCGCGGCGACATCGGCGACAACATTGCCCAGCGTGCGGAAGATGTCGGGGAAGGTCTCGACCGCGACGAGAAGCCCCAGCGGCGCCACCGGGACGCCCATCGACACCGCGATCGGGGCGATCGAGGTGACGAAGCTGATCGACCCCGGCAGGCTGACCGACGACAGCGCGGCGGCGAGCGCAACCGCCAGGCCGACCGCCATCTCCCACGGCGTCAGCTCGACGCCGAAGAGCCACGCGACATAGACAACGACGGCGAGGTTCATCGCCGGGCTGGTAAAGCGGAACAGCGCAACCGCGAGCGGCAGCACGACGTCGGCCTTTTTGGCATCGACGCCCAGTTCTTCCGACGATTTGAGCATCGCGGGCAGGCTGGCGAGCGAGCTTTGCGTGCTGATCGCCACCGCCAGCGTCGGCACCATCGCGCGCAGGAAACGCGGCGGCGCGACGCCGACGACGAACCACGTGAGCAACAGGCCGAGGATGAGGCAGCAGACGCCGATGCCCATCAGGATCAGCACATAATGGACGAGCCCCCCGAACGCCGCGACCCCGGCTTTGACCGCGAGCGCATAACCGAGCGCAAACACCCCGATCGGCGCGAGCGCGAGCACCCAGCCGATGACGATCAGCATCGCGTCGCCGAGCGCCTTGAACAGCCCCGACAGCGTCGCGCGCTGCGGCGCATCGAGCCTGGTGATCGCAAAGGCAAAGATGGTGGTGAAGACGATCAGCGGCAGGATCGCGGTTTCGGCCGCCGCGGCGATGGGGTTGGTCGGAACGAGCGACAACAGGAAATCGCCAAAGGTCGGCGACGGACCCGCCTCGGCCGTGCCGCCCAGCCCGCGGCGCAGCGCTTCGGCGGCGGCGGTGGAGAGCGGGAAGAGGCGGAGAAGCAGCGGCGTCATCAGCAGCGACATCGTCCCCGACAGTGCAATCGCGCCCAGGAAGATCATCACCGCGCGGAAGGCCAGCCTGCCCGCGCGTGCGGCGTCGGCGGTCGCGGTAATTCCGGTGATCAGCAGCGCGACCACAAGCGGTACGATCGTCATCTTGAGCGCGTTGAGCCAGAGCAGGCCGACGGGTTCGATCCACGGCAACGATGCGGCCGCGGCGGCGGGCGATGCAAGTTCGACCGCCATTCCCAGAAGCATACCGGCGACAAGCGCCGCAAGAATGAACCAAGCGGATTTCAAGCAAATTCTCCCCGGCGCGTTTCTGGCCTGCTTGCCAAGCAAATTCGGGTGACTTAGAGCATCTCCCATAACAAACGGGAACCGATTTTTGGGCGGGGCGGGGCTCCGCGGGGATCGGCCGCACGCGCCGGATCCGGTCTTTTGCCGGGCTTCGCTCCGTTTAGCAGAGGTGAGATGCGCAAATTTTTCGGAACCGACGGGATTCGCGGGCTGACCAACAAGGCCCCGATGACCGCCGAAGTCGCGATGCGTGTCGGCATGGCGGCGGGCGCGCATTTCCTGCGCGGCGATCACAAGCATCGCGTCGTGATCGGCAAGGACACGCGCCTGTCGGGATATATGCTGGAAAATGCGCTCGTCGCGGGTTTTACCAGCGTCGGCATGGACGTGGTGCAGGTCGGTCCGATGCCGACCCCCGCCATCGCGATGCTGACGCGGTCGATGCGCGCCGATCTGGGGGTGATGATTTCGGCGAGCCACAACCCCTATCAGGACAATGGGATCAAGCTGTTCGGCCCCGACGGATATAAGCTGTCCGATGCCGACGAAGCGGCGATCGAGCGGCTGCTGGTCGAGGAACCGCGGCTCGCCGATCCGGGGCACATCGGCCGCGCCAAGCGGATCGAGGATGCGCGCGGCCGCTATATCCATGCCGTCAAACAGAGCCTGCCCGAAACGGTGCGGCTCGACGGGCTGCGTATCGTCCTCGATTGCGCGAACGGCGCCGCCTATAACAGCGCGCCGACGGTATTCTGGGAACTTGGCGCCGACGTGGTGGCGATCGGGGTGACGCCGAACGGGACCAACATCAACGACAAATGCGGCTCGACCGCACCTGCGCTCCTCCAGGAAACCGTCGTGGCGAGCGGCGCCGACATCGGCATCGCGCTCGACGGCGA
>JBGTUD010000263.1:0-4479 GCA_041939405.1 Sphingopyxis sp. | reverse complement strand
GGAAGAGCTGGTCGACAAGGGTGGTCTTGCCATGATCGACGTGTGCGATGATCGCAATATTGCGCAGAGACATGCGGGGTTCGGCCTTTTGGGAGCGGGCGGCGCAACACGCGCCGCAATCGGCCGCGCCCCTAACAGAAGCGCCGCTGCGCTGCAACAAAATTGCCGACGCCGCCCGGCCGGAAGAGAAAGAGCGCGGCCGCCCCAAGGGACCGCCGCGCTCCGGCTTTGATAAGGAGGGCCCGAAACGACTATTCGGCCGGTGGCGGCGCAGTGCGGCGGGCCGAGGGACGATCGGCGGGCTTTCCGCGCATATCGTCGAGCACCCGGGCCGCGGCATCGCGGCCGCCCAGCCCGAAGGCCAGCGCCGCCGCCGCCGCCGCGCCGATGACGAGCGCACCGAATGCCATTTCGATGATGCTGTCGGCGATCCCCATATATTTGAGCCCCATCGCCGAGAACAGCAGGATCGTCGCATAGCGGATCATGCGCGTGCCCAGGGTGTCGCCTCCCGCACCGCCGATCAGCGACGCGAGGAAATTGGCGACCAGAAAACCGACCGCGATGATCACGCCGCCGAACAGCACCGCCCCGCCGAGGCGCAGCACTTCGTCGACCACGGCCGTCAGTTCCGGAAAGTCGAGCAGGCGGGTCGCGGCGATCGCGGCCACCAGCAGGACCGTCACCATGACGATCTTGTTCGCCACCGCCGAAACCTTGATATTCGCGGGCAGCAGACCGATGGCGGCAACCGACTGGTCGGCGCCCAGCCCGGCGACGAGTTCCTGGACCAGCGAGGCGATCCAGCGCGCGATCACGAAGCCGAGGCCGAGGACGATCGAAGCGCCGATGATGTTCGGAACCGCGTCGAGGATTCGCGTCAGCATCGCGACCAGTGGCCCGCTGATCGCTTCGATCTGGAGCGCTTGAAGCGCCCCGATGACGACAGGTATGATGATCAGCACATAGACGATGGTGCCGATCGTGCGGCTGATGCTGCTGTTGCCCGTTACCTGATCGACGCCGCCGCGATTGGCCCAGCGGTCGAAATCCACCGTCGACAGCACCGTTTCGACCAGTTCCTTCGCGATCCGGGCAAGCATATGACCGATGAAGAGGATCAGCCCTGCGCCGACGATATTGGGAATGAACCCCATCGCCTTGGCAAGCATCGCCTCCATCGGCCCCGTGACCGACCCGAGGTTGAGGACGTTCAGAATGGCGATCAGGCCGAGCAGCCAGATGAGGAGCGACACGATGCGCCCCAGCGAGAGGCCGAAGCTTTCCCCCGTCGATGTTTCGCGCCGCAACAGCGGGACGGTTTCGACCAGCTTCGCAAAGCCCCATTTGGCGGCCTTGGCAAGCACCCACGTCGCGAGCAGGATCAGCAAGGCAATAAATGCCATGCGGCCATAGGCGACGAGCCGATCGCCCTCGATGATAAAATTGCCGATATGAAGATCGTTCATATGGATGTCCCCACCTTTGTTCGCGAACGGTCCCTGGTGCCTCGTTCCGGATGGTCCTGCGGTTCCGGAAAGTCGCGATGATGGTCGTTTGCTATCACAATTCCCGAAAAAATGCCAATTTGGCGGCAACTTCGCCCCTGTGGCGGGACCGGCCGCGCCCCGATCCTAGGCGGCCGGAACGACGGGCAGCATGGCGACCAGCCGCTCTATCTCGCACGCCGCGGCGCGCGCGGCGCGGGCGAGATTCGCCTGGAAATCACCGCCACTTTCGCCATTGGCCTCGTCGGTGACGGCCTTCACCGCCGCCCAGGGCTTGCCGAGCCGTGTCGCCGCCTGCGCCACCGCCCCAACCTCCATGTCGACGAGCATGGCACCGAGCGATTTAAGATCGGCGGCGGCATCGGGACAGGCGACGAAACTGTCGCCGCTGGCGATCCGCACATGCGGCAGGCCAAGTCCCGGATCGGCCATCGCCGAAAAATGCGCCTCGCTCGCTTCGCCCAGCGGCCAGTCGCCCGCGCGGTAGCGGCGAAAGAGGCCGGGCCGGTTTGCGCCATAATCATGCTGAAGCGCCTCGGCGATCCAATAGGCGCCCGGCGCCGCGCCGAGCGATCCGCATGTGCCGCTCATCACTATGAGGTCGGCGGCGCCCCCGATCATGCCTATACAGAGCGCGGCGTTGACCTTGCCGAGCCCGCAGATGGCGATGGTCAGATCATGGCCATGCGCCGCGATGCGGCGGAGAGAAAAGAGACCGTCCGCCCTGTGCCCCGCTTCGGGAAACAGGGCGTCGCCCTCTTCGGGAAGCGCGGCGAGCATCAATATATGGGCCATCGCGCCTCTCTATCGCCTCCTGCGGTCTTGCCAAGCACGCACGCGGCGGCCATCCCGCTTTCGATGCTGTCCCGCCTCTTCCCCGACCGTTTCGTCCCCATCCTGTTCGCAACGATCCTGCTCGCCAGCCTGCTGCCGGTGCGCGGCGCCGCGGTGCCGGTTGCAGAGGCCTTGTCGACCGCGGCGATCGTCCTGCTATTTTTCCTCAATGGCGTGCGCCTGCCCCGCGACGAGGTGCTGCACGGCATCCGCAACTGGACGTTGCAGGGCGCGGCATTGTTTTTCTGCTTCGGCGCCATGGCACTGCTCGGCCTCGGCGTGCAACTCGCCGTTGCGCCATGGCTCCCCGCGACGCTGGCGCTCGGCTTTCTCTATGTCGGCATTCTGCCCTCGACAGTGCAGTCGGCGACCGCCGCCAGTTCGATGGCGGGCGGCAATGTCGCCGCCAGCGTCGTTGCGGCCGCGCTGCTCAATTTAAGCGGCGTTGCGCTGTCGCCGCTGCTCTTCGCCCTGCTCGCGGGCAGCGCGGGCGAGATTCACGGGGCGGCGGTGCTGCGCATCGTGTCGATCCTGCTGATCCCCTTCATTCTGGGGCAGTCCTTGCAGTGCTGGCTGCGCCCATGGGTACTCGCGCACCGCGGGCTGGCGACGTTCATGGACCGTACGGCCATCGCCATCGCGGTTTATGTCGCTTTTTCGGCGGCGGTGGTGGCGGGCATCTGGACGATGCTCGATACGCGCGAGATCGCGATCGTGCTGGCCGTCACCGCGGCGATGCTGGCGCTGTCCTTTGGCGGCGCGTGGACGCTGGGCGGGCTGCTCCGCCTCGCGCGCGCCGACCGCATCACGCTGCTTTTCGCGGGCGCGCAGAAAAGCATTGCGGTCGGGGCGCCGCTGGCGGCGACGCTTTTCCCGCCCGCCATCGCCGGCATGGTGCTCGTTCCCATCCTCGTCTATCATATGGCGCAGCTGATCCTGTCCGCGTGGATTGCCCCGGCGCTCCGCGCAGAAGGGGTGTAGTGCTTGAATAACACAGGTCCGCATGCCATATAGGAAGCGGCCCGCAAATCTCTCTTGGGGCCTGGAAGGAAGACGAATGAGCGAAGCGACCGCGACGGCGACCGGAACCGACGAGCTGAAGCTGACCGCGCCCGATCCGGTGCCGTCGGTGTCCCCCGAAAAAGCCGCTGGCCTGGTGCCGCTGTCGACCGAGCAGAAATCGAAGCTCGGCGAGCGGGTCGACGGCTTTATCGAAGACCTGGTCGCACAGGACGTCAACTCGCCCGCCTTCGGGCAAAAGGTCGACCAGATCACCAATATGGGCCGCAAGGAAATGCTGGAGGCGGCCAGCCATTCGAACCGCTTTCTCGATCGCCCGATCCGCGCGATGGACCGCGACACCGACATCGGGCAGAATCTGATCGAGCTTCGCAACACCGTCGAACGGCTCGACCCGTCGGCGAACGGCAAGCTGCTGTCGAAGCGCGGGTTCCTCGACAAGATCTTCGGCGGCAAGGTGAGCAATTATTTCGCGCAGTACCGCAGCGCGCAGACGCATATCGGCGGCATCCTGACCGCGCTTGCCAACGGCAAGGACGAGCTCTTGATGGACAATGCGGCGATCGACGTCGAGCGCCGAAAAATGTGGGAATCGATGGGCAAGCTGGAACAGATGATCCATATCGCCCAGACGCTCGACGAAAAACTGGAAGCCAAGGCGAACGAACTCGACGGCATCGACCCTGCGAAGGCGAAGGTGCTGCGCGAGAATGCGCTCTTCTATGCCCGCCAGCGGTCGCAGGACCTGCTGACGCAGATGGCGGTGACGGTGCAGGGCTATCTCGCGCTCGACCTCGTCAAAAAGAATAATGTCGAGCTGGTAAAGGGCGTCGACCGCGCGAGCACGACGACGGTGGGCGCGCTCAAGACTGCGATCACCGTCGCGCAGGCGATGACCAACCAGAAGCTGGTGCTCGAACAGATCACCGCGCTCAACACGACGACCGCGAACATCATCGACGGCACGTCGAAAATGCTGAAGGACAACACCGCGCGCATCCACGAACAGGCGGCGTCGAGCACGATCCCGATGGAAACGCTCCAGCGCGCCTTCCAGAATATCTATGACACGATGGACGCGATCGACACCTTCAAGCTGAAGGCGCTCGACAGCATG
>JBGTUD010000262.1:0-4511 GCA_041939405.1 Sphingopyxis sp. | reverse complement strand
CTTCCGTTATTCCGAAAGGCGCTCAGAAAGAAACGTCAGAATGCGCGCCGCGGTCAAGGCGGGGACCCCGCTCGGGCTCCAGGCCAAGGCGGTGATGGATGCGGGTGAACTCGTTTCCGACGACATTGTTTCGGGGTTGATCGGCGAGCGGCTCGACGCGCTCGGCGAGGATGTCTCGGTGATCTTCGACGGCTATCCGCGCACCGCGGCGCAGGCCGACGCGCTCGACACGATATTGGCGGCGCGCGGCCGCAAGCTCGACCATGTCATCGAACTGCAGGTGGAGGAAGACGCCCTCGTCGACCGCATCACCGGCCGTTTCAGCTGCGCCAGCTGCGGTGCGGGCTATCACGACCGCTACAAGCTGCCCAAGGCGGCCGACACCTGCGACGTCTGCGGCAGCCATGATTTCAAGCGCCGCCCCGACGACAATGAGGAAACGGTGCGCACGCGGATGGCCGAATATCGCGCCAAGACCGCACCGATCCTGCCGATCTACGAAGCGCGCGGTATTGTCACCCACGTCGACGGCATGGCGCCGATCGATCAGGTGAACGACGCGATCGAAACGATCCTCAGCACCGCTGGCTAGTCAGCCCCTTCGCCTCCGGTTATTGAAGGCGGCAAGGGGGACAGGCAGATGGCAATTTTCCGGTATCTGACGCGCTTTGCCGTGCTGGGCGCGCTGGTGTTTACGCCGACGGCGCAGGCCAAGGTCATCGACCAGAGCGAGAGCGGCTTTACCGTCGCACACACCGCGCAGGTCGCCGCGGCGCCCGCCGAGGTGTGGAAGATGCTGCGGATGCCGCAGAGCTGGTGGTCAAAGGAGCACAGCTGGTCGGGGGACGCAGCGAATTTCTGGCTCGATTCGCAGGCCGGTGGCTGCTTTTGTGAAAAGCTGCCCGATACGGGGGCGGGGCTGGGCAGTGTCCAGCACGCGCGCATCGTCTTTGCCAAACCCAACGAACTGCTCCGCCTGTCGGGCGCTCTGGGACCGCTCCAGGGCGAAGCGGTGAGCGGCACGCTGACGATCCAGATCAAGGAAACGCCGACGGGCAGCGCGCTGCGCTTCGACTATGTCGTCGGCGGCTATATGCGATTCAAGGTCGCCGACATCGCGCCAGCGGTCGATGCGGTGATCGGCGAGCAGCTCAAGGGGCTCGCCGCGGCGCTCGGCGGCGCCCTGCCCCCGACGCGCGGAGAAAAGACGGTGGGCGAGGCGGATACGCCAGCGCAAGAGGCGGAGGGCGACCTGGACGCTGCCGTCGCCGAGCTGGAAGAGAAAGACGCCGCGCCGAAGCCCGACGAACGCCGCTAGCCGTCCCGCTTTCCGCGCAGCTTGGCGAGCGCCGCAAACGGCCCTGCCGCCTCTTCGCTCAGCACGCCCTTTTCGGCGAGTATCCTGTCCGCATCGCGGTGGCGCGGGAAGGGATCGAGCGCGAGCGACAGCGTCTGCACGGCCGCTTCGCCGAGGTCGGCGCGATCGCCGTCGAGCGGCAGCAGGTCGAGCTCGTCACGGCCAAGCTCGACTTCCTCGTCCTCGCCGACAGAGGCTTCGACATCGCGCAGAAAACGCAGGTCAAAAGGCTCGGCGATACGCGCGGCGACGGGCAGGGCGGTCGCTGCGCAGGCCTGTACCACGTCGGCCCCGACCTCGCCGGTCGCGGCAAACCCGCCGGCGACGCTACGCAGGCTGGCGGTCAGCACCAGACGATCGAGCGCGAGCAGGCCCAGCCGTGCCGCCACTCGCGTACGCGCCGCGGCGTCGGCCTCGACCGCAATGTCGCGGCCCCGCGCGGCGTCGGCGAGCGTGACGATGTATGAAAATTCGGTTTCGCTGCTCAAAGCCCGGCTCCGGGCAGCCGGTCGGCCGCGATCAGGTCGGCGACCGGCATCGCCGCCAGCGCAGCGCGCAGCGCCGCGACTCTCGCCATCACATGCGCGAGTTCGGCGTCGCCCGGCGCCTTGCCGCGCCACAGGTTGCGGATCAGCGCCGCGCGCAGCTCGTCCGAACCGTCGGGCGCGCGATAGGCGCCGAGCCGTCCGCCCAGTGCACCCATCATCCGTCCGACCTGTTTGCCGACCACCATGTCGCCGAAACCGATCTGGCGCATCTGCCCGTCCATATCGCTCACGAACAATTCGGTAAGCTGGACGCCAGCGGTCGCGTGGGCCGGTTCTTCGTCGATGCGATGCAGCACCAGCGCCATCACCAGACTGATCATGTCGAAACGGCCGTCGAGCGTGTCGGGCACGCCCCCTTCGGCATACCAGTGCGGTGCGCGCGCCGCGGCGATGACCGCCTCCCAAAGCGGTCGGCGCGCCTCGCGCGGGTCGGGGCCGGTTCGGAACAATTTGCGGAACGAGATCATCGTGGCTGCTTAGGCGCATTCGCTCCGCCGGGAAAGGGGAGCAACGCCGATCGCCCCAATCGCTCCAGTCAGCTTGCGGCAAGCTTTGCCGCGGCATATGCCGCTTGTATGCGCCGACCGCTTGCGGTTAAGAGGCGCGATTGCCGGCGCCCGATGCTCAGCGGCGCAATGGAGATATGTTGATGCCGACCCGATATTCGAAGCTTCCTGCCCGCCCGGCGCGCTTGATCGTCGCTGGACTGGCGCTTGCGCTGACCGTCGGGGGCTGCACCCAGCTCAAGGGACGGCAGGGCTATGTCGTCGATCCGGCGCTGACCGAAGCGATCACCCCCGGCGTCGACAATCGCGAATCGGTCGAACGTACGCTCGGTCGTCCTACCTTCGTCGGCCAGTTCGGGACCGGCGAATATTATTATGTTTCGCGCGAAACGCGTCAGCTTGCCTTTGCGAAGCCGCGTCCGATCGCGCAGCAGGTGATGCGCGTCCGTTTCGACGCCGCGGGCAATGTCGCCGCGGTCGACCGCACCGGGCTTGAACTGGTGAGCAAGATCAGCCCCGAAGGCGACAAGACGCCGACGCTCGGCCGCGAACGCAGTTTCTTCGAGGATATTTTCGGCAATATCGGTGCGGTGGGCGCGCCGGGTGCCGGGGCGCCGAGCGGGCGATAGCCGCTGCGGAACTTGGCTCGCACGAAGCCACGAAGCCACAAAGACTGCCCCATTCCGTTCGCCCTGAGCTTGTCGAAGGGCCGTTCTTTCTTTTGACGTTGTGAAGAAGGACGGTGCTTCGACAAGCTCAGCACGAACGGAGATAGGATAAACCCCTTCCTTGTGACTTCGGGGCTTTGTGCGAGCCAGATACTATTGCGCGATCCCGCCCGCCGCGAGCACTGCGAGCGTGACGAGGTCCGATGCGGTCGACGCCATCGTCGCGACCTGTACCGGATGTTCCATGCCCACCAGCATCGGGCCGATCACCGCGCCGCCACCCAGCTCGCGCAGCAGCTTCGCCGACAGGTTCGCCGATTGCAGCCCAGGCATGACCAGCACATTCGCGGGTCCCGACAGGCGGCAGAAGGGATAATTCTTCATCACCTTGGCATTCAGCGCAACGTCGGGCGCCATTTCGCCTTCATATTCGAACGCCGGCTGGCGCCGGTCGAGGATCGCCACCGCCTCGCGGATATTTTCCAGCCAGCTTCCCTCGGGATTGCCGAAAGTCGAATAGGAGAGAAAGGCGACCCGCGGTTCGTGTCCCATGCGCCGCGCGACCTGCGCGGTGCGTTCGGCGATGTCGGCCAGCATTTCGGCGGTCGGCCGCTCGTTGACCGTCGTATCGGCCATGAAGATCGTGTGATGCTGATCGACGAGCACGTGGATGCCGAACGGCGTCTTGCCCTCGGCATGGTCGATCACCCGGCGGATTTCGCGCATCGTCTGCGAATAGGTCCGCGTCGTCCCCGTGATCATCGCATCGCCCAGCCCCATTTTGAGCAGCAGCGAGCCGAAGATGTTGCGGTCGCGGTTGACCATCCGCTCGACGTCGCGGCGCAAATATCCGCGCCGCTGCAGTCGCTCGTACAGCATATCGACCATCGCGGGCACGTGCGGCGAATTGACGCTGTTGTGAACCTCGAAACTTGTCGCATCGGCGACGCCCATCGCGCGCAATTTGTCGTGCAGTCCCTCGCGTCCGACGAGTACCGGGATGCCATATCCGCCGTCGCGGAACTGGATCGCGGCACGCAGCACGGTTTCTTCCTCGCCCTCGGCAAAGACGACGCGCTTCGGATTGTTGCGCGCGGCCTCATAGGCGAGCGTCAGCACCGACGTCGTCGGGTTGAGCCGCGCGCGCAGCCGCGTGCGATATTCATCAAGATCGGTGATCGGCCGCTGCGCAACCCCGGTGTCCATCGCGGCCTTGGCGACCGCCGCGGGCACGATTTCCATCAGCCGCGGGTCGAAGGGGGAGGGGATGATATATTCGGGGCCAAAGCTCGACGCGCGCCCGCCATAGGCCGCCGCGACCTCCTCGGGCACCTGCTGGCGCGCAAGGTCGGCGATCGCATAGGCCGCCGCGATCTTCATCTCCTCATTGATCGCGGTCGCGTGGACGTCGAGCGCGCCGCGGAAGATGAAC
>JBGTUD010000261.1:0-4516 GCA_041939405.1 Sphingopyxis sp. | reverse complement strand
GATCGCGTCGATCGAGGCGGTCTCGTTGCGCTTCATATTGAGCGCGCTGGTCAGGCTCTGTCGAAAACCGGTGACGATGATCTCTTCGCCCGCACCTTCGGGGGCGGCGTCGACCGATTCCGCCGGCGCTGTCGATACCGCATGCTGAGCTTGCGCGAGGCCAGGACAGGCGAGCGCGAAGGCTGCGGAACCTGCAAGAAGCCCTGCCTTGATTGTGTTCGGTGCGGAAGTGGCCATTGGTAATCCCCTCTCCTGCTTGCCGTCTCGCGGCAAGTCGTGCGGTTTCAATGTGCTGTGCCTAGCGCCGGAAGCGCGAACAAAGCCAACCTCAATCCGGCATGGATCATTGCCGATCGTGCACCGATTGAGCTGGAAGCGCGCATCGCGGCGATGATCAAGCCATGGCTTGGCTGGATCGTTCCAACTTTCGACTTGGACCGGCAGGGAGCCAGCCGCTAGCGTCGAGACCAGCCGCATAAAGCTTAAGGCGTTGCCGGCATTGGGAGAGATAATGTGGTCCAGATCGCCGAAAAGCCGACCAGAACACGCTATTGGATCATCGCACTGATCTTCATCATCACGACAATCAACTATGCCGACCGCGCAACATTCTCGATTGCGGGAGACGAAGCATCACGCGAGCTCGGCCTCAGCGCCATTCAGACCGGCTATATTCTTTCGGCCTTTGCCTGGGCCTACGCACTCGCGCAGATCCCAGGCGGGGCGCTGCTTGACCGCTTCGGAACCAAGCGCGTCTATGTCTCGGCGATCCTGATCTGGTCGCTCTTCACCGCGGCACAGGGCTTCGTCGGCTTCATACCCGCTTTCGGCGCCGTCTCTACGCTGTTTCTGCTCCGCTTCCTCGTCGGCCTTGCCGAAGCGCCTTCTTTCCCCGGCAATGCGCGATTGGTCGCCGCCTGGTTTCCGGGCGCGGAGCGCGGCACCGCCTCCGCCATCTTCAACAGCGCCCAATATTTCTCGCTCGTAGCATTCGCACCGCTGATGGGCTGGTTGGTTCATGAGCATGGCTGGCGCTCGGTCTTCTGGACGATGGGTGGGTTGGGGGTACTCGCTACTCTGCTATTCGCCAGCCAGATTCACGGTCCCGACAGGCATCCGCGCGTCAACAAGGCGGAACTCGACCATATCCGCGCGGGCGGCGGGCAAGTGTCGATGGAGAATCGCGATAAAACTGCTCCCGCCTTTTCATGGCCCAATTTCTGGCTGCTGCTGTCGAACCGGATGATGCTGGGAATCTCTCTGGGCCAATATTGCATTAACGTGCTGACTTATTTTTTCGTGACCTGGTTCCCGATCTACCTGGTCAAGGAACGCGGGATGAATATAATGGAAGCGGGCTTCGCTGCGGCGTTGCCTGCGGCCTGCGGCTTCATCGGCGGAGTTGCAGGCGGGGTGATCTCCGACCGTATCCTCAAGACCACCGGGAATCTCGACAAGGCGCGCAAGACGCCACTCGTTATCGGCATGCTGCTCGCAACGACGATCCTCGTTTGCGTCTGGGCGAAGGAGGAATGGCTGGTCGTAACATTGATGGCGATCGCCTTTTTCGGCAAGGGCGTCGCCTCGCTCGGCTGGGCGGTGATGGCCGATGTCGCACCGAAACAGCTCGCCGGCCTGTCGGGAGGCGTCTTCAACATGTTCGGCAATATCGCGGGAATCGTGACCCCGATCGTCGTCGGCTATATCGTCGCGGCGACCGGGTCGTTCGACCTCGCGCTCGCCTTTGTTGCGATTCACTGCCTGATGACGATCGTCGCCTATGTCTGGATCGTCGGCCCGATCCGCCGCTTGGAGCTGACCGCATGACATTCACGCGCAGGATGTTTGTGGCAGCGGCCGGGGCCTTGGTCACAGCGCCTGCTTTTGCGAGGACCCCGACCCGCCCGATCAGGGTCGCGACGCCTATGCAAGTGCCCACATGGGCGACGCTTCAGCGCCGCCTGCTGAGCGCGAATGCCGAGGCATGCGAAGCCTTTTACGCCAAATATGTCGATGCAAGCGACGCGCTGAAAATCTTCGCGCGCTGGGGCGCCAACGACGGTCCCGACGATGCCGCCGAGGCAACGAATGACTGGGTGACGCTTCATGCGCTAGGTGGATCGGACCGGCTCCTCACGCTCGCACAGCGCTTCTGGGAAGGTCACATCCGTCAATATAGCGCGGCAAAGACCGTTGACGTCGCTATCGCGCGGCAGGGCATGTATCATCGCGAATTCCCGGTCCGCATGGATTGGCAGCATAATGCCGAAGGGCTGACGACCTTCAACGTCATGGGCATGAGCGCCCCGCGCGACCGCAAGCTGCTCGACCGCACCCGCCGCTTCGCCGACTTCTATACCGGACACGACCGCAGCGTGGCCAATTACGACCCGCGCCACCGCGTTATGCGCAGCGTGATGAACGGCAGTCGCGGCCCGGCACCCGGCCCTGTCACACCGCTCGACTGGGCCGGCGATCCGTTCGACGCCGAACGATTCCATCTCGAACACGGCGAGGACAACTATGCGCAGTTCCTTGCACATTATGCCGAATATGGTGATGTCGTCGGCGACAACCCACTCAATCTTCAGGCGACGACGCTGGGCCTCAATGCATATGCCCTCGGGGCGGGCGACCGGTTCCGCAATTGGGCGCTGGACTATCTGACTGCATGGGCCGAACGCGCCCGCGCCAATGGCGGTATATTGCCGAGCCGCGTTGCCGCCGATGGCAGCGTCGGTGCCGACTGGTGGCAGGGCGTCTATGGCTGGGGCTTCTCGCCTGTCGTCCCCCAGACGGGCAAACGCGAAAATCGCAATCGCGTGCCACGATCGATCACGGCCTTCTTCAACGCCTTGCTCCTTTCGGGCGACCGCGACTATCTCCGCCTGTGGCGCGATATGAACAGGCGCATCAACGAGCAGAGCAAGCTGGTGGACGGCGTTATGTCGGCGCCGACGATGCACGATGCCGACGGCTGGTATGGCTGGAAGCCTGGCCCCTATCGCACCAACGGCTTCGAAATCTGGTATGCAACGCAGGAAGCGGCCGACAGCGAGGCGGCGGGCAGTCATCCGTGGATCGACTTCCTCGAAGACCGCAATCCCGGCTATCCCGAACAGGTTCTTCAGGGCGATCTCGATCATGTCGCAAAGCGCATCGCGATCGCAAAAGCCGACAAGACGGCCCCCGAGGAACGCCTCGCGGACTGGACGCTCGGCATCAATCCTGCCGCCGCCAAAGCGTTGATCCAGACGATGACCGGCGGATTACATATCGCGCGCCCGCCGTGGTCGCCGACGACCGCGCCACAGGGCGGCGTGCCGCTCCACTGCCGCCTCCGCTATTTCGACGCCGACCGGCGGCGCGCCGGCGTTCCCGACGATGTCGCCGCGCTGGTCCACAGCCTTGGCGACACCCGGACCGAGGTGACGCTGATCAACACCGGCGCCGCGCCGCGTACCCTGATCGTGCAGGGTGGCACCTATGCCGAGCACCGGATCGACACGGCCGAATGGGATGGCGGCAAGCAAGCCGTCGGCGGCCGTCATTTCGCGCTGCGACTGGAACCGGGCTGCGGAACGCGCCTCAAGCTGGCGATGACACGCTACGTCAATCGGCCCACGCTGGCCTTCCCATGGGACCGCTGAGGCTCAGCCGCCCGGCTTGACATAGGGCGCTATCGACAGCAGCTCGCGCTCCGCGCGGCGCGGGTCGTTCTCGATACGAATGTCACGGTCGAAGATCATCGTCGGCCGCGTATCGAGATCATAATGCGGCCATCGCGGGAGCGAGCCGCCATTGGGATCGCCGCTCCGCGCAAGCCGGATGAAGGCATCGGCCATCTGTCCGGCCAGTTCGCGGGCCTGCGGGCTGATCCCCGTGCGGGCTTCGGCAAGTTGAGTGTTGTCGAACACCAGCCCGATATCGAGCGTGTGGAAGGCGCCAAGTACGCCGCCCGCTTCAGGCGACCGGAAATCGAGCTGGTACATCCACGTCGGCGCACCTATCCGGGCGCGCTCCTCGGCCTGGATCAGATGCCCCGGCCACGACCGCGCCGCAGTCGACGCCGCGAGTAAAATCTGCCCCGGCGTCCGCTCCGGATAAAGCGCGCGATAGTTTTCGATGAGCCAGACTGGGTCGACATCCTTGACGATCTCGCGCTCCAGACGCGCCGGCAGATTGTCCCAGTCGGTATCGCCGCGTTTCAGCGTCCCGGCGATCCACAATCCGGTCTCGTCGTGCGTGTTGCCGACGATGAGGGGGATCGAAGCCGCCTCGCGCGGCGCGCCGGGATAAAAGGGATGTCGCTTCAGCACATGATGGTCGAGCGTCGAGGTGAAGCTGATCTCACCCCTTTGCTCCAGCGGATCGGTCATGCCCATTGCCTCGACCAGCCGCTCGATCGGCAGCGACCGCAGTTGCGCGACCGACGAAGCCCCGGCTTTCGCCATCCACGCCCTTGCCCGCTCGGTCGCATGGTTCGGCCCGGCGGCGGTAACGTGCTGGCCGCTCA
>JBGTUD010000260.1:0-4521 GCA_041939405.1 Sphingopyxis sp. | reverse complement strand
GCGGGCAGCTATGCCTGCGCCGCGGTGATTACCGAGGGCGACGTCGAACTGGTCGGCGCCAACGCATCGGAGATGGAAGCGACGCTCGCGGGGCTGCGCGACGCGGGCGCGACGGTGGAAGAGACCAAGGGCGGCATTCGTGTCGCCATGTCGGGCCGCGCAGAACCGGTGACGCTGTCTACCGCGCCCTACCCCGGTTTCGCAACCGACATGCAGGCACAGTTCATGGCGATGGCGACGCTGGGCAAAGGCGCGTCGCTGTTCACCGAAACGATTTTCGAGAACCGCTATATGCATGTTCCCGAACTCGCGCGCATGGGATGCGACATTCAGGTCAAGGGCCGCACCGCAGTCGTGCGCGGGGTCGACCATCTGGTCGGCGCGCCGGTGATGGCGACCGACCTTCGCGCGTCGATGAGCCTGATCATCGCGGGTCTCGCCGCGCAGGGCGAAACGCAGATCAACCGCGTCTACCATCTCGATCGCGGTTATGAGCGGCTGGAGGAAAAGCTCCAGGCCGTCGGCGCCGACATCGAGCGGATCAGCGCGGGCTAAGCCGCTCGGCGCGGCCATAGGCGCCGCCTGTACGGCCCTTGATCCAGTCGCCGAGCAGCTTCAAATAGCCATCGGTGATGCGCGTCGCGCGGCGCCTGCCATCGGCGGCGGTCGCATATTCGAACATGCCGTGGTCGGTGCCGGGAAAAAGATAGACGTCGACCGGCTTGCCTTCTCTCGCAAGTCCGAGCAGCGCGCCCCGCGTCGTTTCGATCGGCGCCTCGCGGTCCTCGCCCGCGAGCACCCACAGTAACGGCGCATCGAGCTTTCGCAGCGCAGCGACCGCGTCATAATCCCAGATCAGTTCGAGATTGTCGAAGCGCGCGCGCCCGACGCGGCGCAGTTCGTCGTTCGACATGCGCGCGATCGCCCCGCTATGTTCGCCCTCGATCCTTGCCGTCCACGGCAGACCGGCCATCTCGCGCCGCACGGCGTCGAGGACATCATAACCCTCGGTGAAGTTCGACAGGAGAAGCGCCGCTGTCGCCTTCGACAGCCGGCCGACCAGCGCCTCGGCATCCGTTCCCAGCCCCGCCGCGCGCACTTCGGACACCATCTGCTCGCGATCCTCCTCGATCGGCGACGCGACAAGCCCGAATCCGACCGCAACGAAATCGGTAGGCGTCAGCGTCGCCGCGCGCGGCGCAACCCAGCCGCCCTGGCTGCCGCCGAAAAACCCCGCACGCCCGGTGCGTCCGGGCAGCATGGAGCGCGCCTTATCGAGCGCCGCCGCGGCGTCGCTCGCAAGCAGTTCGAAATTCTGTGTATATTCGCCCTCCGACGCGCCGGTGCCGCGCTTGTCATAAACAAGGACCGAAATCCCCTGCGCGGCCATCGCATAGCCATAGAGGCCGCCGATTGGCGAGGAGCGTTCGGAGCCGTGAACCATGACGACGAGCGGCCGCTGCGGATCGTCACCCGGCGGCTCTATCAACACCCCGTTGAGCCGGGTTCCCACGCTGTCAAAGGTCGCCGGGGTTTCGCGAAAGGCAATCGGCTTCCACGCCTGTCCCTGCACGTCGATGCTCGTCGCACCACAGCGCAGCGGCGCGGCCGAATCGGAGGTCGCCCCGCGCCGACCGTCGCGAAACTGATAGCGAAGCGCAGGCGCCGCCACCGCGGGCGAGGGAGCCAGCACGACAAAATCGCCATCGGGGGCGGCGTAAGTCGCGGGGTGGCAGACCGGCTGCGCCAATGCGGGCACCGACGGAAACAGGGCGAGAAACGCGAGCGCGAGGGGAAAAATCTTCATGGAGCCGTGTTATCGATGCAACACAGCTTGTGCAACACCCTATGGCCCCTCGTCGCCCGGCTTGACCGGCAGCGAAACCATATTGCCGCTGACCGACGGTTTGTCGGGGCGCTTCACCACCGCGATCACCAACCCGACGAGCGCGATCGATCCCCCCGCGATCGAGAGCATCGCCCAGCGATACCCTTCGAAAGCGGTCGAGATGCCCATGGCGATGATCGGAATCAATACGCTCGACCACGCCGCTTGTCCCGGCCCGACCGCGCGAATGACGTTGAAATAGAGCGGAAAGGTCACGGCGCTCGCGATGATGCCGAGATAGAGGACCCCGCCCAGATAGATGGCGGTCGGCTCGATCATCGGCGGCCCGGTGGTGATCCACGCATAGGCGCCGTCGGCAAGCGCGCCGAACGCCATCGCCCACGCTATCATCACCACCATCGGCTGCGCGCGCGCGATCGTCGTCCCCTGCATCACGTTGGCGGTCGATGCGCTCAGAACACCCGCAAGCGTCAACGCGGTACCGATCAGCACCTCGCGCGCGCCCACAGCTGCGGCCCGATATTCCTGCGCGATCATCAGCGCGACACCGACGATGGCGATCCCCGCACCGGCGAGAAATCGCCCTTCGAGCGGCGTCTTCAGAAACGCGCGCCCCAGCAGCGTGTTAGGGACGATCAGCAGCGCGAACAGCACGGCGACAAGGCCGGAGGTGATATGCTGTTCGGCGCGATAGACAAAATTGAAGTTGATCGTGAACTGCGCGATGCCGAGTGCCGCGGCAAAGATCAAAGCCCTGGGTTCCAGCCACAATTTTTCCCGCCGCACCGCGGCAAAGGCGAACATCGCCGCGGCCGCAACGGCGAAGCGATATGTCACCGACCAGCTGGGCGGCACGATGCCGAGCTGTCCCTTGATGACGATCCACGTCGACCCCCAGATCAGCGTCACCAGCGCAAAGGGCAGCAGCACCCGCGGGCTCAGCAGTGTCGGCGGAGTAGCGGTCACAGCGCGCGGATCGCAGCAGCGAGCGGCGCGACCGCCGCGGCGTCCTGATCCCAACTGACGACAAGGCGCGCCGCGCCCTCGCCCCAATCATAGAAATCGAATCCCGCCCTGCGCAGCCCCGCGGCTTCGCTGGCCGTCAGGCGGACAAACAGCTCATTGGCCTCGACCGGATACATCAACCGATTGCCGCACGCTTCGGCAAGCCGGGCCGCGCCCGAATTCGCCGCACGCGCATTGGCAAGCCACAGATCGTCCGTCAGCATCGCGCGAATCTGCGCCGCGACGAAGCGCCCCTTGCTGAGCAGATGCCCCCCGCGCTTCTTGAGCTCGCGCACCCCCGCCCCGCCGCTGCCGCCGAAAAAGACGATCGCTTCGGCCATCATCGCGCCATTTTTGGTAAAGCCGAACGACAGCGCATCGACCCCGGCGCGCCAGGTGACATCGGCGGGCGCACACCCCAGAAAGGCGACCGCGTTGGCGAACCGCGCGCCGTCCATGTGGAGTTTCAGTCCCTTGCCGCGGGCAATCTCGCTGATCTCGGCGATTTCGTCCGGCCGCCATGCGAGTCCATATTCGGTCGCGTTGGTGATGCTCACCGCGGCGGGCTGCACCTGATGCACATCCTGCCGGATGCCCGCGATCCGCGCCTTCAGCGCCGCGGTATCGATCTTGGCGCCCCGGCCGGGGAGCGGCATCAGCGTGGCGCCGCCCGAATAAAAGGTCGGCGCGCCGCATTCGTCGACCTCGATATGAGCTTCTTCGTAGCACAGAATCCCCTGCCAAGGCCTGACGAAATGCGCGAGGATGATGCTGTTCGCGGCGGTCCCGGTCGATACCCAGACGACTTCGCATGTCGTTTCGAACAGGTCCGAAAAGGCTGCATCGAGCGACCGGCTGATGGCATCCCCGTCATAGGCCGTATCGACGTGGTTGGCGGCAACCAGCGCGTCCATCACCGCGGGATGGACGGTCGCGGCATTGTCGGAGAAAAATCGGGTCGCTGTCATGTCCCGCGCCTTAGCGCAGGTCGGAGCCGCTTGCTAACGCTTCCTTTTCTTGCGTTCCCCCCGTCATGGCTGAGGTCCGCTGCCTTCAGTCGCGGGCGCGTCGGTAGATTTTCTTGCCGATCGAGCGGGAGCGCCGCACGAAGTAAGGACCGGGTGGAATCCAACGCCGCTGAACACCATAGCCGCCGACCAGCAGCGCCCAGCGCGGCAGGACGATCCAGCACGGTCGCCATTCATCGACAGCGATCTCGGAACCTTGTTTTTCGAGCATGGGGCATCATCCACCCTGTGGTTGCCCCTCCGAAATCAGTTCATAGTCTATCCTGCCCGATCATGGCAGCGCCGCGCGCGCAGGTCAGCCCAAAAGACGCCCGGCGAGCCGCAGATTCGTGGTTCGCCGGCGCTTTGGCGACTGGGAGCATCGAACCAAGACCGCGCGCCGCCCACCTCGCCGATGCAAGGGAGGCGCCGCGATCTCATCCGCCCTGCTTCGCCAGCAGTTTCAGCCGCAGCGCGTTCAATTTGATGAACCCCGCCGCATCCTTCTGGTCATAGGCGCCGGCGTCGTCTTCGAAGGTCACATGACGCTCGCTATACAGGCTGAACGGCGATTTGCGGCCGACGACGCTGGCATTGCCCTTGTAGAGCTTGAGCCGGACGGTGCCGGTCACATTGGCCTGGCTATGGTCGATCGCGGCC
>JBGTUD010000259.1:0-4535 GCA_041939405.1 Sphingopyxis sp. | reverse complement strand
GGTCAACCAAGCTTTGGCCTATGGGCCGGATGTAGAATATGTCGCGATGCTAACGGCTCGTGGACAAGCCAAATCCCTAGCGCCTGGCGAACCGATCCCGCTGGTCAAGGACTATGTCTATCTTGTGGCCGCTCCGCTATTGGAAGAATTCTCCAAGCGCATCGAATACTCAATTGATGGATTTCCAGCAGGTGAAGAAATCTGGCGCGGCAAAGGCTCCGACCTCGCCGGCACCGTCGCACGTCATCCGATGCACCATCTCGGAGGTTTCTACGCGCGCCCGCGTCCGTTCCTCGCGGGTGATTTCGTTACCACCGACAGCGGCACCGGGCTTGTCCATATGGCGCCCGACCATGGCGAGGATGATTTCGAGCTGTGCAAGGCGCACGGCCTCGAACCGCAGTTCGCGGTGATGGCCGACGGCCGCTATCGCGACGATTGGGGCTGGCTCGGCGGCGAGGACGAGCGCCGCATGTCGGTGATCAACCCCAAGTTCAACGCGCCCGACGGTCCGATCTGCAGCGATCTCAGGGACGCAGGCGCGCTCCTCGCCGCCTCGGCCGATTACCAACACAGCTATCCGCATAGCTGGCGTTCGAAAGCGAAGATCATCTTTCGCTGCACCCCGCAATGGTTCGTGCCGATGGACAAGCCTTTCACGACGGGCATCTCGACTTCGCTCGATGCGAACGGAATGGAGAAGGCCGCCCTACAAGCCCCGCTCGTGTCGAGCGAAGTCGAGACACCCGGCGCGCATACACTCCGCGAAACCGCCATGGCCGCCATCGAAGCCACGCGCTTCGTCCCCGCCAAGGGCCGCAACCGCATCGGCAGCATGGTCGAGGGGCGCCCCGATTGGGTGCTGTCGCGCCAGCGCGCGTGGGGGGTGCCGATCACGCTGTTCGTGCACCGCCAGACCGGACAATATCTCGTCGACGCCGAGGTCAACGCGCGCATCGTCGCGGCGGTGAAGGCGGGCGGCGTCGATGCGTGGAGCGACGCGCGCGCGCAGGAATATCTCGGCCCGGACTATGACGCCGCCGATTACGAACGCATCACCGACATCCTCGACGTGTGGTTCGATTCGGGCTGCACCCACGCCTTCGTGCTCGAAAGCGGCAAATGGCCCACGCTCGTCCGCCACGACGGCGGCACGCACAGCGCCGACCTCTATCTCGAAGGAAGCGACCAGCATCGCGGCTGGTTCCAGTCGAGCCTGCTCGAAAGCTGCGGGACGCGCGGCCGCGCGCCGTACAAGGCGGTGCTGACGCACGGCTTCACCATGGACGCCAAGGGCTTCAAAATGTCGAAGTCCTTGGGCAACACGATCAGCCCGATCGACCTGATGCGCGATTATGGCGCCGACATCCTGCGCCTGTGGGCGCTGTCGGTCGATTTCACCGAGGATCACCGCATCGGCAAGGAAATCCTCGCCGGGGTTGCCGACCAGTATCGCAAGCTCAGGAACACCTTCCGCTATCTGCTCGGCGCGCTCGACGGGTTCAGCGAAGAGGAACGCGTCGCCGACGTCGCGGCGATGCCCGAACTTGAACGCTATATGCTGTCGTTGCTCGCCGACCTTGACGCGAAGCTCGCGCGTGCGGTCGACGATTTCGACTATAACAGCTACACGCGCCTGCTCGCCGATTTCTGCAACGAGGATCTGTCGGCCTTTTACTTCGATATCCGCAAGGATGTTCTCTATTGCGATATCGGCCCCGCCGCGCCGCTCGGCACCGACACGCGCCGCGCGTATCGCAGCGTGCTCGACGTGCTGTTCCACGCGCTGGTGCGTTATGCCGCGCCGGTGCTGGTGTTCACCAGCGAAGAGGTGTGGGGGACGCGCTATCCCGACGCGGGGAGCGTGCATCTGCTGGAGTGGCCGGAGCTTCCCGCACTCCCCACCCACAATCGTCATCCCGGCGAAGGCCGGGATCTCGACGGTGGAGATTCCGGCCTTCGCCGGGATGACGAGTTGAAGGAAAAATGGGCGCAAGTCCGCGAAACCCGCGCGCTTGTTACCGAACGCATCGAGCCGCTGCGCCGCGAGAAGATCATCCGCTCCAGCCTCGAAGCCGAAGTCTGGCTTCCGAATGAAGCCGGCGACGTCGACTTCGAGGAAATCTTCATCACCTCGACCGTTCATCGGGGCGAGTGGGACGTAAAGCGAACCCAAAACCACAAATGCGGCCGCTGCTGGCGCTACCTGCCCGAAGTGACCGCCGACGGCGCCTTGTGCAATCGCTGCGAGACGGTATTGGGGGCAGGATGAGCAGCGCCCGTTCCCCCTATCTGCGCTTTGGCCTGATTTTTGCCGCCATCGCTTTCATCCTCGACCAGATCACCAAATGGGTGATCACCGTTCCGCTGTCGCTCGAACGCAAGGGGCTGATCGAACTCACCTCTTTCTTCGACCTGCGCTGGGCCGAAAATTGCGGGATTTCGCTCTCGATGTTCGCAAGCTGCACCGACACGACGCGCTGGACGCTGGTGGCGGTGACGGGGATCGTCGCCGGTGCAGTGGCGTTCTGGATGACGCGCGAACAGGCGAAGGGCGACGTGATCGCGCTCGCGATGATTCTGGGCGGCGCGCTCGGCAATATCGTCGACCGCGTGCGCTTTGGTTATGTCGTCGACTTCGCCGATCTGCACATCGGCGAATTTCGCCCCTTCATGATCTTTAACGTCGCCGATGCGTGCATCACGCTCGGCGTGCTTTTGCTGGTTGCGCGCGCGCTGCTCTTGGGCGAAAAGGCCCCGTCGGCGGCCGAGCGGGCCGCCAAAGAGTAACGGGGCGCATTGGGAGTTATTGACGTGAACCGGACCACCGCCATCCTGGCAGCCTCGATTGTCGCCACCACCCTGTCGGCCTGCGGGTCGAACAGCCTGTTCAGCCGCGACCGCCCCGACGAAATGATGGTGTCGCGTCAGGCGCCGCTCGTCGTGCCGCCCGACTTCGCGCTGACCCCGCCCGCGCCGGGCACCGCGCGCCCCGGCGGCGAATCGACCGCCGAACAGACGCTGCGCGCGCTTTTCGGCGGACCGTCGGCGCGCAGCCCCGGCGAGACGCAGATCATCGGCAGCGCCGACGGCGCGCGCGCCGACCCCGGCATCCGCAGCCAGGTCGGCAGTCCGGGCACACAGGTCGTCGACAAGGGCCTTGTCGTCCGCGACATCCTGGCCGCCCCTCAGGGCGACGGCCGCGACGCATCGGCGTCGATCCCGGGCGCCTGAGCGCTTCGGGCTTTTTCATCGCGGAAGCGTTGACCGTCCCCGACGCCGATGGCGACATGGGGTGGGGGCGGACATCCTTGGTTCCGTCATCCCGGCGAAGGGTGTTCAGAGGCACGTGACTCTGAAACACGATCTCACCCTAACGGGTTGCCGGACCGGCGAGATCCCGGCCTCGCCGGGATGACGATGCAATGAAGGTCGCATTTCGGCCGAAACCGGCCTCAGTTCAGCGTGTCGCTGCCCGGTATTGCATCCGCTCTGCGCGGCCGCCATTCATCGCCCCACGCCCTGATCGCATCATAGGCCGGGCGCAGCGCGCGGCGCGGCCGGACGGCGCGGCGCTGTTCAGGCCCGCGCGCCCGCTTCCTCGACGCCCGCGCTGTTGTGGCGCAGCGCCTTCAGCACGCAATCGACGATCTGCGGCGCGTTGAGCCCCGCGGCGTCATATTGCAGTTCGGGCTTGTCCTGATCCTGAAAGACGTCGGGGAGGCGCATCGTGCGCAGTTTCAGCCCGGCATCGATCAGCCCCTCGTCGCTTGCGAGCGTCAGCACATGCGCGCCCAGCCCGCCGATGCTGCCTTCCTCGATCGTCACGCACACATCATGGCTGGCCAGCGTCTTGCGGATCAGTGCCTCGTCGAGCGGTTTTGCGAAGCGCAGGTCGATCACGCTCGTTGAAAGTCCGCGCGCCTCCAGCGTGTCGGCGGCTTTCAGCGCTTCGGCAAGGCGTGTGCCGAGCGAGAAGATCGCGACGGTCTTGCCCTGCCGCACAACGCGCCCTTTTCCGATCTCCAGCTTCTCGGGAACATCGGGGAGCGGCACGCCGGTGCCATTGCCGCGCGGATAGCGAAAGGCGATCGGCCCCGCGTCATATTCGGCGGCGGTATAGGTCATATGAACCAGCTCGGCCTCGTCCGCCGCCGCCATCACGACCATATTGGGCAGCGTCGCCAGATAGGTGATGTCGAACGACCCCGCATGGGTCGAACCGTCGGCGCCGACCAGTCCCGCGCGGTCGATCGCAAAGCGCACCGGCAGATTCTGGATCGCGACATCGTGCACGACCTGATCGTAAGCCCGCTGGAGGAAGGTCGAATAGATGGCGGCGAACGGCCGCATCCCCTGCGCCGCAAGCCCGGCGGCAAAGGTCACGGCTTGTTGTTCGGCGATGCCGACGTCGAAGCTGCGGTCGGGGTGCGCTTTCGCGAATTTGTCGACCCCGGTGCCCGACGGCATCGCGGCGGAGATCGCGACGATCCGCTTGTCGGTTTCGGCGAGCTTTGCCCGCGTTTCTATGAAGC
>JBGTUD010000258.1:0-4556 GCA_041939405.1 Sphingopyxis sp. | reverse complement strand
TGCCGCAAATCGGCGTAGTAAAACAGCCGGAAATGGGCGCCGGGGCTGCGGACGTGTTCGAGTTTTAGATCGTTTGGAATTTACCGGATGATATTGTCACCGAATGGCCGCCGGCATATTTGGTGAGGCTGTAGACGACGAGTTCGGCGCCCTGATGGAGCGGCTTTTGCCAGAGCGGCCCCAAAAAGGTGTTGTCGATCGCGATCGCGGGTTTCTGCTCGCCGGGAAAGGCGGCGTCGCGCGCATCGCGCACCGCTTCGACATCGACGAGCGCGTTGGTCGGATTCGCGGGGCTTTCGAGATAGACGAGCGCAACCTTGCCGCCCTTTTGGCTGGCGAGCGACTGGGCGCGGGCCAGAACCACGTCGATGTCGTCGCGCGTCGCGCCCGCCGGGAAATCGACAAAGCTGACGCCGAAGCGCGACAGGATGCGCGCGATCAGCGTTTCGGTCGCCGCATAGAGCGGACCCGAGTGGACGATCACGTCATTCTGGCCGACGAGCGCGAGCAGCAGCGTCGCGATCGCCGACATGCCGCTGGAAAACACCAAGCTGTCGTCGGCGCCGTCCCACACCGCCAGACGATCCTCGAGAATTTCCTGATTGGGCCCGTTGAAACGCGAATAGACGAGGCCGTCCGCCGGTCCCGCGCGCTTGCCCGTGATATGTTCAAAGAATCGCTTGCCCGCCGCCGCGCTTTCAAAGGCGAAGGTCGAGGTAAGAAAGATCGGCGGTTTCAGCGACCCTTCGGACAGCACCGGATCATAGCCGAGCCCCATCATCAGCGTCGCGGGATTGAGTTCCTTGTCGCCGATCTTCTTGCTGTTCGTCTTGGGTTTGCCGCGCATGGCCATGGGATGCTCCTTGAATGTGGGCGCTCTTATACCGCGCGCGGTTTCATTTGAAACTATATTGCACAAGCGATCAGGCGAATGCCGCAATCGCCCAGACCGTACCGATCAACAGCGGAACGCCGCAGACATCGACCGCCAGCCCCGCCTTCAATATGCGCGGCAGGGCGATATGCCCGGTCGCCCAGGCGAGCGCATTGGGACCGGTACCCGATGGCAGCATGAAGCCCCAGCTCGCGGCCATTGCGACGGGCAGCGCGAGCAGGATCGGGTCGGCGCCGGTCGCGGCGATCAGTGCGGCAAGTACGGGCATGATGCCGCTCGCGGTCGCGACATTGCTCGCAAATTCGGTGACGAGGATGGTGAGCGCGACGATGATGGCGGCAAGCAATATCGTCGGCATATTGCCAAGCGGTGCCAGCACCGCGCCGAGCCAGGCGGCAAGCCCGCTCGACGTGATCGCGGCGGCGAGGGCGAGGCCGCCGCCGAACATCATGATCACGCCCCACGGCGCACGGTCGGCTTCTTTCCAGAGGAGGAGCGGGCGGCCGGTGCCGTCGGGCAGGACGAAGAGCAGAAGGCTGCCTGCCACGGCAATCGTTCCATCGGTCAGCGCGCCGTCGGGCAGCAAGGGTTCGAGCCAGGGCTGCGCCATCCAAGCGGCCACAACGGCAAGGAAGATGGGGACGACGCGGCGCTCGGCCGTCGACCAGATCGCCTGATTGCCAAGCGCCGTCGCCGCCGCGGTGCCGTCGAAGCGATGGTCGGCAAGCCGCTGGACGCGCGCGACGGCGAGCATCGCGACGGGCACCGAGAGCAGCACGACCGGCACGCCATAAATCGCCCAGTCGAGAAAGGCGATCCGCAGGCCGAGTGCCTTTTCGATGAGCCCCGCGGCGATGGCGTTGGTCGGGCTGCCGACGAGGGTGCCGAGCCCCCCGATCGACGCGGCAAAGGCGATGCCCATCATCACCGCGCCCGCAAAGCCGTTTGTTTCCCCCTCCTGCACGCCGCCCGCGCGCACGACGGCGAGCGCAATCGGGATCATGATGAGCGTCGTCGAGGTGTTCGAGATGAACATGCTGAGCAGCGCGGTTGCCGCCATGAAGGCGAACAGCAGGCCCGATGCGGTCTGCGGCGCGCGCTTCAGGAGCGCCAGCGCGAGCCGCCGGTGCAGTCCGACCCGCTCGATCGCGAGCGCGAGAAAGGCGCCGCCGAGGATCAGGAACAGGATCGGCGAATAATATTCCTTCGCGATGGCGTTGGCGTCCATCACGCCGAAGGCGGGAACGGTCAGGAAAGGGAGGAGCGCGGTGACGGTGAGCGGCAGCGCCTCGGTCATCCACCAGATCGCCATCAGTACGGTCAGCGCGGCGACGCGCCAGGCGGTCAGTTCCATCCCCGCAGGCGCGGGAGCGAGGAGCATGAGGCAGAAAACGACGAGCCCGCCGACCAATCCCAACCAGCGTGTGCGCGTCATCGCTCCCCCGTTTCCATCTTAATTCCTCATCCCGGCAAAGGCCGGGATCTCATCGATGCCCCATGGTGCCAGGTCGAGATCGTGTTTCAGAGTCACGTGCCTCTGAACACCCTTCGCCGGGATGACGGCTATTGGATGTCGGCTATTTTGCCAACCCGATCACCGACAATTGGCGGCCATAGCTGTTTTCCCCATTGTGGCACGCGCGGCGAAAGCTGAAATATTCCTGGGGCAAGGCATAGGTGTCCTGCCCGCCGATGGCAATTCGCGTTACCCCGGCCGCGGCGAGGCGCGCGGCGACATAGGCGGCGATGTCGAACATCGCATGGCCCGGTTTGCCCGCGGCAAAGAAGCGCTCGTTCGCGGGATCGTCGGCGACGAAGCGCTGCACGAAACCGTCGTCGACTTCATAGGATGCGCGGCCGATGCACGGCCCGATCGCGGCCGCGATACGGGTGCGGTCCGCGCCGATGCTTTCCATGGCATCCAGCGTGGCATCGGTGACGCCGGCGAGCGCACCCTTCCAGCCGGCGTGGGCGGCGCCCACGACGCCCGCCGAGCGGTCGGCAAAGAGCGCCGGCACGCAATCGGCGGTCAATATGCCGAGCAATATGCCGGGCGTGCGCGTCGCGAGCGCATCGGCTTCGGGCCGCGCGGCAAGGTCGCTGCGTTCATCGACAATGACGCAGCGATTGCCGTGAACCTGATAGAGCCCGGTCAGCGCGGCGCCGGGGAGGATGGCCGCGGCGACGCGCCCCCGGTTCTCGTCGATCAACGCCGGGTCGTCGCCCGATCCAAGACCGCAGTTGAGCGAGGCCAGGTCGCCCGTGGAGACGCCGCCGCGGCGTCCAAAGAAACCGTGCGCGACGCCGTCCAGCGTCGGTGCGGTGACGAAGGGCGTGCTCATAGGTCGAGCCTGAAGAAGCGGTCCTCGTCGACATGATTGCCGACGCGGAAGGCGTTGCGGCCGACATCGTAGAAGCCGTAACGGCGGTAAAAGGCCTGCGCGCGATCATTGTCGACAAAGACCGACAGATAGAGGATCGATGCGCGCGCCCGCGCCCAGGCGATGCCCCAGTCCATGAGCGCTCTGGCAACGCCGGTGCCCTTCGCGCTTTCGGCGACGTACAGCTGGTGAAGCTCGACCGCATCCTCGCGCGGTTGATCGGGCGGGAGGTCGAAATCGACCGGTCCCATCTTGATGAAACCCAGGATCGAACCGCCATCGCCGCGCAGCAGCGCAATGGCATAGCGGGGGTCGGCAATCTGTGCCCTTATACGCGGCGGCGGATTCCAGTCGGCAAGAAATGCCGAAAGATCGGCGGGATCGTAAAGATGGGCGAATGTATGCTTGAACGATGCCTCGGCAAAGTGGCTGATCGCTTCGGCGTCGGCGGCTTCGGCCATTTGAATGGCGGTCATTGTGCTTCTCCTGCAAACCCGGCGGGGGCGGGCCAGTGGTGGGGGGTGAAGGCGATCGCTTTGAACAGATCGCCCATGGCATCGGCGTTCACCAGCCGGTCGCGCTGGTCGCGCAGTTCGGCGGCGCGCGCGGGGGCGGCCGCGGCAAGCGCCTCCAGCCGGGCGTCGATCCCCATGCGCTGGAGCCACAGGCCTTGGCCGATCGGTCCAGCGACGGCGACGCCGCCCGCCCGCGCGGCGTGGGCGAGGGCGGTAAAATCGACATGCGCGGTCAGGTCGACCTCGCCCGGATCGGCGAAGGGGTTGGCGAAGCGGTGCGCCTTTACCGCCTGCAACGTATCGCCCGCCGCCGGGCCGCTATAGCCGTAATCGATCGCCAGCATGGCGCCGCCCTGCCGCGCGAGACGGAATGCGCAGCGCTGCATGATCGCGGCGGCGGCAGGCATTGTTTCGACGATCGTGCCTTCGGCCTCGTCCCGCAGCGCGGGGACGATGGCCGCTTCGGCCGGGACGTCGCCCGCGACCGCCGACAAGACGCCGTCATGGGATAGGACGATGCGTTCGCGCCAGCCGTCGCGCGTGCGGATATATTGATGAATGGGCAGGGCGTCGAAAAATTCGTTGGCAACGATCAGCAGCGGCACATCGTCCGCCAGTGCATCGATTTCGTCATGGTGCACGGCGGCGGGAAGGCGGGCGAGCTGGGCGGCGCGAAGCGTCGGGCTCGTTTCGACAAGGTCGATGCCCTGGGGGTGGCAGCCGAAGCGCGCCATCGTGCGCAGCGCATCGGCGGCGAGCGTGCCG
>JBGTUD010000257.1:0-4568 GCA_041939405.1 Sphingopyxis sp. | reverse complement strand
GACGCACCGGCTGCACGCGGCGCTGCGGAACCGGCTCGGCGGGCATGTGACGCAGAAGGGCAGCCTGGTCGCCGAGGATCGCTTCCGCTTCGACTTTTCGCACCCGAAGGCGCTGACCGCCGAAGAGATCGCCGACATCGAGGCAGAGGTGAACGCGCAGATTCGGGGCAACGAGCCGGTGACGACGCGGCTGATGACGCCGGACGACGCCGTCGCGGCGGGCGCGCTCGCCCTGTTCGGCGAAAAATATGGCGACGAGGTGCGCGTGCTCAGCATGGGCAGGGCCGATGAGAACAGCTATTCAGTCGAACTGTGCGGCGGGACGCATGTGCGCGCACTGGGCGACATCGCGCTGTTCAAGATCATCGGCGAAAGCGCGGTTTCGTCGGGAGTGCGGCGTATCGAGGCGCTGACCGGCGAAGCGGCCCGCACCTGGCTGAACGCCCGCGACGAGGCGCTGAAAGCGGCGGCGGGGGCGCTCAAAACCTCGCCCGAAGAGGTGCCCGCCCGCGTCGCGGCGCTCGCCGAGCAGCTCAAGAAGGCCGAGCGCGAGCTGGCCGATGCCAAGAAGGCGCTGGCGCTTGGCGGCGGCGGGAGCGGCGGCGGTGCAGCCGCTGGTCCGGCGGTCGAGCAGGTCGGCGATGTCGCCTTTCTGGCGCAGGTCGTCGACGGGCTCGACCCCAAGGAGCTCCGCGGCACGGTCGATGGCCTCAAAAAACAGGTCGGCAGCGGCGTCGCGATGCTGGTCGCGGTCAATGACGGGCGAGCGTCGGTCGCGGTCGGCGTGACCGACGACCAGACGGGCAGCCACAGCGCAGTCGACCTGGTCAAAGCCGCGGTCGCCGCGCTCGGCGGGCCGGGCGGCGGCGGACGGCCCGACATGGCGCAGGGCGGCGGCCCGAACGGCGGCGCGGCGAGCGAGGCCGTCGCGGCGGTCAAGGCCGCGCTCGCTTGAAGCCGACGAAAAAGACGCGGCGCGTCGATCATGCCGAACGGCTGATCGCGGCGCCGCTGGTCGATGTCTTCGCGGCGTTCACCAGCGCCGACACGCTCGCGCGCTGGCTACCGCCCGAGGGCGCGACCGGGACGTTCGAGCATGCCGACCTAAGCGCAGGCGGCGGGTTCCGGATGCGGCTGACCTTCGACGATCCCGACCTCGAGACGAAGAGCGATGACGACTGCGATGTCGTCGACGTGCATATCCCGACGCTCGATGAGGGGCGGCTGATCGTGTGGGAGGTCGAATTTATGTCCGACGACCCGCGCTTTTCGGGGACGATGGCGATGCACTGGTATCTGTCGCGGCAGGGCGGCGGCACGCTGGTCACGGTCGACGCGCACCATGTGCCGCCGGGGATTTCGGCGAAGGATCATCTGGCCGGGCTGAACAGTTCGCTCGCGAATCTGGCGGTGGTGGTGGAAGCATAGCGCCGTCCTTCAAGGCGTGTGTCCCCGCGAAGGCGGGGACCCATCTCCCGCCGGTTTAAAATAGCGCCGACCAGAGATGGGCCCCTGCCTTCGCAGGGGCGCGGTGGCTCTTTTGCACGGTGCCTGTTCAGCCCTCCACCCCCTTGGCTTTCCCCCACGCCCGGGCGGCGGTGTAGCCGAGATAACCCGTGCCGAAGAGCGCGTAGAGCGGTTCGGGAATGCCTGCGAGATAGGCGTTCATTCCCTCGGCGATGCCCTTGGCCATCTCGGGCCGCGCGGCGGCAATGAGGCCCATGGGGATGGCCCAGAGCAGCAGCGCATACATGACGTAAAGAAAGCTCGGCCGCGCGCGGCTGGTCCACGGATCGGCGCTGTTCGCTTCGGCGACGATCGCGGTCATGCGGGTGCGGATTGCCTCCATCTCCTGACTGCCCTCGAGCTTTAAAAGTTCCAGCTTGGCGCGGTCGCGCGCTTCGGGGTCGGGAATGATCTTGTCGATCAGCTTGGCGATGGGGCCGATCAGCCCTTCGATGATGCTCATAATGATGCTCCATTTTGCTTGGGAAACTGTTGAACTTTACTCGCGATTCCCTGTTGGCTCGGGTCAGAGAGCGCCGATGCGGTTGGCGAGCCAGCCGTAGAGAAAGGCCTCCTGGCTGGGACGGCGTTCGGCGAGCGCGATGTAGCGTTCGCCTTGCAAGGCCTCCATCGCCCGCACGAGCACGGTCTCGCCGCCCTTGCCGCGCGCTTTCAGAAAGCCGTCGAGCGCCGCCAGCGTACGCGGGCCGATCATGCGGTCGACCGCGATGTCGGGATAGTCGCGCGCGCTGCGGTTGAGCGCGTTGAGCGCGCGCTGAAGAAAGCCAGTAGCGGTTTCGGTGCCCATGTTGACGCCCGTGTCAAACAATTCGGCGGCGATCGCCGCGGCGCGCAGCGCGACCTTGTCGAAACCGGGACGCAGCCAATAGATGCGGCGGTAAATCGCCGCGGCTTCGGCGCGGGGAAGCGCGCGCATCGCGCCCGTATAACCCTGCGAACGGGCGACCGCTTCGGTAATTCCCCAGCAGGTCGGACCGCCGCGGTCGGCAGGGTGGTTTACATATCGCCCTTCGCGGTCGATGACGGCGTCGATCAGCGCGTCGGCGTCGCGTGGCGGGGTGAAAGTTTGGGACATGATTCGCTCCTTTTGGTTCGCATGACGCCTAATGCGAACCATATAGGAATAATGTAGGAAAGGATTTTGTCATGCGGGCGTTGCAGGTGCGCGAATTGCTGCCCGATCATGGCGGGGTCGCGCTTTCCGACCTGCCGGTCCCGGAGGCCGGGCCGGGCGAGGTGCGTGTGCGCGTGCGCGCTTCGGCGGTGAATTTTCCCGACCTGTTGATGACCCGCGGCGCCTATCAGCTCAAACCCGACCTGCCGTTCGTGCCCGGCCTGGAATTTTCGGGTGAGGTCGACGCGGTGGGTGTCGGGGTGACGGGATGGTCGGCGGGCGACGCGGTCGTCGGCGGCAACCGCTTTGGCGCGATGGCCGAATATACGGTCGTTCCCGCATCGGCGCTCCGCGCCAAGCCCGCGGCGCTGGGCTGGGACGCGGCGGCGGCCTATCCGGTCGCCTATCTCACCGCCTATGTCGCGTTGCTGCGCGGCGCGCGCGTCGAACCGGGCGAATGGGTGCTGGTCCACGGCGCGGCGGGCGGGGTCGGGATGGCGACGGTCGATCTCGCAAAAGCGATCGGCGCGCGCGTGATCGCGGCGGCGAGCAGTGCGGACAAGCGCGCGGCGCTCGCGCGGCTCTATGCTCCCGACGCGGTGATCGCCGCGGCGCCGGGCTTTCGCGATGAGGTGAAGGCGCTGACCGCGGGGAAGGGCGCCGACGTCATCGTCGACCCGGTGGGCGGCGATGTGTTCGACGAATCGACGCGCTGCATCGCCTTTGGCGGGCGGCTGCTGGTCGTTGGCTTTGCCTCGGGGCGCATTTCCGAGCTGTCCGCCAACATGCCGCTGATCAAGGGATTCGCGGTGGTCGGGGTGCGCGCGGGCGAATATGGCCGCCGCTTTCCCGAACGTGGCGCGGAGAATCTGGCAGCGATCGACGCGCTGGCGGCCGAGGGGCGCATCCGCCCGCACGTCCATGCCGCGCTCGACCTTGCCGACTGGCGTGCGGGATTTACGATGCTCGAGGACCGCACAGTCGTCGGTAAGGTCGTGCTGCGGCCGTGACCTTAGAACAGCGTCCAGATCGGGTTGGCGGGGTCGCTGAGCAGCTTCACCGTCAGCGCCGCGGACATCAGCACCAGCACGGGGCGGACGCCGCGGCCGCCATAGCGGATCGCGAGGCGCGCGCCGAGCTGGTTGCCCGCGACATTGGCGGCCGCCATCGCGATGCCAAGCAGCCATAGCATGTGGCCGCCGATCACCATGGCCAGCACGCCGGCCACATTGGTGGTAAAGTTGAGCAGCTTGGCATTGCCGATCGCGCGGACGAGGCCGAGCCCACCGAGCGCGACGAGCGCGAGGGTGAAGAAGGAACCGGTGCCGGGACCAAAAAAACCGTCGTAGAAGCCGATGGCAAAGGCGATGAGGACCAGCCCGGCCTGGCGGACGCGCGCGTGGCGATCGACGTCGCTCATCGGCGGGGCGAGGAGGAAATAGAGGCCCATCAGGATAAGCAGCACCGGCACGAAGGCGGAAAGGAAGTCGGAACTGATGAACTGAACCGTCGTCGCGCCGGCGGCGGCGCCGACGAAAGTGGCGGCGGCCGGCCAGGCAAAGCGCGCAATATCGACATGGCCGCTGCGCCAGAAAGTGTAACAGGCGGACGCGGTGCCGATCATGCTTTGCAGCTTGTTCGTCGCGAGCGCCGATACGGGCGGGACCCCGGCGGCCATCAGCGCGGGTATGGTCAGCAGCCCGCCGCCGCCCGCAAGCGCGTCGATCGTGCCCGCGACAAAAGCGACGGCCATCAGCAAGGCAATGGTTTCAGCGGCAAATTCCATGGCGTGCGCCTTAGGCGCGGCCGCGGCGGATCGCCAGCCCCCGATACCGAAATAGTTGCGCGGGCAACTTTTGGCAGAGGCCTGATAGTTTTAGTGAAATTGGTCGGGACGAGAGGATTCGAACCTCCGACCCCCACACCC
>JBGTUD010000256.1:0-4572 GCA_041939405.1 Sphingopyxis sp. | reverse complement strand
GGCAATACCCGGTCGCTCGCTGTCCTTGTCCTCGAAGTCCATACCTGCCGCCTTCCCGTTCGGGACGAAGGCGGCAAGCCGGGCGTTGAGAACTTGCTTAGCGAACAAGCGCCGCCGCCTTTAGCCCTAAGGCTTGGACATGCGCAGCGGCCACCCGGCAGGATGGAATAGGAAGACTAAGCTAAGCAGGTTCTCACGCCTGGCACCGTGCGCCTTGCCCGATGCACTTCAAAGCATAGCCTTGCCGCTGCGGCATGCAAGCCGACTGCACCGAGATAGATCCAGATCGAGTCTATTCTCCGGAAACACGGCAGAACAGCTTCGGTGCTGCCGGGCTTCGACTATTTCGCCTCGGCGGTTTCGCCCGAGGCTTTTGCAAGCGCGACCCGCTCACGCCGGCGCCGCGCCCAAATATTGAGCCCTTCTACCCCGGCCGAAAATGCCATGGCGGTGTAGATATAGCCCTTGGGCACCTTTGCTCCGAAGCCGTCAGCGATCAGCACGACACCGATCATCAGCAGGAAGCCGAGCGCCAGCATCACGACGGTCGGGTTGTCGCGGATGAAGTTGGCCAGCGGGTCGGCCGCGAGCAGCATGACGAGGACCGCCGAAACCACCGCGATCACCATGATCGGCAGATGTTCGGTCATGCCGACAGCGGTCAGGATCGAGTCGACCGAGAAGACGAGATCGAGCAGCAGGATCTGGATGATGGCCGATCCGAATGTCAGCGCCTTCTTGCCGGCGTTGAAGACATCGTCGTTCGGGTTAGGATCGACATTATGGTGGATTTCCGAAGTCGCCTTCCAGATCAGGAAGAGGCCGCCGGCGATCAATATGATGTCGCGCCAGGAAAAGGCGGTCTCGAAGCTTGGCTTGCCATAGGCATCCGGCGCGCCCTGCAATCCGAAATCGACGACGATCGCCGTCAGCCCCACGAGCCAGGCAATCACCGAAAGCAGCGCGAGGCGCATGACCAGCGCCAGCGAGATGCCGATTCGCCGCGCTCTCTGTCGCTGGGCTTCGGGCAATTTGTTGGAGATAATCGAGATGAAAATGAGGTTGTCGATGCCGAGGACGATTTCCATCACCACGAGCGTCAGCAGTGCCGCCCACACTGCGGGATCCTGAAACAGGGTGACCAAGCCTTCCATGTCGAACGCCCTTCCTCAGCGATGCTGCCACTGAACCGGTCGCGCGAAGGTGCAGATCGATGGGAACGCAGACAATTGCACCGAGCGTCGCTCGATGCGGTCCGACATCACGGCCGTCGCTGTACGACCGTCAGAGGGGCCCGGCCCGCGCTTCGCGATTTACGGCAAAACCGTCCTTCTCACAAGGGCTTCGCGGCGGTCGCCGGTCCTTGGCTCAATGGTGATAGAGCGGGAATTGCCGGGCTGTGACGGGGCATTCGCACGGGGCCAGGACCGATATCGCGCGCGGTAAAACACGGAAATGCGCCGGCGTCGCGGTAACGATCTCACCGTCAGTGTTCACCGGCATCGGCCGCCGCGTCTCGATGTCGAACTCGACGCATTTGGCGGTGCGCACTTCCTTCCACGCGCCATGCGTGCCGGACCGGAAAGCGCGGAGCATGAGGGCGAGCTTCCAGAGGTTTTTCACCTCGAGACTATAAAGATCGAGCGTGCCGTCATCGATCGCGGCATTCTCCTCGACGACATTGCCGCCGCCATAGAGGCGCCCGTTGCCGATCGCGACCTGATAGGTGCTGACGGTCCTCGACTCGCCCTTCTCCCTGATCCTCGCCCGGAACCGCTGGGCAGCCAGGATGACCCGCAGCGCGGCGACGGCATAGCCGAGGCGCCCGAACCTTTTCTTGATCGCCGGGTCGAGCTTCTGCGCAAGCTCGCTGCTGATCCCGATGCTCGCGACATTGAAGAAGGCATGGCCATTGACCGTGCCGACATCGATCCGTCGGCTGTGACCTTCGACAATGACATCGGCCGCCGCCCCGAAATCGAGCGGGATCGACAGGGTGCGCGCCAGATCATTCGCGGTTCCGGCGGGAATGATTCCCAGCGGCAGGCCGCTCTCGATCACCGCGGGCGCAGCGGATGAGATCGAACCGTCGCCGCCGCACACGACAATGATATCGGCGGTCTGATGCAGGCGTGTCACGTCGCGTGCAATTTCGGGCAGGCTCTCGAACGGTTCGACCGTCACCAGAAGGCCGCCCGCGGCGAGGCGCTCGCGAACGGGAACGAGCGCCTGCTCGCCCTGCCGCGCCTTGGCATTATGCAGCACGAGGGCGCGCGTTCCTTTGGGCCACGTCATCTGCTGATCCCTGTGTGGAGGAAAAATTCATGCCATCGCCGCGCGCTTTGAAAGGCGGCGCGCCGATGGGTGCGGCTTATACGTCGACGCTTGGACAGCGGGAAGGGGTTGCGGCTGCGCGGGGCCGCTTGAGGTTCCTGCCGACGAGCTTCGGCGCGGCATGGACGACAGCGACAGGCGCTCAGTCCAGGGCGGCCGCTACCGTCGGTCGCGAGGCGCGAAATTGCGGCCATGCCTGGCTGAGAACACGGATCGCCGACCGGAAGAAGAGGACGGCAATGATGCTCCCAACCAGAATGTCGGGCCATCCCGACCCCGTCAGCCAGACGCCCGCGGCCGCCACGATCACACCGGTGTTGGCGATAACGTCGTTGCGCGAGCATTCGAAAGTGCTCGACATGTTCACGTCGCGGTTACGGTGCTGATAGAGCAGCGCGAGACAGGTGAGATTTGCTGCCAGCGCGATGAAGCCGAAAATGCCCATCGTTCCCGCCGTCGGCACGATGTCGCCGGTGAGTTTGAGAACAACCTCGATCGCCACCCAGATGCCGAAAGCTGCGATGATACCGCCCTTGAACAGGGCTGCCCCGGCGCGCCAGCGAATACTCCGTTCCAGGGCGTAAAGGCTGAGAATATAGACGAGCGCATCGCCCAGCATGTCGACCGAGTCAGCCATCAGCGCGGTCGAACGGGCGAAGACGCCGGCGGTGAACTCGGCGAAGAACATCACAAGGTTGATGACGAGCACGATCTGCAGAACGCGGCGGACGTCTGCATAGGCGCCAAGCGCCGCGATCTCGTCTTCCTTTGCCGAGCAGCAATCATCCCCGGCGAAATGGCGCGGCGCTTCGACGGCAGGCGCGTCGGACGCGGGGGCCTTCGCAGCCGTGCTGGAACAACCCGAGGCAGGTGCGCAGCAGCTGTCGATCACCGGCGGATTCGGGGCCGTCTCGCCGCAGCATCCGCTCTTTTCGGTGACAGGTTTCGAGACGGCATCGCCGTCGCCGCAGCATTTATCCATGATCGCGTTCCATGTTTGGCAAGTGGTTCGCGCAGGCCTATACGACCTATAGCAACTATAGGTTCAAGCACTTTATGCAGGAAAGTTTCTCGATCGGCGATTTGGGCAGGCTCACCGGCTGCCAGGTCGTGACCATCCGATATTACGAGAAGATTGGCATATTGGCCGAGCCGGGGCGCAGTAACGGCGGGCACCGCATCTATGGGCCAGAGCATCGCGACCGGCTCACCTTCGTGCGAAAGGCGCGCGAGCTGGGATTCTCGCTCGACACCGTGCGAAGTCTGTTGTCGCTGTCGGAGACGCCCGAAGGCACGCCCTGTGCCGATGTCGATCACATCGCCTCGCGGCATCTTGTCGAAGTGCGCGAGAAGATCGCTGCCCTGAAGTCGCTTGAGGGAACGCTCGAAGGACTGCTCGACATTTGCAGCCACACGACTGTGGAGCAATGCCGGGTCCTCGACGCACTGCGGGACTGAAGCGAAGCCCTATCCCGATTGTCGCGGGGCGTTCTTCCCGGGTCTTGCGCGCTATCCCCGTTAACGAGGCCAACCTGTCTCGAAACCAGCTCACGCCACCCAACGTCCTTCGCTGAATGTCCCGCGCGTCCGTGACCATCCTGAGGCGCTTCGCCAAACTGGACGGCGGCGGCCGCCGCGCAAGCGGGCCGTCGTCCCGCTCCGCCGCTTCGCTTCGGCCCTGCGGGTGCGCGCCTGCCTTGAACCGCCGTCCTGCCCGGCTTCACGCCCGGGATGGTCTCGGGTCGATCAGCAGGAGTATCGACATGGCGAGCATCGGCATCGTCAGCGGCAGCATCGAGAAGGGCTTTGCGGGCCAGCTCATCACGCTGTCTATCAAGGCACCGATCGAGATACGCCCCAACCGCGGCAAGGCGAGCGATGTGCAGCCCGACTATCGCGTTTGGTCCGATGGCGTCGAGATCGGCGCCGGCTGGATCCGCGTCGCCGAGCAATCCGGACGCCCCTATGTGTCGCTCTCGCTCGCGACCCCCGAGTTCGGGCCGCGGCGTATCTACGCCAATCTCGGGCGGGCCGCGGGGCAGGATCGCGACGATGTCTTCGCGATCATCTGGACACCCGCCGACTGAGCGGCAGCCAGCCTGCGGCATCCGTGCGCATCGGAACAATCTTCCGGGTGCAAGGGTGCCGCCACCTTGTTAGGGTGACCCCAATGCAGAGCAGCCTCGAACATCTTCCCCCGCACAAGCAACGCGAGATCGAGCGCGTCGTCGAGATCAT
>JBGTUD010000255.1:0-4577 GCA_041939405.1 Sphingopyxis sp. | reverse complement strand
GGGCGTGGTGTGTGCAGCGCCGCCGCCAGCAGCAGGAAGCGCAGCGTGCCGTCGGAGAGCTCGGCCATCGACAATGGCCGCAGCGCCCTCGATGGCGCGGTAGCGATCTATATCGACAACCTGGCCACCGGCACGCGCTACACCGATGCGGTGATCCAGGCCCAGTTTCAACGGATCGAGGTCGGTGATCGTCAACGCCCACGCGACGACGCTGCCCGCGCCCGATCCGCGCCCCGGCCCCACCGGAATATCCTGCGCCTTCGCCCATTTGATGAAGTCGGCAACGATCAGAAAATAGCCGGGAAAGCCCATTTGCGTGATGACATCGACCTCAAAATCGAGCCGTTCGACATAGGCCTGCCGCTCCTCGGCCGTCAGGTCGGGATAGAGCGCCAGCCGCGCCTCCAGCCCGGCATGGGCGTCGGCCTTCAGCTGCGCCGCCTCGCCCTCGCGGTCGCCGGCAAGGCTGGGTAAAATCGGCTTGCGTTTCGGCGCCATGAAGGCACATCGCTGCGCTACGACCAATGTGTTGCGGATCGCTTCGGGCAGATCCGAAAAGGCGTCCTCCATCGCCTCGGCGGATTTCAGCCAGGCTTCGGGATTGGACACACGCCGGTCCTCGCTTTCGACATAGGCCGACTGGGCGATACACAGCATCGCGTCGTGCGCCGGATGGAATTGCGGCTCGACAAATTGCGCGGGGTTGGTCGCAACCAGCGGCAGCGCGCGGGCGTAGGCCATATCGACCAGCGCGCTTTCGGCCGCCTGCTCGGTGGCATCGCCGCGGCGCGACAGCTCGATATAGAGCCGCCCTGTGAAAAGCGCCTCCAACTGCTCGATATAATCCTGTGCGGCTGTCTGCTGCTCACCCGCAAGCAAGCGCGCCAGCGCGCCTTCGCCGCCGCCCGTCAGGCAGATGAGCCCATCGGTCTTGCCCGCAAGATCGGCCAGCGTGACATGGGGTTCCTGCTCGACCGGGCGGCCGAGATGCGCATGGGACACCAGCGCGCAAAGATTGTTATATCCTGTCTCGTCCTGCGCGTAGAGCGCCAGCCAGTCGATCAGCGGTGCGCCGTTCGCCAGCCGCTGTCCCGGCCGCGCGACGCTCAGCAACGCGCCGACGATCGGTTGCACCCCCGCCGCCGCGCACGCATCACCGAATGCCATGACGCCGTAAAGCCCGTTGCGGTCGGCGACCGCGATCGCCGGAAACCCGCGTTCACGCGCGGCTTTTGCGATATTCTTGGGGTCGATCGCCCCCTCAAGCATCGTGAAACTGGAAAAAACGCGCAGGGGAACAAAGGGGCTATAGGCCATCCGCCGACGCTAACGCCCCCTCGATGATTCGACCAGCAGAAGTGAATGTCAGTCGAGCATCGCGCGCCACGCGCGCGACACATGCTCGCGGCCGCGTGCGATCACGCAGGCGGCAAGCCCCTGCTCATCGGCGAGCGCGATGGCCGCAGCCGGACCAAGCACGGTCAGCGCAGTCGCCCAGCCGTCGGCCATCATGCAGCTGCGATGGATTACCGTGACCGACGACACGCCGTTGACGATCGGCCGCGCCGTCGCCGGGTCGAAGCTGTGCGAATAATCGCGCTCGCCATCGGAAAAGCGGCGCCGATAGCTGCCCGACGTCGCCACCGACAAATCGTGCAATGCGACGCGCCATGGGGGCAGCGAAACCGCCGGGGGCATCTCGACATCGACCCACCAGGGCTGGCCATCGGGCCGGATGCCTTCGCCGCGCAATTCGCCGCCGACTTCGAGCAGGAAATGCCTCACGCCCTCCGCCAACAGCCATTCGGCAGCCAGGTCGACGGCATAGCCCTTCGCAATCCCCGACAGATCGAGCGCCGCCTCGCCTGTGCGCCGCACGCGCTGCTTCTCGGCATCAAACTCGATTGCGCCGGTTTTGGTCCCCGCATTGACGGGAACGCGGCCGACCGGGCCGACGGCACCGAAACCCCAAGCGTCGGTCAGCCGGCCCAGGCCGGGATCAAAGGCGCCGCTGCTCGCCTGTGCGATGCCGAAAGCTGCCCGCAGGACGTGGGCAAGCTCCGCCGCCACCGGATGCCATATCCCCGGCGGATCGCGGTTGATGCGCGACAGCGCGGACGCCGCGTTCCACTGACTCATCTGCGCGATAACGCGGTCGAACGCCGCTTCCACACCGCGCGCCACCCCCTCGGGCGGCGCCACGGCGTGCAGCGACCAGCCCGTCCCCATCGTGTCGCCCGCGATGCTTTCGATCGCGGCCTCCGCATCGCGCGCGGCAAAAGCCGCGGGGGTCAGCGCCTTGGGGATCAGAACGCGGTCGGTCAGGGGGCCAGAACCTCCAGCGTCGTGACATAATTCGCGCGGCGCTGCGGCCCTGCTGCCGCCGCGCCGTCTTCCTCGCTTTCGGCGCGCGGGGTCGTCACATTCAGCCAATAGAGGCCCGGTTCCGGCCAGTTGATCTCGACCTTGCCGTCGGCGCCGGTCTGAAAATCCAGCTGGCCAAGCTGGTCACGATAGCGGATCCCACCGGGGATGACCGTGACGGGCAGCCCCGCGACAGGCTTTCCGTCGAGCAGGAACTGAAAGGTCGCGGTCTCGCCCGCGAACAGGTCGTTCGGATGCGTCTCGGGCACAAGCTCGATCCCCTTGCCGGTCGGTGCGAACAAATTGGTCGTCGGCTCACCCACCGTCACGAATATTTCGTTGCGATTGCTCGATTCGGCGGTCCGCACGTTGGTCGCGCCCGCAGGGATGCGTTCGGCGAGGTTCGACGTCGTGGTGCCGCGCGGCAGCCGCTCGGTCTTGCCGTTCAGATCATAGCTGCCCATCACGCCGTCGATGACCGATGCGATGCGCCACGTGCCCTTTTGCGTCAGATGGACGTCGAAGGTGCTGCGATAGCGGCCCGTCGCCTTGTTTTCGATCGCGGCTTCGCTGCCGTCGGGCGCCCACGCCTTCATCGCATCGAGGCGCAGCGGCTGGTGCTCGAAATAGAAAAGATCGTTCGAGACCGCGGCATCGACCGTAACCCAGACGTCATCGCCCGACAGGACGGTCGACGAGGGCATCATCCACTGGCGGTGCGCCGACGCCGGGACGGCGGCAAGCGCCACAAGCGCGGCGGTCGCAGCGAAACCCCAAATTCGCGTCTTCATATCCCTGTTCCTTTCAGATTTAACGGAAGGCGATCGAAACCGCGCCCAATTCGCTCGTCCCGGCGGCACGGCCGCCCGCGCCCGCCTTCGCCGGCCAGCTGAAAGGGATACGCAGCAATTCGCGCCCGCCGACTTCGCGTGCGGCTTCGACGACGAGCGCATATTGGCCGGCGTCGGTCGCGCCGAGCTGCGCGCGCGAAAAGGAAAGCTTGTGCGCACCGGGTGCGCGTGTGGCGCCGGTGATGCCGTTGGCGGGAAAGTTCATCGACCGGCCCGCCGCGCGCCACCACTGGCGCACGTCGCGGAGCCATTTGGTGCCCTCATTGGCTTTCATGTCATGGTCGTACCAGACCGCGACGGTCTTTGCCTTCGAACCCGCCTTTTCCACCCAGATGGCGACATAGGGTTTGTGATATTCGGCGACTTTCAAACGCGGAATATGGATCGTCACGTCCATCGTGCCGGGGTTCGCGGCAACCGCGGGAGCGACCAGAACGGCACCAAGGCCGATCGTGCCGCCAAGGATGCGCGCGGGGGTGGCAAGCTGCATGTCTGGTCTCCCTAGTGGATGAAGATGACCGCGATCGCGGCGGGAATCGCGAGGCCGGCGCCGACGAGCGGCCAGGTGCTGCGCCGCTTGGCCGCGTGAAGCTGGAGGAGGAAAAGGCCGGTTATGGCGAAAACGACGCAAGCGAAGGCGAAAATGTCGATGAACAGGCTCCACTCGCCGCCCGAATTGCGCCCCTTGTGCAAATCGTTGAGATAGGAGATCCAGCCGCGATCGGTGATTTCCCCCGTCGCCGCGCCCGTCATACGGTCGATGGCCACCCACCCGTCGCCGCCGGGACGCGGCGCAGGCAGATAGACTTCGTCCGGTGACCATTCCGCCTCCGCACGGACCTTGACCGGAAACGTCGCTTCGACCCAATCGGCGACCGCGGGGGGCAATTTGGCCGCTCCATCGGTCGGTCCGGCGCGCAACGCCGACAGCATCGGCGCCGGCATTTGCGCGGTCCTTTCGACCGTGACGGGCGCGCTTTCGATCTCGGCCGCATGATTGAGCGTAAAGCCGGTAATGGCAAAGAGCAGGAGGCCGATCAGGCTGACGGCTGAGCTCATCCAGTGCCACATGTGCAGCTGTTTCAGCCAAAAGGCCTTGCGATTCTTTTTCTTCGCCGCCGGTTTGGGCGTGATCGGTGCGTGCATCGAAGCGGATCTTATTCAGTTGGACGCCGCGCATTATCGAGAACGATTCGCAATTACAATTAAATTCCGCGATAGCGCGCAGCGCGACCGAGCATCATCGCGCGCCCGGCGAGCGCCCACAGCTTTGCTTGTTCGCTTGGGACTGATCGGTGCTTGAAAAAGAAGGTGGCGGAGACGGAGGGATTCGATATTCGCGTTGATTCGGCGCCGCAAATA
>JBGTUD010000254.1:0-4579 GCA_041939405.1 Sphingopyxis sp. | reverse complement strand
GTTTGGCATTCTGCCCTGCCTCGGGTACATTGATCGTAGAGAAATATTTTGCTTAAAAATAGAGGGGGTTCTTAATGAAACCAATCAATCATTTCGTTGTCGGCATCACGCCGCCCGATATGATCATGAAGCTCTTGCGGTCGGTCAGGTAAAGGAACCCCTCCTCGTCGAGCTTACCGACATCCCCCAGCGTCGACCAGCCTTTCGAGTTGCGGCTCGACGCGGTCTTTGAGTCGTCGCCATGATATTCAAAGACATTCTCGCTTTCGAAAAAGACGGTCCCTTCCTCGCCCGCGCCAAGCTCGGTCTCATTATCCTCGCCCATGATGTGTACCGTGCCGAGGATGGGGCGCCCAACGCTTCCCTTGTGCGTCAGCCAGTCAGCGCTCGAGATAAAGGTCATGCCATTGCCTTCGGACCCCGCATAATATTCGAAAAGCACCGGGCCCCACCAGTCGATCATCGCCTGCTTCACCGGAACCGGGCACGGCGCCGCGGCGTGAATCGCGACCTTGAGCGAAGATGTATCATAGCGTGCGCGCACCGCGTCGGGCAGTTTCAGCATCCGCACGAAATGCGTGGGCACCCATTGGCTGCTGTTCACGCGATAGGTTTCGATGTGCGACAGCGCGGCTTCGGGGTCGAATTTCTTCATCAGCACGACCGTGCCGCCGAGACGGTGGATCGTCATCGACCAGCGCAGCGGCGCCGCGTGATAGAGCGGCGCGGGAGAAAGATAGATACTGTCCGAATTGATCTGGAATACCGCCGAGGCGAGCGTGACCAGGCCGTCAGGTGCGTCGATCGCCGGCTCCTTGGGCATCGGGACGCGGACGCCTTTGGGCCGCCCGGTGGTGCCCGACGAATAAAGCATGTCGACCCCGGCACGTTCGTCGGGGACCGGCTCTGTCGGCATGACGGCCACGGCATCTTCCCAGCTTTCATAGCCCGCTATGTCGCCGCCCATCGCAAAACGCTTGATCCGCGTCGTCAGCTGCTGCGCTGCAGCCGCGAGGCTGGCTGAAACAACGAGTATCCGGGCGCCCGAATTTTCGAGAATATAGTCGGTCTCGTCCTGCGTCAGCCGCGACGAGATGCAGACATAACGCAGCCCCGCACGCTGCGCCCCCCAGGTCAGCCCATAATAATGCGGCGTGTTGTCGAGCATGAAGGCGACGACATCCTCATGCCCCAATCCGGTGGCCCGAAACAGCTGCGCCGCGCGGTTCGAGGCGGCGTCGAGTTCGCCATAGCTGATCGCATCCCCCGTCTCGGCAACGATGATCGCGGCCTTGTCGGGGTTGCTACGCGCGTGAACTGAGGGGTGCATTGGACATCATCTCCGGGATTCGTTCGTTTCATTATGTCGGAGATGAGTAGCAAGCTGAAACTTTTGGTCAAGCAAGCTGGCAGGAACGACCGGGTCGGCACGGGTCGGCCGCAAGCGCAGCGCATAGCCCACCCCCTTCACCGTGTGGACCATGGGCCAGGCGAAACCCCGATCGATCTTGGCGCGCAGGCGCGACACATGCACCTCGACACGGTTGGTTCCGGGATCGAAATCGATACGCCACACGGCCTTCAGCAGCGCGTCACGTGACAGGGGGCGGTCAGGAACGCGGGCCAGATTGGCGAGCAGGTCAAATTCGCGCGGCGGCAGCCGGATCACTCGTCCCGCGCGTTCGACGCGCCGATCGATCAGGTCGATCCTGAGTTCACCAGCGCCCAGCTGCCCCGCCGCGATACGGCTGCGGCGCAGCAGCCCGGCGATCCGCGCGAGCACTTCGGGCAGATTATCGGTCCAGCCGATCGTGTCGTCGGCGCCCGCGTCGAGCGCGATCATCCGGTCGTCGAAGCTATCGCGATCCGACAGGACGAGCAGCGGCCGCCGCCCGGATACCGACCGGGCGAACCGGACAAATGCGAACGGTTCCTGCCAATCGAGAAACGGGTTGATGAGCAACAGGTCGAAAAAGCCGTCGACCCACGGCCGAAGGCCCCGCACATGCGCGGGGAGCAGCAACACCGCCATGCCTGCACGTTCGACGGCGGCGGCAAGCGCATCGGCGCGTTCGGCGAGCGGATGATAGATGGCAACGAGCAACTTCCGGTCGTGAACTTGCATAATTCCCGATGAAGCCATCCCTATCCCCGCCGCTGACGCAACATTCTGTCGCTTCGCCGCACCACCGGCATTGCACCGCCTTTCGGCTGTGCTAACCGGTAGCGATGACCCGTATCGAAATGCTTGACAGCGACTTCGCCACCCTGCCCGACCTTGTCCGTGCCCATGCCGCGGAGCGTCCCGATGCCGTAGCGGCTGCCGACGCCGAACGGCGGCTGAGCTGGTCCGAACTGGATCAATTGACCGACCGAATCGCCGCGCGACTGCAACAGGATGGTTTCGTGAAAGGCGATCGCACCGCGATCGCCGGGCTGAACAGCGTCGAACAGATGGCGGTCATCCTCGGCACGCTGCGGGCGGGCGGGGTAGCGGGACTCATCACCAACAGCGCCACCGGCGAACAAATGGCGGCGATGATCGCCGACACCGGCGCGCGTCACCTGTTCCTCGACGCCGCCGCGAGGGCCAACCTCGACGCACAGCATATCGCCGCGCGCGACCTGATCGCGATGGATGGCAGCGATGCCGGGGTCGCGCTCGCCGAATGGATCGCGTCAGCGGGCACCGCGCCGCGGCCCGTTGCGATCGATCCCGACGACGGGTTCAACATCATCTATTCCTCGGGCACCACCGGTACGCCAAAGGGCATCATCCACAGCCACGCCATGCGCTGGCAGCATATCATCCGCGGCGCCCCGGCCTATGGCGCGCAAGCGGTGACGATCCTGTCCACCCCGCTCTATTCGAACACGACGATGGCGAGCTTCATGCCGACCGTCGGCTCGGGCGGGCAGGTCGTGCTGATGAAGAAGTTCGACGCGCGCGGCTTTCTCGAGCTCGCGGAACGCGAACGCGCGACGAACTGTATGCTGGTGCCGGTGCAATATCGCCGCATCATGGCGCTCGACGATTTCGACCGCTTCGACCTCAACAGCTTCGTAATGAAATATTGCACATCGGCCCCATTTCCCGCAGCGCTCAAGGCCGATGTGCTGAAACGCTGGCCGGGCGGCCTGGTCGAAATCTATGGCATGACCGAAGGCGGCGCCGCGTTCATTCTTGAAGCGCACCAATTCCCCGACAAACTACACACCGTCGGAAAACCCGCGCCGGGGCATATCGCGAAGGTGATCGACGAGGACGGCAACGAACTACCGCAAGGGTCGGTGGGCGAAATCGTCGGCCGATCGCCGGCGATGATGACCGGCTATAACAATCGCCCCGACGCAACGAAGGCGATGCACTGGCATGATGCCGAGGGCAATCTCTTCTATCGTCACGGCGACATCGGCCGCATCGACGAGGACGGTTTCCTGACGCTCATGGATCGCGCGAAGGACATGATCATATCGGGCGGTTTCAATATTTTTCCGAGCGATCTTGAGGCCATTCTGCTTGCCGACGACCGCGTCGTAGAGGCGGCGGTCGTCGGAATGCCGAGCGAGGAATGGGGTGAAACCCCCGTTGCTTTCGTCGTGCTGAAGGCGGGCGCCGACCCCGAAAGCGTGCGCGCCGACTGCAACGCCAAGGTCGGCAAGACGCAGCGGCTGAGCGCAATCCGCCTCGTCGACGAGCTCCCGCGCAGCCCGATCGGCAAGGTGCTGAAGCGCGAATTACGCGACGCGCATCACGGGTAGCCGCTGACGGAGGCTGGTTGCTTTTGCGTCCGGTCGCGGCCGAAACCAGGCCTTTTACGACGGATACAGGAAAGCCTGCTCAGCGTTTCGAAGTGCCAGGGGCGTCGCCGCAGCGGCCGCCACCATCGGCGCCCGCCTCAACCTCGCGACCCGTCCACTTTGGGCGGGCGGCCCCGGCGCGGCGGCGTGGGTGGCTTCACCGGCACGCCACGCCGCGCGAGCGCTTCGCGCAACAACACTTCGATCTCGGCATTGGCGCTGCGCAGGTCGGCCGCCGCCATCCGCTCGACCGCGGCATAGAGCGCGGGGTCGAGACGGAGGGCAAAATTTTTCTTGGCAGAACCGGGCATCGTTCGTGTCCGGCGCGCCTCAGTAGAGCGAGCCGGCGTTGACGACCGGTTGCGTCTCGCGCTCGCCGCACAGCACGACCATCAGGTTCGAGACCCTCGCGGCCTTGCGCTCGTCGTCGAGGTCGACGACATTTTTCTCCGACAGATGCGTCAGCGCCATTTCGACCATCGTTACCGCACCCTCGACCAGCTTCTTGCGCGCGGCGATCACCGCTTCGGCCTGCTGGCGGCGGAGCATGGCCCCCGCAATCTCGGGCGCATAGGCGAGGTGCGTGAGGCCGCATTCGTCGACGGTGATGCCCGCGACCGTCAACCGCTCGATCAGCGCCTTTCTGAGTTCGCCGCCGACCTCTTCGTGATTGCCGCGCAGCGTAACCTCCTGATGCTCGATGTCATCATAGGGATAGCGGGAGCCGATCGAACGTACCGCGGCCTCGATCTGCGCCATCACAAACTCCTTGTAATCG
>JBGTUD010000253.1:0-4606 GCA_041939405.1 Sphingopyxis sp. | reverse complement strand
ACTGGCTCGGCGCAATCTGGAGTTGCAACCTGTCGCCGAGTCGTGGTTCATCCTGAGCAACCGACTCCACCAAGCGGTGCAGGTCCAGCGGGAATGGCTGGTTTCACGGGAAGAGGGGAGCCGAGAGTTTCGGGCAGAGGCGTGGTCCGGAATCCACGAGCAGATGGAGCGGCTCACCACCTTCTACAAGGGCGGGGAATCGGGACACGAGCGAGTCTGGCGTCCGGAGCGCAATGTTGAGGCTCGCAACTACTACGATGTGCGGCTCTTGCTGTTGGAGTTGGAAGCCAAGCAAAAGCAGGTGGAAGTCACGGTTTCCGGGGAGTCCAAGCCCGTGACGTTGAGTCCGGACCTGCCTCCGGGTGCCGTTCCGGAGAATCTGCTGTGGTTGCAGGCGAACACGCTGATGGTGCAGGAGGTGCTGCCGTTGTCCCGTGAGGTGGAAGCGGCGATTGAGGCGATCCGCGCCGGGCAGACCAAATATACGCTCGTCGACGGCACCGTCGCGCTCAAGGAAGCGATCCGCGGCAAGTTCCGCCGCGACAACGGCCTCGACTTCGGCCTCGACCAGATCACGGTCAACGTCGGCGGCAAGCACACCTTGTTCAACGCGCTTGTCGCGACGGTGGACAAGGGTGACGAGGTCATCATCCCGGCACCCTATTGGGTTAGCTATCCCGACATTGTCGCTTTTGCAGGCGGCACGCCGGTCGTCATCGAGGCGTCGGCGGCACAGCATTACAAGATCACGCCCGAGCAGCTCGACGCGGCGATCACACCCAAGACGCGCTGGGTGATCTTCAACTCGCCGTCGAACCCGTCGGGCGCCGCCTATTCGCCCCAGGAACTCGACGCGATCGGCGAGGTCATCCGCCGCCACCCGCATGTCATGGTGATGACCGACGATATGTACGAGCATGTCTGGTACGCCGATTTCGCCTTTGCGACGCTGGCGCAGCGCTGCCCCGACCTCATCGACCGCATCCTGACCGTGAACGGCTGTTCCAAAGCCTATGCGATGACGGGCTGGCGCATCGGCTATGCGGGCGGTCCGGCGTGGCTGATCAAGGCGATGGGCAAGCTTCAGTCGCAGTCCACCTCAAACCCCTGTTCGATCGCGCAGGCCGCCGCCGCCGCGGCGCTTGGTGGGCCGCAGCAGTTCCTCGACGATCGCAATGCCGCGTTCCGCAAGCGCCGCGACATGGTCGTCGCGATGCTGAACGATGCGCCGGGCCTCAACTGTCCCGTCCCCGACGGGGCCTTCTATGTCTATCCCGACGCGTCGGGGTGCATCGGCAAGAAAACGCCGTCGGGTCAGCTGATCGACAGCGACGAGGCGCTGATCGACTATTTCCTCGATTCGGCGCGCGTCGCCGCGGTGCATGGCGCGGCCTTCGGCCTTTCGCCGGCGTTTCGCGTTTCCTATGCGACCTCCGAAGCGGTGCTGAAGGAAGCGTGCGTGCGTATCCAGCAGGCGTGCGCCGCGCTTAGCTGACCCGCTTTTGGTCGCCCCGGCGAAGGCCGGGATTGCGCCCTTGCCGGTCGCTCCGCACCGCTTGCGGCGAGACCCCGGCCTTCGCCGGGGGCGGGGAGCAATAATTTTATACCGACCGGTCTTGAAATGGCGCGACCTGGACCTATCTGGACCTGAACGACGGTTAAGCGCCCGGTTCACCGGATGGTAAGCCCATTCGGATAGAGTGACGGCCATCACTGAACGGATGGCCGGGGCGCGTCATATCGTCGGTGTAACCTTGGCGGCCGCGGCCGCGAAACAGATATATGACACGAGGCCCCTATGCTCTCCCTGCTCCGCTCCGACTGGTTTTTGACCATGCTTGCCGGCTTTGCGATCGGCGCGACCTATATCGTGCTCAGCCAGCCGGCGTTGCCGATCCCTGCTTAGTGGAGCGGCGCGGCCGCCCGGTGCTGCGGGCGCTTGCGGCGCTGGCATCGGCGGCGCTGCTCGCGCAATGCGCGCCCGCGCAGGCCGAAAATGTCGTCAAGCTCCCCGCCGCGCTCACCGATCCCGCGGTCCCGGCGAAGCGTGCGACCGCGGTGCTCGCGGGCGGATGCTTCTGGGGCGTCGAGGGCGTTTTCGCGCATGTCAAAGGCGTGATTTCGGTCGAATCGGGCTATCACGGCGGCAGCGCGGCGACCGCGCGATACGAGCTGACGCACGATGGCAAATCGGGCCATGCCGAGGCGGTGCGCATCGTCTATGACCCCTCGCAGGTCAGCTATGGCACCCTGCTTCGCATCCTTTTTTCGGTGATCGCCGATCCGACGCTGAAGGATCGGCAGGGCCCCGACGCCGGATCGCAATATCGCGCCGCGATCGTTCCGCTCGACGCGACGCAGCGCCAGGTTGCGGCCGCTTACCTCACGCAGATCGGGCGCGGCGGATATTTCGCCAAACCGATCGTGGTGCCGATCGAACGCTACAAGCGCTTCTACCCCGCCGAAGCGAACCATCAGGATTTCATGCGCCGCAATCCGCGCAACCCCTATATCGTCCGGTGGGACGCGCCGAAGCTCGCGGCGCTGAAGCGGCTTTTCCCCGATAAGGTGCGCGCCACCCCCGCACCTTGACCCGAATTCGGCGGGGTTCCACAACTGGTCGCGGCGAAAGAATCGTTCGTCGCAATTCGCTGGCCGGGCTGCGGCTGCTGCGCGACGATTTGCGGCAACCGATGGGGTCGGGGAAATAAATAAGTCGCACGTGCGGGGTTTGAATGAGTTTTGCGTTTTCCGGTCGGCGGCTCCTCGCGATGGCGATGGGTGCCGCCGTGCTTGCAGGCTGCGGGAGCAGCGCCGCCATCATCCCGCTTCCTCGGGCGCAGGCCCCCGCCCAGCAACAGCCCCAACCCCAATCCCCGCCGCAAGCGGTTCGCGGGCCGTCGGGATCGGTGACGGTGCCGATCGGCCAGCCGGTCCCTTCGGCGATGCCGCGGCCCGCGGGGCCGATCGACCCCGGCTTTCGCCGCGCCCCCGGCGGGCTGCAGGACCGCATCTATGCGCTGTGGCGCGCCTTTCCCGGCAAGACGGGCATTGCCGTCCAGCGGATCGACGGCGAATGGACGCTGTCGCAGCGCGGCGGCGAGCTGTTTCCGCAGCAAAGCGTCTCCAAATTATGGGTCGCGATGACCGTGCTCGATGCCGTCGATCAGGGGCGGCTCACCCTCGACCAGCGCGTCCGCATCGGTCCTGAAGACCTGACGCTTTTCTATCAGCCGCTCGCAGCGCGCGTTCGCGCCGAGGGGTCGGTGACGATGAGCGTCCGCGAGCTGATTGAAACCGCGATCACGCGCAGCGACAATACCGCGAACGACAGCCTGCTGCGCACCGTCGGCGGCCCCGACGCCGTGCGGCGCTTCATCGACAAGAAGGATCTGGGGGCGATCCGTTTCGGCCCCGGCGAACGGTTGCTCCAGGCGGGAACCGCGGGCCTGAAATGGCAGCAGGCCTATTCGGTCGGGCGCAATTTCGAACAGGCGCGGGCGGCGCTGCCCGACGCGACGCGGCTTGCGGCGCGCAACGCCTATCTCGCCAATCCGCCCGACGGCGCCAGCCCCGCGGCGATCGCGAGCGCGCTGACGCGGCTCGCGCGCGGCGCGCTGCTCTCGCCCGAATCGACCGAATATCTGCTCGACGTGATGAGCCGGACCAAGAGCGGGCCGCAGCGACTGAAGGCGGGGCTGCCCGCGGGCTGGAAATTCCTGCACAAGACGGGGACGGGGCAGAATTACAAGGGCGCGACCGCCGGCTATAACGACATCGGGATCGCGACCGCTCCCGACGGCACGCGCTATGCCATCGTCGTACTGCTGGGCGACACCAGTGCGCCGGTTCCCGCGCGCATGGAACTGATGCAGGCGGTGTCGGGCGCGGTTGCCGAATTTCACGGGAAATGACGATAATATGAGGCACGCTCTCCTGCCGGTAGCCGCGCTGGCGCTGCTCCTGTCGGGGTGCGCGACGCCCGAAACGCGGCTCCGCACCGGACTCAACAATGCCGGCCTTTCCAAACCGATGTCGGCGTGCATGGCCGAACGGATGGTCGACCGCCTCTCGCTGCTCCAGCTTCGCCGCCTGGCGTCGCTCGGCAGCCTCAAGGACAAGCATATCGCCGACCTGTCGCTGTCGCAGTTCCTCCACAAGGTCCGCGCGCTCAAGGATGCGGAGATTTTGGCGGTGTCGACAAGCTCGGCGGCGGTCTGCGCGCTGCGGTGACCCTTTCGCCGGGATGACGGCATGAAAAGATGACCGGCTTCCCGCGATAGAATCTCTTGGCGCGGCAGGGGTAGCCTTGCCGCGCAACTTGGCTTATGCGGCGCCAAACTTCTCCCTCTTGATAGAGTCGAAAGGCCCGGCAGATCCCATGAACATTCACGAATATCAGGCTAAAGAACTGCTCGCGAAATTCGGCGTCGCCGTGCCGAAGGGCATTGCGGCGATGAGCGTCGAGGAGGCCGTCGCGGCGGCGAAGCAGCTTCCCGGACCGCTGTATGTCGTGAAGTCGCAGATCCACGCGGGCGGCCGCGGCAAGGGCAAGTTCAAGGAACTCGGCCCCGACGCCAAGGGCGGCGTCCGCCTTGCCAAGACG
>JBGTUD010000252.1:0-4610 GCA_041939405.1 Sphingopyxis sp. | reverse complement strand
TCCATCACGAAATGGACGCAGTTGCGCTTGTTCAGGCTGTAGCTTGGCTGCTCGCGGTCGCGCCATTCGGCGACCTTCGCCAGAATCCGCGCATAGGTTGCGTCGTCGACGACCACGTCGAACTGGCGGTCGCTCTTCGCGATATAGTCGGGCTTCGACGATTCGACCTTGCCCTTCACCGATCCCAGCAGGATCGCGGGGCTCACCGACACGGCGGTGAAGCCGTAATTGACATCGACCGCCTCGCCCGTCGCGTCGAGCCTTCCCTTCATCACGATGAAAGCGTGCGGAAAGCGATCGCCGAAATCGTGGCTGTAAAAACTGACCGTCACCGCGGCCTGCGCCGAAGCAAAGCACAGCAGCAACAGCGAGGCGAGCATCAGGGGAAAGCGCAGCATCGTCAGCCTGATACCGGCGACGGCACGCTCCGCCAAGCCGGATTGCCGCTTGACGGACCCTTCGATTTCGCTTCATGCCCCATTGACATAAATGTAAGGAGGGAGCGGATGACGCGAAAGGCGATTTTCATCACCGGCGGGGGATCGGGCATCGGGCGCGCGGTTGCACGCCATTTCGCGGGCCAGGGCTGGTTCGTCGGTATCGCCGACGTCAATGCGCAGGGGATCGACGAAACCGCCGCGCTGCTGCCCGAAGGCGCGACCTCGCGGCACATCATGGACGTGCGCGACCGCGACCAGTGGAAAGCCGCGCTCTCCGACTTCGGCCGCGCCAGCGGCGGCCGCCTCGACGTCCTCTTCAACAATGCAGGGATCGGGTCGGGCGGGCAGTTCATCGACATGGCACCCGAAGAGGCTGACCGGCTGATCGCGATCAATTTCGGCGGCGTCGTCAACGGCATCTATATGGCGCTGCCGTTGCTCAAGGCGACACCCGGCTCGGCGATCCTCAACACGGGGTCGGCGTCGGGATTCTATGGCGTCGGCGGGCTTGCCGTCTATTCGGCGACGAAATTCGCGGTGCGCGGCCTGACCGAAGGGCTGGACATCGAATTTGCCAAGCACGGGATCAAGGTGCGTTCGCTGATGCCCGGTTTCATCGACACGCCTTTGCTCGACCAGGTGAGCGCCGACAGCAACGAACCCGCGCGCGCGCGCCTGTCGGCCAGCGGGTTCGAGATTTCGCCGGTCGAGGATGTCGCCCGCGCGGCATGGGATGCGGTGCACGGCGACCGGGTCCACGTGCCCGTGGGCAAGATGGCGCGCCGCCTCGCCCTCCTCGCCCGCTGGTTCCCCGGCCTGATCGCGCGCCAGTCGAAGAAGGTCGACGGACTGGGCACCGCGGCGCATTGACGCGTGGCGGTTTGGGGTAACTAGCTGCCCTTCAATAAACTTCGTCGTCCCGGACTTGGTCCGGGATCCATTTTTTCGACGTCGCGGGAATGGATCCCGGATCAAGTCCGGGATGACGATGAAACAGGGGGCGGCTCCCGGCCGACAGCCCTCATTCGCGCAGCCCGCGCAATGCGGCTCCCGCCGCAAACGGACCGATCACGGAGAGCAACAGGCTGGTCGCCGCCAGGAGCTTGATCGCGCCGCGCCCCGACGGGTCGAGCATCCCCGCGCCAAAGATCAGCAGCGGGACCGCCAGCGGCAGCACGAGCAGTCCGCCGATCGCGCTGCCGCCCTTGTGATTGGCGGTCAATGCGGCGCTGAGCACTGCCAGCGCGGCCAGTGCCGGAACAGCGATGGCGATGCCCGTCGCCAGCAGTGCGACGCGCGCACCATCCTGCGCAAGCAGCGCCGAGGCGGGGAAAAGGGCGATCAGCAAAGGCAATCCGAAACCCAGGCCATGTGCGGCGATCTTGACCGCCGCGATCAGCTCGTCCGCGAAACCGCGTACCGCAAGCTGGTCGAGCACGCCCGCGTCGCGGTCGGGGCGCACCAGCCGGTCGATCGGCAGCAACGCCGCGAGCAGCGCCGCCACCCACACCATCCCGCCACCCGCGCGGCGCAGCAGCGGTGCATCGGGGCCGACCGCAAAGGGAAAGGCGGTCGCGACGAGCAGGAAAAAGAGTATCGGCAGCCACAAGGCCCCGCTGCCCCAGGCACGGCGAAGGTCGCGCCAGAAGAGGGCGATGAGGGCGGTCATTGCGCCTTTTCCTCGTCACTGCGAGCGCAGCGGGCCGAAGGGGATGTCATGCCAATGCCCCCATATCGATCTCGGCCAAATCCGGCACGCCCAGCGCAAAATGCGACGCCAGCATCACGGCTCCGCCATTCGCGCGGTGCTTCGCAATGGCCGCGGCCAGCCGCGCCTGCGCGGCATCGTCCATGCCGTTCGCGGGTTCGTCGAGCAGCCAGATCGGCGCGCCGCTCGCGATGACGCGCGCCATGGCGGCGCGCCTGCGCTGCCCGGTCGACAGCATCGCGACCGGCACCTCGGCGAGCGGGGCGAGCGCCATCTCGTCCATCGCGCGATCGACCCTATGCCCATCGACCGTATCGACCCGCGCCCAAAAGTCGAGCGCGCGCCGCAACGGCAGTTCGGCGTCGAGCGCGCTCGCCTCGTCGATCAGGGCAATGCGCTCGCGCCGCTCGACCGTCCCCGCGGCGGGGCGGAGCAGGCCGGCCGCCAGCCGGATCAGGCTCGACTTGCCCGCGCCATTGGGTCCGCGCAGCCAAAGCGCGTCGCCGCGATTCAATACCAGCGACAGCCGCTCGAACAACAGCCGGTCGCCGCGGATGCACGCCACATCGTCGAGCCGCAACAGCGCCGTCACATCCTCTGCACGCAGAGGCGCGCTCACGCCATATCCTCCAGCGCGTGCATATCCTCGTCCGAAAAGCCGAAATGATGGCCGATCTCGTGAATCAGCACATGACGCACCAGCCAGTCGAGCCGTTCGCCGCCTTCGATCCATTCGACCAGAATGGGGATGCGATAAAGCGTCACCCGGTCGGGCATCCCGCCGCTCTCGCCGATGCTGCGTTCGGTGAGCGGACGCCCTTCGTAAAGCCCGGTGAGGTCATAGGGATGCTCGATGCCCAGCGACGCCAGCACCTCGTCGTCGGCGAACTCCTCGACCGAGATCACCACGCCGGTCAGATGCGGCTTGAACACATCGGGCATCGTCGCCAGCGCCGCCTCGGCCATCGCGAACAGCGCATCGGCGTCGGGGGCGGTGCCGGTCCATGCCGGAACAAGGCTGCTCTTGTCGCTCATCGCGCCCTTCCTTATGGCGAGCGCGTCATATTGACCAGCGGGAGAAAAGACATGGTCCAGAAACTCGACGATGCGCAGCGCGCCGCGCTGCTTGCCCGCTTCCCCCAATGGACGCACGAACCGTCGCGCGATGCGATCACCCGCCATTTCGCCTTCGACGATTTTGCGCAGGCGTTCGGCTTTATGGCGAGCGTCGCGATCATCGCCGAAAAGATGGACCATCATCCCGAATGGTCGAACGTCTACAACCGCGTCAACGTCCTGCTGACAACGCACGACGCGAACGGATTGTCGGAACGCGACGCAAAGCTAGCCGAAGCGATCGAAGCGCTGCTCTGACCGCGCGTCAGAGGATGTCGTGCACCTTGTCCTGCGGACGGCACAGGCGAACGCCCTTTTCGGTTTCGACAAAGGGCCGCTCGACATAAGCGGGGTTCGCAGCCATCGCCGCGACGATCGCGTCGGGCTCCGCATCGGGCAGGCCGCACTCGGCGGCATCGGTGCCGCGCAGGCGCAGCGCGTCGCGCGGGGCGAGGCCGGCGTCGGCGAAAAGCTGGCGCAACTTTGCCGCGTCATAGGGTGTCTTCAGATATTCGATCACCGTCAGGTCGACGCCCGGCGTCTCTTCGAGGATCGCCAGCGTCTTGCGGGAGGTGCCGCACGCGGGGTTGTGCCAGATGGTCGCTTTCATGCGCCGCGTCCTAACGCCGCCTTACCGCAGCGTAAACCCGCTATTCATGGCATATATGGCACATTTGCCCGCATGAAGGGGAACCACCAGCTTGCCTTTCGTGACGGAAGCACGACTTATACGGGGTCGAGGGACCGTCAAGGGGCGGCCGATGCGGGGTTGCTGTCAAAGTGAATGAATCGATCGATCGCAGGGCGTTGTTGGTCGGACTCGCGAGTGCCGGCGCGATGGCGGCCGTCCCGGTGCGCGCGCAGATGGCGGACTGGCTGCAACAGCCCGCGACGCCCTTGCCGCCGCCGGTCGATTATGTCGCCGTCGCGCGAAAGCAGCTGGCGATGCAGGCACGCAACATTCCCCAGACCGACCGCGTCGGCGTCGTCGATTTCGGCCTGCCTTCATCGCGCCCGCGCTTTGCGCTGGTCGATATGGTGGCGGGCAGGGTCGACCTGTTTCCGGTGACGCACGGCCGCGGATCGGACCCGCAGCATGACGGCTGGCTCAAGAGTTTCTCGAACCGCGTCGGCAGCCTTGCCACCTCGCGCGGCGCCTATCGCACCAGCGATTATTATTGGGGCGCCAACGGATCATCGATGCGGCTCGCCGGGCTGGAGCCCGACAACAACAATGCCGACATCCGCGCGATCGTCGTCCATGGCGCCTGGTATGCCGAACCCTCGCTGATCGCGACGCAAGGCAAGCTGGGACGCAGCGAGGGATGCTTCGTATTCGGCGAAGA
>JBGTUD010000251.1:0-4658 GCA_041939405.1 Sphingopyxis sp. | reverse complement strand
CGTGCGCGATGCGGCGCGCGACGTCGGACCAGGCCGCGCGTCGCTGATCGAGAAGCTGCTGCGTAATATCTTCAAAACTGAGGACAAAGCCGTCGCCCTGCCCCACCGCCTTGGCCGCAAGCGTCGCTGGTTCGGCGTCCTTGCGCGCCAACTGGACGATCGCCTCGCGTTCATTGCCGGTCAACAGCTGCGCGAGCTCGGGCGCGACGTCGTCCAGAGTTAATCCCGTCAGCTCGTCGGCCGAACGGCCGACAAGCCTTTCCGCTGCGGCATTGGCGAGCAGGATGCGGCGCTCGGCATCGACCGATACGACGGCCGAGGAAACCCCACTCAGCACCGCCTCGATGAAGCTCCGCCGCGCCTCCAACTGCTCGTTCACATTGACGAGCGCCCCGGTCTGTCCTTCGAGCTGCTCGGTCATGCGGTTGAAGGCGCGCGTCAGCACCGAGATTTCATCGTCGCGCGCGGGCGGCGTCACGCGAACCGACAGATCGCCGCCCGCAGCAGTGCGCGTCGCGCCGATCAGCGTTCCCAGCGGCCGCACGATGCGGTCGGCGACAACGATCGCAGCCACGACGGCGAGCGCGAGCAGCAGGAGCGAACCGAGATAAAGCGCGCCATTGAATTGCAGTTGGAGCATCTGCGACCGGTCGAAGAGCTGGTTGTAATCGGCGAGGACCGCGCCCGCGCGGGCCGATTGCTGGAAACCCGGCACATTGGTGTCACGCGATGCATAGACATAGGCGCGATCGGTGCCGGGCAGGCGTGCAGCCGCTTCGATGCGATTAGCCTGGCGGACGACGACGACGTCCTCACCGGCGTCCAGGCGAGCGATCATCGCTCGGTTCAGGCGGTTTTCTGCCGCCCGGTCGTCGGGGTTGATCGCTGTGGCCGTCCGCGCCAAGCCGTCGCGGCCAATCTCTATGATTGCCGATTCATTCAGGCTGCGGACCACCACCTGTTGAAGATAATAGTCGTTAAAACCCGGCGCATCGATCGGATACTGCCGGAGCCGCGTGCCAAGGTCGGTTGCCATCGCAAAGGTGTTCGCCCCGACTTGGCGCTGGTTTTCCTGATAATAGCCCTCGGCCAGATTTGCGGCATTCTCGAACATGCCGCGCGACCGGTCCGAAAACCAGAAATCGACGCCGAACTGGAACAGCAGCGACGCAAAGATCACCACGAGCAAGGTCGGCGCCGCCGCAATCAATGAAAAAAGCGCGACGAGTCGCACGTGTAACCGCCCATTACCGCCCGCCATCGAGCGAACCGCGCGTGCGCGCGCGACGCGGCTGCCGATCAGCACGATGAGCGCCATCGCCGGCACCAGATTGGCGACCATGATCGCGGCAACCAGCGCAGGCGTCAGCAGCCGTTCGCTTTGCGCGTCTCCCGTCACGAAAATATAGGTGGCAATCGCAATGCTCACCATGGCGGCGAGCGCATAATATTCCGGTGCCCCAAAGCGCCAGACACCCGAGCGCAAATCCTGAGCGTCCGGTTCCATGTCGAAAGGCGGGGCAGCGGCCGACGTCATTGTGGCTTCGATACGACATTCCTGTTGCATAGAAAACACACAATTGCGCCGTAGCGGCACATCCGCACTATTTCAGGGGTGCAGCGGGTCGATTTCGAGCTGCGCCAGCCGCTTGCGCAACGTATTGCGATTGATGCCAAGGCGCCTTGCCGCCTCCAGCTGATTGCCGCGGACATCGCTGAGAACACGGCGGAACAGCGCGGCCTCGACGATCGCCTCGAGCTGGCTGTGGATTTCGCCGTCGAGATCGGCGCTCGCCACCTTCTCGCGCGTCCAATCGTCGACCGCGCGCGCGATCAGCGCTGCGGGGTCGACCACGCCGCCGCTCTCGCCGTTTTCGCGCAGCACCATCTCGACCTCGCGCGCGGTGACGACGGTGTCGCGCGAGAGCACGGCGAGCCGCTGCACGACATTGCCGAGTTCGCGGACATTGCCCGGCCAATCGTGGCGTTCCAGCCATTGCATCGCTTCGGGAGCGAATTGGCGATCAGGGAGCCCGGCCCCGCGACCAACCTCGACGAAATGACGGACGAGCGCGGCAATGTCGCTGCGACGGTCGCGCAGCGGCGGCAGGGTCACGGGGATGACATTGAGCCGGTAGAAAAGATCCTCGCGGAACCGGCCATCGGCAACCAGCGTGCGCATGTCGCGGTGCGTTGCGGCAATCACGCGCACATCGGCACGCAGCGCTTGGCTGCCGCCGACAGTCGAATATTCGTTGCTCTGGAGCACGCGCAGCAACCGGGTCTGCGCCTCCAGAGGCATGTCGCCGATTTCGTCGAGGAACAGCGTCCCGCCCGCCGCCTGCTCGAAACGGCCTGCATTGCGGCTGTGTGCGCCGGTAAAGGCCCCCTTTTCGTGGCCGAACAGTTCGGCCTCGATCAGCTCGCGCGGGATCGCCGCCATGTTGATCGCGACGAACGGGCCGGCACGGCGGAGGCCCGTCGCATGTATCGCGCGCGCGACAACCTCTTTGCCCGTGCCCGATTCGCCCAGGATCAGTACCGCGAGGTCGTTGGTCGCGAGCCGCGCGATCGTCCGGTAAACCGCCTGCATCGCCGGCGCTCGTCCGACAAGGCCGTGGCTGTCCGCGGGCGGCGCCGGGTCGCCGTTCGCCGCCTCGACGCGCCGTTGCAGCGCCGCGCGAACGCTCGCGGTCAGTTCGTCGAGGTCAAAGGGCTTGGGCAGATAATCATAGCTGCCGATACCGGTCGCACGGACGGCGGTGTCGAGCGTGTTCTGTGCCGACAGCACGATCACCGGAGTCGCGGGATCGACGCCCGCGTGGACGAGCGAGTCGATGCCGTCGCCATCGGGCAGGACGACATCGGTGATGATCAGGTCGGGACGGTGGCCCGCCAGCCAGGCGTTGCGCTCGGCGATGCTGCTCACCGAGGTGAGAACGCCAGCTTCGCCGACCAGCGTTTCGCGGATAATCATCGCGATTGCCGGATCATCCTCGACCAGCAGGATCGTCTTGCCGTCGCTCATCCCCGTTCCTTCGATTGCGCGACGGGCAGATGGACCCGAAAGCGCGTCCACTCACCGTCGCGCATATGCTGGACCGTCCCCCCCATATCGCGCGCCAGCTTGGCGACGAGCGCGAGGCCAAGCCCCCTGCCCTCGCGTTTGGTCGTCACAAAGGGATCGAACAGGTCGCCGCGAATGTCGGCCGGAACCCCCGGCCCATTGTCGCTGACGCTCACCTCGATCGGCAGCGCGATGCGGCCGCGGCCGTCGCCATTGTCGATCGAAAGGCCATGGCGATAGGCCGTCGCGAGCCGCACCACGCCATCGTCGCGCCCTGTCAACGCCTCGCAGCCATTGGTCAGAAGGTTGAGCAAGATCTGCACCATGGCGTCATGGCTGCCGTGAACGAGGGGAAGCGACGGGTCGAAATCCTCGACGAAGCGGATGCCTGGAAACTGGCGCGCGCGCGCCGTTTCCATCGCCTGATGGATCGGCTGATAAAGATTGATCGGACCGCACGCGATCGGCTGTCCGCGCGAAAAATGCTCCATCTGGTCGATCAGCGTCGCGATCCGATCGACCTCGGCACAGATCAGCGTGGTGAAGCGTTCGCCGCCCGCATCGGTCCTGCGCGCCAGCAGTTGCGCGGCGCCCTTGATGCCCGCGAGCGGATTCTTGATCTCGTGCGCCAGCATCGACGCCGCCGCTCCGGCCGCACGGCTCGACCGGCCGATCGCGCCGCCCATCAATTCGCCATCGCTTTGCGACGGCACGAGCGCGAGGATGCGATGCCCGCTCTGGCCATAGGGGACCATCTGCATGTCGACAAAGATCGACTTGCGCCCCCCCAGCGTGATTTCGGTCCGATGCGCGAAAAGCGCCGACGTCGCGGCGTCGTTCATCCGCTGGCGATAGCTGCGGTCCATCTGGATGACGTCATAGATCACGCGCCCGATCATCGCCGAACGGCTGACGTTGCAAAGCTGTTCGGCGGCGGCGTTGACGAACAGCACCACCCCGCCGCTGTCGATCAACAGCGTCGGTACCGGATGCGACTGGATCAGCTCGTCATGGTCAAAGCTTGGGATGCTCGACGTGCGCGCGGTCACGCGGCCGCCTTGGTCAGATGCGGGCCGTAAAAAGCCTCGAGCGCGTCGAGGACGCCCTTGCTGTCAGGGATCTGGTTGACCTTGTTCCGGAACTCGGCCGAACCATGCAGGCCCTTGACGTACCAGCCAAGATGCTTGCGCGCCATATTGACGCCCGTTGTTTCGCCATAATGGTCAATCATCGCGCGATAATGCGATGTAATGACGTCATATTGTTCATCGAGGCCGGGATCGGGCCGCTCGCCCTCGCCGCGCAGCGCCGCCATCACCTGTCCGAGCAGCCACGGGCGGCCATAGGCGCCCCGCCCGATCATGACGCCATCGGCGCCGCTTTGCTCCAGCGCCGTGCGCGCATCGTCGGCCGAACAAATGTCGCCGTTAACGATCACGGGGATCGAGACCGCGTCCTTGACCTGGCGGACAAAGGCCCAATCGGCCTCGCCGCGATACATCTGATTGCGCGTCCGGCCATGGACCGTCACCAGCTTTGCCCCCAGATCTTCGGCGATATGCGCGAGTTCGGGCGCGTTGAGGCTGTCATG
>JBGTUD010000250.1:0-4660 GCA_041939405.1 Sphingopyxis sp. | reverse complement strand
CTTTGTCCGGCAACTCATTCAGAAAAGAACCTTTCCCGCCGCAAATTTCTTTTGGCCTGCAAGTCCCCGATCCGTATTGCAGCCGCTGTTTTTATAATCAGAACCGGGGCGCGCGGCGGGCTTGCCGGTCAGTGTCTCGTGCGTCGCGGCGAGGCGTGCGTAGATGCCCGAGAGCGCGCGGCGATAGGGTTCGTCGCTGCGGCTCGGCGCCGTGTCGCCGCTCGCTTCGGCCAGCTCTGCGACGGCCTCGGTCACCGGCGCGAGCGCCGACGACACCGACAGTTCGGCACCCAATGCGTGAACCTGGTCGATATAATGGCCGATCACCGCGGCGGCGTTGCGGCTCGTTGCCATGCGCAGCGTCTCGGCTGTGACAAAGGGGTTGCCGTCGCGGTCGCCGCCGATCCAGCTGCCGACGCGCAGGAAGGACGCGGGGCGCGTTCCGAGCTCCTTTTCCCAGCGCGCATAAAGCTTGGGCACGACGGGCAGGAAGACGTCGCGCAAATAGGTGAGCGCATTGTCGATCTCGTCGGCGACGAACAATTTTTGCGTGCGCAGCGGGCGCGTCTGCCAGAGGAGAACGACCTGCCGCCGGATCGCGTCCTCGATCACGTCGCCCTCGGGCGTTTCGTCGAGCCCGGCATCGCGCATCCGCATCAGCTCGGCCACGCGGTTCTTGTGGTCGAGCACCGACTTGCGCCGCACCTCGGTCGGATGCGCGGTGAGCACCGGCGCGACGAGCGAGGCGTTCAGCAGCGCGGCGACCGCGTCGCCGTCGATCCCGTCGGCCTTAAGCTTCTGAAGCGCCGCGGCGACGGTCGCCTCGGGCTCGGCGGCGACGCCCTGCCGGTCCTCCGCCAGATTGGCGAGCATCGAAAACAGCATGAAGCCGCGCACAAAGGCGATCGTGTCGTCGAGGCTGAGTGCATCGAGCCCCGGGTCGATCGCCTCCGCCCCTGCAATCCCGCGGTGCCGGTCGACGCTCGACGAGCGGATATATTCGGTCTGGCGAAAGAGCTTGTCGCCGCCATAGGCGCGGATAACGTCGCCGAGAATCCGCCCGAGATAACGGATGTCGGGATTTTGCGAGATCTGAATCGGTGGGCCCATGCGCCGCTTGCTGCACCTGCGAAGGCGCAGGGTCAAGCGGCGCATAGCTATGCTTGGGTTAGATCAATGCGTTTTGACCAGCATCAACATGCCCATATTGATCGTGCGGCGGCCGTCGAACGCAACAGAGTTGCGTGTGTCGGTGATCAACATCAGCTTGCCCGACGCATCGGTGATGCGCGCCGACACGGCATAGCTGTGGCGCGGATCGAGCTGGCGCTGGTCGACGGTCATCGAAAAGGCGAAGGGCACCTGCCGCCCGTCGGCGGTGAACGCCTGCCGCGCGATCGTTTTCGCCGGCGCGTCCATCAGGCTGACGTCGGCGAGGGTGACTTCGATCTGCGCGGTCGGCGGCAATGCGATGCGCTCGCGATAGCTGATGCTGCCGGTGATGGTTACGGGCTGCTGCGCGGGCGTGGTGGCGCAGGCGGCGAGCGAAAGGGCGGAAAGTCCGAAAAAGACCGCGCGAACCATTTTAGCCTCCTTGAAACCGTCCCCAAGGGCAAAAGGTTACAGCGCGCAAGCCGGAGATGGAAGACGGGTTCCGACCGGTAGATGTCCCGTCATCCCGGCGAAGGCCGGGATCTCACCGGTGCGCTATGATGCGAGGTCGAGATCCCGGCCTGCGCCGGGATGACGGAATGAAGAAGTCCGCTCCCCACCCCTAAGCCGCCGTGTCCAAAGCGCCGCAACCTACCCCTCTAGCTCGACATCCCAATAGAGCCAGTCGATCCAGCTCGTGTGCAGATAGTTCGGCGGAAAGGCGCGGCCATTGTCCTGGAGTTGCCAGCTCGTCGGGCGCCACGGCTGGCGATAGAGCGGCATATGCGCCTGTTGCGGCGTGCGGCCGCCTTTCTTGAGGTTGCACGGCGCGCAGGCAGTCGCGACATTTTCCCACGTCGTGCGTCCGCCGAGCCGCCGCGGCACGACATGATCGAAGGTCAGATCCTTGCCCGACCCGCAATATTGGCACGCAAAACGATCGCGCAGAAACAGGTTGAAGCGCGTGAACGCCGGATGTTCGGACGGTTTCACATATTGGCGCAGAGCGATGACGCTGGGGATCGGCATCGTCCGCGTCGGCGAATGAATTTCGCGTTCGTAATTTTCGACGATGGTGACGCGGTCGAGAAACACCGCCTTCACCGCGGTCTGCCACGGCCAGAGGCTCAAAGGATAATAGCTCAGCGGCGTATAGTCGGCGTTGAGAACGAGCGCCGGACAGCTATCGGGATGCCGGGCAAGATCGGGATGGAACATGGCTAAATAACGCTGCCCCCATTGCTTCACGGGATGGCGCGCCACTGCCTTCCCTGCGTGACACCATCATTACATGCCCTATCAGATTCTGCCGTCAAGGGGGCATGTGCCCGCAACATATGGAATGATTCGCTTTGACTCGGCACAGCATATAGATTCATGCGCCGAACGATGCTCACCCGCTTTGCCCCCAGCCCCACCGGCGAACTCCATCTCGGCCACGCTTACAGCGCGGTGCTCGCGCACGTCGCGGCGCGCGCCGCGGGCGGCGCGTTCCGCCTCCGCATCGACGATATCGACGGCAGCCGTTCGCGTGCGGTCTATGTCGATGCGGTGATTGCCGACCTCAAATGGCTCGGCCTCGACTGGGACGGCGACCCGGTGCGCCAGTCGGACCGGCTTGGCGATTATGGCGCTGCCCTTGAAAATTTGCGGGCGCGCGGCCTCGTCTATCCCTGCTTCTGCACCCGCGCCGACATCGCCGCGAGCTTGTCGGCGCCGCACGGACCCTCGGGCGCACTCTATCCCGGCACCTGCCGCACCCTGCCCGCCGCGACGCGCGGACGGCGTCTGGTCGCGGAACCGCATTGCTGGCGGCTCGACATGGCGCGCGCGGCGGCAGAGGCGGGCGAGCTTGTCTGGGAAGAGGCGGGGCAGGGGATACGCACCGCCGATCCGCAAGCGCACGGTGACATCGTGCTCGCGCGCAAGGATGCGCCCGCCAGCTATCATCTCGCCAGCACGCTCGACGATGCGGCTATGGGGGTCAGCCATGTGATCCGCGGCGCCGACCTTGTCGCCTCGACCGACGTGCATCGGCTGCTTCAGGCGCTGTTGGGTCTCGCGACGCCGATCTATCGCCATCATGCGCTCGTCTGCGGCGCCGACGGGAAAAGGCTGGCGAAGCGCGACGCGGCGGCGTCGCTCGCGGCGCTGCGCGCGGCGGGTGCCGACGGCGGCGCGCTCGCCGCCGGTCTTGCCGCCGGCCGCCTTCCGGCTGGCTATTCGCTGCAAATGCCCTAAATAGGGGGGATGAACATTCTGCTTGTCCTGGGTGTCGTTGTCGCCGCCGCTCTCGTCCTGTTCGCGCTCGCGCGCGGGCTTTTCCATTTCTCGCAGGGACACCGCGCGCAGGTCGACGGCACGGTGCAGGAAAACCAGCTGATGCAGAACCGGATGATGATGGCGCGCGTCAAATGGCAGGCGATCACGATCATCCTGCTCATCCTCATCGGCGTGTTCGCTGCGGGCGGTTCCTGAACCGGGGCGACCGGCGCTGATCGCATGGTCAAGCTCAACAAAATCTACACGCGCACCGGCGACCAAGGCACGACCGGCCTCGTCGACGGATCGCGCATCGCCAAATCGGCGCCGCTGATGACGGCGATCGGCGATGTCGACGAAGCGAACAGCTGGGTCGGCATGGCCGCGGTCGCGCTCGATCCGGCAAGCGACGAAGCCGCGATGCTCGCGCGCATCCAGAACGAACTCTTCGACCTTGGCGCCGACCTTGCGACCCCGCCCGACGCCGCGGTGGGTTTCGGCCCGCACGAAATGGCGCTGCGCATCGTGCCCGGCCAGATCGCGCGGCTGGAACAGGAAATCGACGCGATGAACGCCGCGCTCGCCGCGCTCAAAAGCTTCATCCTGCCCGGCGGGAGCGAAGCCGCGGCGCGGCTTCACCTTGCGCGCGCGGTGGCGCGCCGTGCCGAACGATCGGCGGTCGCCGCGGCGGCGGAACGCGACCTCAACCCGCTCGCGCTCGCCTATCTGAACCGGCTCTCGGATCATCTTTTCGTGGCTGCCCGGCACGTCAACGAGGGCGGCGCGGGGGACATACTCTGGAAACCCGGCGCGACGCGCTAGGCCGAATATCCTCCCTGCGGCAACGCCGTGGGGAGGGGGAAGGGCCGCAACGGCGCCTCATCAGCCCGTCCGTCAGCGACTCTGCCGCTGCCACCTCCCCATGGATTCGCCGTAGGGAGGATCGACTTGTTCCCTAAATGTTCTGGACAATCCGCTGCGGCGTAACCATAATCGGCCGAACTGCGAAACCGAATCGCTCCTCGGGGGATTGTCTTCCTATGACCAGCCGCACCGATGCTTCGACCCGCAGCGACCCGGTCGCCGCGTTGACCCGGCGCTTCGCGGCGACACGGCGTCTGTCACTCGATCTCGCCGATAGGCTGTCCGACGCCGACGCGAGCGCGCAGTCGATGCCCGACGCCTCGCCCGCCAAATGGCATCTTGCCCATACCACATGGTTTTTCGAAACCTTTGTCCTGCGCGA
>JBGTUD010000249.1:0-4742 GCA_041939405.1 Sphingopyxis sp. | reverse complement strand
TAGTGCATGTCCTTGGCCGCCACGAACATGCGCGGGGCCTTCTTGAACTGACGGTTTGCCGTAAACGGCATCCAGAACGCACTGAGGTCGTTTGGCGCAACATTGGACGAAGTGGACACGAACGCTCGCTCCCGTTGAATTTAGCCTGGCCTCGTTTTGGGTCTTGACGCGGCGGTCCGAACCCCGGAAATTTTGACCAGTTGGAAAAATGTTAGCATCCCTGCACATTCCCGCAAGGCGAAAATGTCCGGAAAAAAACTCAAGGCTGTCGAGCACCCCCCGGTCAGCGCCAAGCGGCAGCACAAGGCCGATGCCAAGGCTGCGACCAGCCATCCCCCCCAACGGCCGCGCCCACTGACCCGCATCCAGAAGGAAAAACAGGACATCATTCTCGAGGCCGCACTGGAAGTGTTTTCGGTGCACGGCTTTCGTGGCTCGACGATAGACCAGATCGCGGAGGTAGCGGGGATGAGCAAGCCGAATCTGCTCTATTACTTTCCGCGCAAGGAGGAGATTCACCGCCGGCTGATCGCCGCCCTGCTCGATACCTGGCTGGCGCCGCTACGCGACTTCGACGAGCGTGGCGACCCGTTCACCGAAATCCGCTCCTATATTCGGCGCAAGCTGGAAATGGCGCGGGACTTTCCGCGCGAAAGCCGGCTGTTCGCCAAGCCCGATGCCGCGCGGCTCCTGCGGCACGAACTGGCGAAGCGTGGCTACACCCCCGCTCCGCTCGCAATCGGCACCAACACCGACGGCTATCAGCCGATCGAGCGCGAATGGCGCATCACGCGAGAGGTGATTGAGGTACTCGCCGAAACGCGGCACCCGCTGATCATCACGACCAAGTCCGACCGCGTGCTGCGTGACATCGACCTGCTTGCCGATATGGCCCGCTGCAATCTGGTCGGCGTCGCCGTGTCGGTGACGACGCTCGATCCGCACATCGCGCGGACGCTCGAACCGCGCGCGCCGCACCCGCGCCGCCGCCTTGCCGCGATCCGCGCGCTGGTCGACGCGGGGGTCCCAACGCAGGTCAATATCTCACCGATCATCCCGGCAATCACCGATCACGAGATCGAGGCGATCATGGCCGCCGCGGCTGAGGCAGGCGCGATCCGCGCCTCCTATATATTGATGCGTCTTCCGTTCGAGGTCGCGCCCTTGTTCCGCGCCTGGCTCGAGGCGCATTATCCGGACCGCGCGGCGAAGGTGATGCACATGGTGCAGGATATTCGCGGCGGGCGCGATAACGACCCCGGTTTTTTCACGCGCATGAAGGGACAGGGCGTCTGGGCCCAGCTCATTCGCGCGCGCGTAAAACGCGCCGCACGCGAACATGGCATGGACAAAAGCTTCCCTCCGCTACGCAGCGATCTGTTCAAGCCGCCCGAACGCGACGGGCAGATGGAGCTGTTCTGAAAACCCCGTCGCCAATCGGTTATGGGCGCGATAATCAGGCTTCGGCCAGCGACTTCAGCTTGTAATCCTTGTAATCGTCGCGGATCTGCCGTTTCAAAATCTTGCCCGTCGCGGTGTGGGGCAGTTCGTCGACGAACACGACTTCGTCGGGCAGCCACCATTTGGCGACCTTGTCCTTCAGATAGTCGAGGATGCTCGCCTCGCTCACCTCGGCGCCCGGTTTCTTGACGATCAGCAGGATCGGGCGCTCGTCCCATTTGGGATGATAGACGCCGACCGCCGCCGCTTCCTGTACGCCCGGCGCACCGACAGCGGCATTTTCCAGCTCGATCGAGCTGATCCATTCGCCGCCCGACTTGATGACGTCCTTCGCGCGGTCGGTGATCTGCATGACGCCGTCGGGATGGATCACCGACACGTCGCCGGTGTCGAACCAGCCATCGCTGTCCGCGGCATCGGCGTCGGCCTTGAAATAGCGCTGGACGATCCAGGGCCCGCGAATCTGCAGCCGTCCGCTCGTCTGCCCGTCGCGGGGCAGCTCCGCCCCCTCATCGTCGACGATGCGCAGTTCGACCCCGAAGGGCGGGCACCCCTGGCGAGAGATGATGTCGACCTGTTCGTCAAAGCTCAGCGCATCCCAATTCCACGGCCGCTTGCCCATCGTCCCGATCGGGCTGGTTTCGGTCATCCCCCAGGCGTGGCCGACATAGACGCCGGCTTTCATGAAGCGCTCGATCATCGCGCGCGGTGCCGCCGACCCGCCGATGATGACGTGGTGCAGCTCGCCATAATCCATCCCGGTCGCGTCCATATGCGCGAACATCGCGAGCCAGACGGTCGGCACGCCCGCGCTGTGGGTCACGCCTTCGGCGTGCATCAGGTCGCACAGCGTCTGCGCGTCGTTGGTCGCCGAGAAGACGAGCTTCGCACCCACGGTTGCCGCGGCGAAGGGAATGCCCCAGCTGTTCGCATGGAACATCGGCACGATCGGCAGGATCACGCTGCGGCTCGACAGGTCAAAGGCGTCGGGCTGGATTTCGGTAATCGCGTGAATGACGTTCGAGCGATGCTCGTAAAGAACGCCCTTGGGATTTCCCGTCGTACCGCTCGTATAGCAAAGCCCCACAGGATCGCGCTCGTCGAGGGCAACCCATTCAAAGCCATCGTCCGCGGCGTCGATCAGGTCGCGGTAGGATTTATAATCGCCCTTTGCCGGCGCATCGAACAGCACGAAATGTTCGACGGTGAGGAGCTGGTCGCGCAGCCGCTCGACGATCGGAAGAAAGGCCGCGTCGAAGAAAAGGACACGGTCCTCGGCATGGTTGATGATATAAACAAGCTGTTCGTCGAAGAGCCGCGGGTTCACCGTATGCAGAACGCCGCCCATCCCGGCGGTGCCGTACCAGCTCACCAGATGATGACCGTGGTTCATCGCCAGCGTCGCGATGCGGTCGCCCTTCTGCATCCCCAGCTTCACCATCGCGGCGGCAAAGCGCCGCGCGTCGGCGCCGATTTCGCCCCAGTTGGATCGCGTTATGCTCCCGTCGGCCCATCGCGATATGATTTCGCGCTCCGCATGTTCGCGTGCGGCGTGATCGATCAGGCTGGTGACAAGCAGCGGCTGGCCCTGCATTCCCATGGTGCGGCATCCTCAATTTTTGTCGTTGCCGTTCGGGAATAGGGCGCGATAGCGCCGCTGCGCAAGGGTCAAAGCGTGTCAGCGCGCGCGGAACTCGCGCGGCGCTGCCAGCGACAACTCAACCTCGGAAACGCCTGCGACCATATCGAGCCTCGCGGCCGTATCGGGACCGAGCGCAAAGCCGCGCCCCAGATCGATCCGTATATCCGCTTCCGTCAGGGGATCGCGTGTCGCGACGATGACGCGCCCGCGCGCATCGCCGCGCCGTTCGAGCAGGCCCGCCATCTCTGCGATGGCTTCGGGCAAGTCGACGCGGCACAAAAGCTGAAGCGATGCCGTCGCCGCGATTTCGGCGAGCGGCTGTGCGCCGCGAACGGTCACGCGCGGCGTCTCTTCGCCTTCGAGCAGGTCGAGTTCGACCGACAGCAAGGCGCAGCCGCCTTCGCCCGCCAGTCCTTCGAGTACCTTGCCCGCAGCTTCGTCGAAACAGCTCGATTGGAACTGCCCGCTGCGGTCGGACAGCGTCAGATTGAGAAAGCGGTTGCCGCGCTGCGATACGCGCGCCCGCGCGCTTTCGACCATCGCCGCCATCATCATGGGGATGCGGGTGCCCGGCGTCATTTCGATATTTTCGCAAATATCGCCATAGGTGCGCGCGCCGCGCGCCGACAATATCGCTTCATATTGTTCGACCGGGTGCGCCGAAAAATAGAAACCGAACGCTTCCTTCTCGCGCGTCATCCGCTCGGCGAGCGTCCAGGGTTCGGCCGCGGGCAATTGGAGCGCCGGCGCAATCGCAATGTCACCACCGAACAGGCCCCCCTGCCCCGTCGATCGCTCGTGCGCCGACGCGTTTGCGCAGGCGAGCAGGGCCTCGGCGCCGGCAAAGGCGCGCGGGCGGTCGGGCTCGACCGGGTCGAACGCGCCCGCCCCCGCGAGCGCCTCGATCTGGCGCCGATTGAGCAGCTTGGGATCGATGCGGCCCGCAAAATCGTCAAGCGACGCGAAATCACCCTTTGTCCGCCGTTCCGCGACCAACGCTTCCATCGCCTTTTCGCCGACCCCTTTCAGCGCTCCCAGGGCATAGCGCACCGCAAGGCCGGCGTCGGTACGCCCGACCGAAAAATCGGCTTCGCTTTCGTTGATCGACGGCGGCGCGACGTCGATGCCCAGCCGCCGCATATCGTCGATGAACACCGACAATTTATCGGTCTGGTGGCTGTCGAACGACATCGACGCCGCAAAAAATTCATGCGGATAATGCGCCTTCAACCATGCGGTCTGGTAGGAAAGCAGCGCATAAGCGGCCGCGTGGCTCTTGTTGAAGCCATAGCCCGCGAATTTGTCGATCAAGTCGAACAGTTCGTTCGCCGTCTTCGCGTCGATGCCATTATGCTCGCCGCACCCTTTTACGAAGGTCTCGCGCTGCGCGTCCATTTCGGCCTGGATCTTCTTGCCCATCGCGCGTCGCAACAGGTCGGCGCCGCCAAGGCTGTAGCCCGCCAGGATCTGCGCGGCCTGCATCACCTGTTCCTGATAAACGAAGATGCCATAGGTTTCGGCAAGGATGCCCTCCAGCAGCGGGTGCGGATAGGCGATCGGCTCGCGCCCGTTCTTGCGCGCGCCGAACAGCGGGATATTGTCCATCGGCCCCGGACGATAGAGCGCAACGAGCGCGATG
>JBGTUD010000248.1:0-4758 GCA_041939405.1 Sphingopyxis sp. | reverse complement strand
TGATGAACGCCGCGCGCCTCGGCGTCGGCATTCAGGGGCTGGGACAAGCCGACGTCGCTTTCCAGAACGCCCTTCAATATGCGCAGGACCGCCGCCAGGGACGCGCGCTGACGGGGCCGAAAGACCCGCAGGAAAAGGCCGACCCGCTGTTCGTCCACCCCGACGTGCGGCGGATGCTGATGGACGCCAAGGCGACCGTCGAAGGGCTGCGCGCGCTGTGCCTGTGGGGCGCGCTCCAGGTCGATCTGGCGCACCTCGCCGAAAGCGAGGAGGAACGGCAACAGGCCGACGACCTCGTCAGCCTGCTCACCCCCGTGATCAAGGGCTATGGCACCGACAAGGGGTATGAAGTCGCGACCAACGCGCAGCAGATATTCGGCGGCCATGGTTACATCGAGGAACAGGGCATGAGCCAATATGTTCGCGATGCGCGCATCACCATGATCTATGAAGGTGCGAACGGGGTTCAGGCGATGGACCTTGTCGGCCGCAAGCTCGCGCAGAATGGCGGGCGCGCCATTCAGGCCCTTTTTGCGATCGTGGACGCCGAATGCGCCGCGGCAAAGGACAAGCCGGCGCTCGCCGATTTCGCAGGCCGGCTCGAAAAGGCGAATGGCGAACTCAGAGCCGCGACGATGTGGTTCATGCAGAATGGGATGACGAACCCCGACAATGTCGGCGCGGGCGCATATCATTATATGCATATCACCGGCATCGTCGCGCTCGGCCTGATGTGGCTGCGCATGGCCGAAGCGGCGCAGGCGGCGCTGACCGACGGGCGCGGAAACAAGGATTTCCTGGAGGCGAAGATCGTCACGGCCCGCCATTTTGGCGAGCGCTTCCTGCCCGATGCGGGGGCGCTGCGCCGCAAGATCGAGGCGGGCAGCGAGGCGTTGATGACGCTGACCCCCGAACAATTCTTCGCGGCCTGACGCCGTGCCGGCGCAACCATCGCCGCCGCCGAGCGTGTCGGCGGCGATGGGCACCGATCTGAAACCGATTGTCGTCGAAGGCCGCAATTGCTGGCGGATCGAACGCGCCGAAAAAGCGCGGATGATCGTCGATGCCGCCGATTATTTCCGGTTGCTGAAAGACCTGATGGCGGGTGCGAAGGAACGCATCCTGCTGATCGGCTGGGATTTCGATCCGCGTATCACGCTGGAGCCCGACGCCAAGGGCCGGGGCGAATCGCTCGGCCATTACCTGCTTGGCCTGGCGCGGGCCAAACCCAGCCGCGACATCGACATTTTGCGCTGGAACTTCGGCGGACTGAAGCATTTTCTGGTGCCGAGCATCCTCGCGATCATCCTGCGCTGGAAAGCGACGCGCTCGATCAGCTTTCGGCTCGACAGTGCGCATCCCGCTGGGTGCAGCCATCATCAGAAGGTCGCGGTTTTCGACGATCATCTGGCCGTGTGCGGCGGAATCGACGTCGCGGCATCGCGCTGGGACACGCGCGAGCACCGGGACGATGACGCGCGGCGCAGCAATCCCGATCGCAAGCCTTATCCCCCCTGGCACGATTCGACGATGATTCTCGCGGGCGATGTCGGGCGCGCGCTTGCCGAACTCGGCAACGAACGCTGGCAGCGCGCAACGAAAAAGCCGCTGCGCGACGTCAAGGGCGACGGCGAAAACTGGCCCGCCGCGCTTGAGGCTGATTTTACCGATGTCGACGTCGCCATTTCGCGGTCGCGCGCCGAATATGACGGCTATCCCGAAGTGCGCGAGATCGAGCAGCTCTATCTCGACATGATCGCGGCGGCGGAGCGTTTCATCTATTTCGAGAATCAATATTTCACGAGCGGCAAGATCGCCGCCGCGATCGCCGCGCGGCTCGAAGAAGATGATCCCCCCGAATTTGTGATGGTGATGCCGGAAACGGCCGATGGCTGGCTGGAACAGATGGCGATGGATGCCGCGCGCGTGAAGCTGGTGCGGGCGATTGCGAAGGCCCGGCATGGGAGCCGGCTTCGCATCTATGTCCCGCATACCGCGGGCGGCGATCCCATATATGTGCATGCGAAGACCGCCATCGTCGACGACCGGCTGCTGCGCATCGGGTCGTCGAACATGAACAACCGCTCGATGGGGCTCGACAGCGAATGCGACGTGACGATCGACGCCGCGCTCCCGGCGAACCGCGGCGCCGGGCCGACGATCCGCAAGCTGCGCGAATCGCTGCTGGCGGAACATCTGGACGTCGATCCGGCGGAGGTCGCGCGCGCTTTTGATGGTTCGGGGTCGCTGATCGCGGCGATTGAGGCGCTGCGCGCGCCGGGGCGTTCGCTCGAACCGCTCGATCTGGTCGCGCCGGGCCCGATGGACGATTTCATCGCCGATAATGAATTGCTCGACCCAACCAGCCCCGACGCAATGTTCGAGAGTTTTACCGAGCGCGGCCTCAAGAAAAGCTGGCGGCGGGGCAAAAGCTGGATGAAACGGCACCGGCCGTTTCGTCGGGGCGGGCGCTGACCTACTCGATCCGCCACTCCGGCCTTCGCGGGGGCGGCGAAAGCGGTCAGGCGGCCGTGTCGATTCCCAGGTCGCTGAGCTTGCGATAGAGCGTCGAGCGGCCGATGCCGAGGCGGCGGGCCACTTCGCTCATGCGGCCGCGATAATGGCCGATCGCGAGGCGGATGACGTCGGCTTCAATGTCTTCGAGCGGGCGCAGATTGCCATCGGGAAGATAGAGCGTGACGCCGATCGCCTCGCCATTGATCGCCACCTCGCCATCGCTGAGCGTTCCGCCGCCAAGCGTCGCTTCGATCGCGCGAAAGTCGGCGGCGGTGAGGACGTCGGTGGTGCTGCCCACCGCGGCGCGGAACAGCACGTCCTGCAACTGGCGGACATTGCCCGGCCAGGCATAGGCGGCCAGCAGGCGCAGCGCGTCGTCGGTTATCCCGATCTGCCCCATGCCCGGCAATCCGCCGATGCGCGCGAGCAAATGCCGCGCGAGCGGGCCGACGTCGCCGCGGCGCTCGGAGAGCGAGGGCAGGGTGAATTGCGCGCTCGACAGCGCGTAGAACAGGTCTTCGCGGAAATGCCCCGCCTCGATGAGCTTGTCGAGCGGGCTCGCGCTCGTCGCGATGATGCGGACGTCGACCGTCTGGCGGATCGATCCGCCGATCATCTGCACTTCGCCGGTGTTCAGAAACTCGACCAGCTTGGCCTGCGTTTCGAGCGGGATGCATTCGACATGGTCGATGATGATGCTGCCGCCGTCGGCCTGGACGAGCCGGCCGACCTGCCGGTCGAAGGCGCCGGGAAAGGCGCCGCGTTCGTGGCCGAACAGCCCCGATCCGATAAGCCCTGGCGACACCGCCGAGCAATCGACCATGACGAGCTGGCCGCGCGCGCGCGGGCTGGCGCCGTGGATCGCGCGGGCGAAAACTTCCTTGCCGGTGCCGGGTTTGCCGTTGATCATCACCGGCACGCGCGCGCGCGCCGCCTTGGCGGCAATCGCCAGCGCGCTGCGGAAATTGGGGCTCGACCCGATGATTTCCTCGAACGCCAGCGGCGCACGCAATTTTTCGGTGAGCGGGCGAAGCTCGCCCTGCGGACCGCCATCGGCCATCGCCCGGTCGAGCGCTTCGAGCAGCCGGTCGGGCGCGATGGGTTTCTGAACGAAGTCGCTCGCCCCGGCGCGCATCGCCTTTACCGCGACTTCGACCCCGTTGCGCATCGTGATGACGACAAGCGGCAGCGCGGGGCGCCAGCGGCGCAGCTCGGCGACGAAATCGGCGATATCCAATCCCGGCGCACCCTGATCGACCAGTACGGCGTCGAGCGCCATGCCCTCTTGCGTGCCCAGCTTGGCAAGCGCGGTGTCGGTGTCGGCGGCGATGACGCTGCGCCATCCGCCGCGCGATACAAGCGCCGACAGAAAGCGCTGCTGCGCCGCCTCGCTGTCGACGATCATCACCGTTCGGGTGTCGCGCGTGCTAGCCATCGTCTGGATATGCTCCCTCGAGCGCCGTGGATCATGTTGCTATTGTGAACGCCTCATTTAACCCGAGAGGGGTAAAGGGGCGATTAAGGCCGTTCGGCTTTTGCCATCATTGGGCGCGGAACCAAACCGGCTATTGAGCATCGTCATATGCGTGGCTAAGACCGGCGCGACGGCCGATTCTGGCGATACCGGGCGACGCGCAGGGCGCGGTTGCCGGGACGGGTGAAGGGGAAAAGCGATGGCACAGCAGGAAATGAAGGCGGCGAACGAAACCTATTCGGGTTTCCTCAGCCTGCTCAAGATCGGTTCGATTCTGACCGGGATCGCAACCATCGTTGTTGTCCTCCTGATCGCGTCCTGACCCGGCCGATATGCGCATTGCTGTTCTGAAAGAGCTCGCCCCGGGCGAGACTCGCGTCGCCGCGACCCCCGAAACCGTGAAGAAATTCATTGGGCTGGGCGCTGAAGTTGCCATCGAATCGGGGGCGGGGGAGGCCGCATCGGTCTCCGATGCCGACTATGCCGCCGCGGGTGCCAGCGTCGGCGATCGCGCCGCGACGCTGAAGGGCGCGAACATCATCCTCGCCATTCAGGGACCGGACCCGGCAAGCCTGAAAGGCTTTGCCGACGGGGCCTGGCTCGCTGCCGGGCTCAACCCGTTCGGCGAACGCGCGCGCGTCGATGAATATGCGAAGCTGGGGATCGAGGCGCTGGCGCAAAGCCGTGCACTACCGGAAGCATCGGAATATTCGCTGCTCTGTAATCTTCCGTCTTTTTAATCGCAAGCGCTAAAAAGTGCGGAATCT
>JBGTUD010000247.1:0-4764 GCA_041939405.1 Sphingopyxis sp. | reverse complement strand
AGCCCGACAACAACAATGCCGACATCCGCGCGATCGTCGTCCATGGCGCCTGGTATGCCGAACCCTCGCTGATCGCGACGCAAGGCAAGCTGGGACGCAGCGAGGGATGCTTCGTATTCGGCGAAGAGCTGTTGCCGATGATCCTTTACAAGCTGGGACCCGGACGATTGCTCTTTGCCGACAAACTGAGCGTGCAACCGCCGATGCCGGCACCGTTCGAGCTTCCGGCCGATCCGCTGCCGGGGATGGAAAATCTCCGGCGCGCAAGCACGGTGAACGGCCCGATGCCGACGACGGCGGATTGAACGAAGGTCGGGCCCGGCGCGGATCGCGGCAGGTGGCTTATGAGGTAAAGCGCTGTCGCTTCCAATATTCGTCATCCCGGACTCGATCCGGGATCCACTCTTCCGACGTCGCGGTAATGAATCCCGGATCAAGTCCGGGATGACGATGAAATGAAGGTTCGCGTTCCGTCGCCGATCGCCGCCCGCTACCTAATCCCCAACCCCGCACGACACCGACCCGCTGCCGACGTTCCGCACCGTGCAGGTCGGCCGGCCCAGCACCACCGTCCGCCCGATGCCGCGCGCGGTGATCGCCGCGCTCTTGACCGCGCGGAGCCGGTGATCGCCCGCGCCTTCGCTATCGCTGACGAGCGCGTCGACCGCGAGCCCCGCCGCGTCGAGGCTGTTCGCGCCCGACAGCGTCATCTGCGCGCTCTTGGCCTGGCCGCCAAGGGCCATCGTGCCGTTGCCGATCATCGCGACCTGCAAGCGGTCGGCAGCCACAGTATCGACCGACACCCGCCCCGGCCCGCGCAGCCCGACCATCGCGCGCTGTCCCGCCAGCCGGTCGATCGCGAGCGACCCTGCCCCGGCCAGCGTCGCGGTGCGCAGATTGGCGGCGTTGACGCGCACGATCACCGGCCCGCGCGGCCGGACGCGCTTTTCGTCGCCGACAAACTGCCGTTCGCTGATCACCAGCCGCCCATCGCGCGCTTCGACGCTCAGCCGGTCGAGCGCATCCTGCGGCCCCGTCGCCACCGCGCTGACCGGCGCGCGGTTCACCACCTCGACCGTAACGTCGGCCCGGACCTCGATCGCATCGAAGCTGGTGAGGCCATAGCGCTTCTCGGCCCCCGATGCGGGCACGGCGAGAAACAGGGTGCTTGCCGCCAATGCGGCCCAGTGCGGCAGGCTGGTCATGGCGCCATCCTACCGCGTCGGGCGGGACGGCGCCATAGCCGCGTCATCGCCGCGTCACTTGCAGATCGCGTTGCCCGATCCCAGCGTCCGCGTCGAGCATTTTGCGCCGCCGCCGATCGTCGCATTGCCCGATCCCAGGATCATGATGTCCGCGCTGTCGCTCGCCTTCGCATCGACATCGCCCGATCCGGCAATCGACACATCGAGCGTCGCCGCGGCCAGCCCCTCCGCTTCGATGCTGCCCGATCCCGTCACATCATAATCGCCCGCCGCGATCGTGCCGCCGCCGACCTTCAGATCGCCCGACCCGGTAATCCGCAGCTTCGCAGCCTTGCCGTTCATCGCCGCGATATTTAGGTCGCCCGATCCGGTCAGGATCGCCTCGACCGTATCGCCATCGACCGCGTCGGCTTCGACCTCGCCCGACCCGGTCAGGCGCAGCGCACTGAGCGCGGGCATGATGACCGTCACCGTCACCGCATCCTCGCCGCCGGTGAAACGGAAATTCGATTTTTTACGGCCGATCGACAGCATGTCGCCGTCGAGCTCGATCTCCAGTTCGTCGAGCACCGCCCGCGGCCCGCGCGCGACGATCGAGAAATCATCGCCGCGGCGGATTGTCACATCGTCGGGGCCCGCGACCTTGACGCCCGTAAAGCCCGAAAGGTCGAACCCCTGCGACGATGTCGGTCCCGCATCGACGACGCGTTTTTCATTCGCGTCGCTGCGTCCCGATTCGGCGCTGCACGCCGTCACCGTCATCGCAAGCGCCAGGGGAAGAGCCGCCATCGTCCAGTTTCGCATCGCAAATCTCCTTTGTGTATTACGTGCATAACACACGCTGGCATCGAGTGTCCAGAGACCTGCCATCTTGTCGCCACCTTCATCCGCCAGAGCGCGCGGCATGAAGGACCGGTTCGAACGTCACAAACAGCCCTGGACCGCGGCGGAGATCGACAAGCTCCATACGCTTGCCAAAAAGGGCATGGCGCTGAAAGCGATCGCCAAGGCGCTGACGCGCAGCGAAGAGTCGGTCAAAATCCGCGCCAAGGCCGATGGCCTGTCGATTGCGAAGCTGCGCTGAAGTTGGCACCCCAAGCCTTCATTAGTCATCCCGGCGCAGGCCGGGATCTCGCCGTCTCGCCCCAAACTACCGGCGAGATCCCGGCCTGCGCCGGGATGACGATTCAACTAACATGACTGCTCCCGCTTATGATGCCATCGTGCTGGGCGCCGGCGCGGCCGGGCTGATGTGCGCGGCGGTCGCGGGGCAAAGGAGTCGGCGCGTCCTGCTGCTCGATCATGCTGATCAGGTGGGGAAAAAGATTCTCATTTCTGGCGGCGGGCGCTGCAACTTCACCAACATCCACACCGCGCCCGATCGTTACATCTCGGCAAACCCGCATTTCGCGAAATCGGCGCTCGCGCGTTACACCCCCGCCGACTTCGTCGCGCTGGTCGACGCCTATGGCATTGCGCATCACGAAAAGACGCTCGGCCAGCTTTTTTGCGATGGCTCGGCGAAACAGATCGTCGCGATGCTGCTCGAAGAATGCCGGAAAGGCGGCGTCGACGTTCGCTGCGGCCAGCCGGTGCGGGACGTCTCACACGCCGACCGGGCATTCGCCGTCCGCTTCGGCGATCATCTTTTCGCCGCGTCCAATCTTGTCGTCGCGACCGGCGGTCCGTCGATCCCCAAAATGGGCGCGACCGGCTTTGCCTATGATCTCGCGCGCCAGTTCGGCCTGAAGGTCGTCGAGCCGCGCCCGGCGCTCGTGCCGCTGACATTGGGCGGCGACGATGTGCTGTTCCGCGATCTGTCGGGGGTTGCCACCCCGGTCGAGGCGCGCGCGGGCAAGGCGGCGTTCCGCGAAGCCGCGCTGTTCACCCACAAGGGCCTCTCCGGTCCCGCGATCCTTCAGGTCAGCAGCTATTGGCGCCACGGCGAGCCCGTGACGATCGACTTTCTGCCCGACGCGGCGCCGGGATGGCTGCTCGACGCGAAACGCGCGCGGCCCCGCGCCACGCTCGCCGCGGCGATCGCCCTCCCCGACCGGCTCGCGCAAACGCTGGCCGACCGCCTCGCGCTGCCCGGGGAACTCGGTGCCTTGACCGACCGCAAGCTTGCCGACGCCGAAACGCGTCTCAAGCGCTGGACTTTCCACCCCAATGGCACCGAAGGCTTCGCCAAGGCCGAAGTGACGGTCGGCGGCATTTCGACCGCGAATCTCTCCTCGCAAACAATGATGGCCAAAAGCGTGCCGGGACTGTATGCGGTCGGCGAAGCCGTGGATGTCACCGGGTGGCTGGGCGGCTATAATTTTCAATGGGCGTGGGCCAGCGGATATGCGGCGGGCCAGGCCCTTTAGGAAAAAGACCAACATATCATTCCCGTCATGCTGAACTTGTTTCAGCATCCATGGCCTGACGCTGCGATCTTGGGCCATGGACCCTGAAACGAGTTCAGGGTGACGAAATATTTGGCGGCAAAGCAGCGCCGCACAGGATAAGAAGAATAATGGCTTTCGAAAATCTCTCGCCCGTCCTTGCGGACGCCCTCATCGCGCGCGGCTATGAAGCGCTCACCCCCGTCCAGGCGCAGGTCACCGAAACCGACGCCACCGGCCGCGACCTTCTCGTTTCGGCGCAGACCGGATCGGGCAAGACCGTCGCTTTCGGCCTCGCGATGGCCGACCAGCTGCTCGAGGACGGCCGCCTGCCCTTTGCAACCTCGCCGCTCGCGCTGATCGTCGCGCCGACGCGCGAACTGGCGTTGCAGGTCAGCCGCGAGCTCGGCTGGCTTTACGCCAAGGCCGGCGCGCGCATTGCAACCTGCGTCGGGGGCATGGATGCCAGCCGCGAACGCCGCAATCTGAACCAGGGCGTGCATATCGTCGTCGGCACGCCGGGGCGCCTGCGCGATCATCTCGAACGCGGCGCGCTCGACCTCGAAGCGCTGCGTGTCGCGGTGCTCGACGAGGCCGACGAAATGCTCGACATGGGCTTTCGCGAAGATCTGGAAGAAATCCTCGACGCGACCCCCGAAACGCGCCGCACGCTCCTGTTTTCCGCCACGATCCCCAAGCCGATCGCACAGCTCGCCAAACGCTACCAGCGCGACGCGCTGCGCATCTCGACCGTCGGCGAGGAGCGCGGCCATGGCGACATCGCCTATCAGGTCGTGACCGTCGCCCCCGCCGACATCGAGGGCGCGGTGATCAACCTCCTTCGCCTGCACGAAGCCGAGACGGCGATGCTGTTCTGCGCGCGCCATCTCGGCATAGCAGAGCGCCGCGCAGGCGCAGATCGCTCCGGCGACGACGAACGACAGGATCACCGCCGGCCCCGCCCGATCCGCGCCCACGCCGATCAGCGTCAGGATGCCGGTGCCGACGATCGCGCCGACGCCCAGCGCCACCAGATGCGGCCAGCCCAGCGTGCGCGCGAGCTGTTGGCCCGGCGGCTGTGGCTGGATCGTCTTGCGGCGGCCATGGCAAGGTAAATTGCTAATTCTTGCGTAAGAGGTACTAGTTTTACTAAGGCTTCCACGTTATCGTTG
>JBGTUD010000246.1:0-4765 GCA_041939405.1 Sphingopyxis sp. | reverse complement strand
GTGCCGTCGATCAGTTTCGAGGTGAGCACCGCATTGCCGAGCTGGAAGCGGATCTTGCTCGCCGAAAGGCTGATTTCGACATTGCCCTCTGCCTCGTCGAGCAGCTTGCGGATTTCGCCGACGCATTTGCGCGGGACGATGACGTCGGGCATCCCCGCGGCGCCGTCGGGGCGCGTCACCGTGTAGCGTGCGAGCCGGTGCCCGTCGGTCGCCGCAGCCTTCAGCACCGGACCCGTCGCATCCTCTGCCACGTGGAAAAAGATGCCGTTGAGGTAATAGCGCGTTTCCTCGGTCGAGATGGCAAAGCGCGTCTTGTCGATGATCTGGACCAACTCGGCGACCGGCAGTTCGAAATTGGTGGGCAGATCGCCTTCGGCAATCACCGGAAAATCGTCGCGCGGCAGGGTCGGCAGGTTGAAGTTCGAGCGGCCGGCCTTGACCTGCATCTTGCCCTCGGCAGCCGCCAGGCTGACCTCCGCCCCCTCGGGAAGCTTGCGCGCGATTTCGAACAAGGTGTGCGCCGACACCGTCGTCGTGCCCGGCGTTTCGACCTTCGCAGCGATCGTTTCGACGACCTGAAGGTCGAGGTCGGTCGCCATCAGTTTGAGCTGGCCCGTGCCATCGGCTTCGATCAGGACGTTCGACAGGATCGGGATCGTATTGCGCCGTTCGACCACCGATTGGACATGGCCGAGGCTTTTCAACAAGACTGCGCGTTCGATCGTCGCTTTCATTCTAATCCGCCATCCTGAATGCTTCGCGGGAGAAGTCCCTTGCGGGGACAGAGCATCGGCGGCGATTCGCACCCCGATTCCGGCCCCTGAAATTGTCCACCTTCCTTAACGAACGCACCGCGACGTGCAAGCCATGCTTGCAAAGCGGGCATAATCGGGCGAACGAGACGCGATGCGGCGCTGGCCCCTTTCCCTGCTGATTATGGCGGCGATACCCGCCGCGGCCTTTGCCGCAGCGCCCGCCGCGCTGGGCATTTTCGACGGCTGGGGCGCCTTTCGCGATCCGGCGCGGCCGCGCTGTTATGCCATCGCCGCGCCATCGGCGACAGTCGGCACGCCCCAAGTCAAAGCCTATGCCAGCGTCGGTTATTGGCCCAAATCGAGCATTCGCGGGCAATTTTATGTCCGGCTGTCGAAGGCGCGCGCGGCGGGACGCGACCTGCGCCTGACGATCGGCAGCCGCCGTTTCATCCTGACCGGCCAAGGGGTCCATGGCTGGGCGAGCGACGCGCGGATGGATGCCGCGATCGTCGCCGCGATGCGATCGGCCCCGAGCATGAGCGTCGAAAGCAGCGCCGCGGCAGGCGGCGCGATCGCCGACACCTATCGCCTGCGCGGCGCCGCGACGGCGATCGACGCGGCGGCGCTGGGATGCGCACGGCTGCGCTGAGGCGCGGTGAGCGAAGCGCCGTTTTCCGACGAACTTTACTCGCGATTCCCGGTGGGGCGGCGATTTGCAAGGTGGGCCACGCAAAACTGGGCAACTTCACTCCGGAATCGCATACGCGCCGCATCATCGGCTCGCCCCCCCCATATAGCGCTGCGACGATGTTGGACGCTTGCGTCATAAAGACCGAGCCTATGACAGCGAATCCAAGTAGGACAGGCATTTTCCTGCCGCGCTATTCCCGCCCCAGCCGGGTCAATTCCCTCGCCAGAAAATCGAGCACCAGCCGCACACGCGGGACGTGGCGCAGCCGTTCGTGGGTGAGCAGCCAGAGGCCCGTGGTGTCGTCGCTCTTGGGCGGCAGGCAGCGGATGAGGTCGGGTTCGCGGTCGGCGATATAGGCGGGCAGGACGCTCAGCCCCATGCCCGCGCGCACGCCCGAAAGCAGACCCGTGGCGGTGTCATATTGCATGACCACCGCCTCCTCGAGCCCATATTGGCGCAGCCATGCGCGATAGGGTTCCCAAACCCCGCCGCCGCCGCCGATGAAGGGATGCGTGGCCAGCTGTTCGCGATTGTGCGGAACGCCGTGGCGGTCGGCATAGTCGCGGCTGCAATAAACGGTCCACGGATTATCGGCGATGCGCCGTCCGACAAGGCCCGCGCCCGATGGCTGCTTGCTGCTGCGGATCGCAATGTCGGCGGCACCCGCCGCCAGGTCGCGCGGTTCGTCCGCAGTATCGAGCTGGATATGGATGCCCGGATGTTCGGCGCGCAGGTCGCGCAGGATCGGCGGCAGGATCGTGACCGCGACGATTTCCATCGTTGTGACGCTGACGGTTCCGCCAGCGTCGCGCGAGCGCGCGCCCGCAGCGTCGCCAAAGCGTTCGGCGGCGTCGCGCACCGCCATCGCGCTCGCCAGCATCGCCTCCCCCACCGGCGTCAGCGCATAGCCCGCCTGCCGCCGTTCAAAGAGCGTGACCCCCGTTGCGGCTTCGAGCGCGGCAATGCGGCGCGCCACGGTCGTCTGGCTGACGCGCATCGCCTGCGCGGCGGCGAGCGTGCTGCCGCTCTCCGCAACGGCCAAAAAGGCCTTGAGGTCGTTCCAATCGTACATGGCGTCTTGTGCGCCATAATCGCCGCCTCCTCATTCTGCAATTTTGCAGAATGATCGCGCAACATCGTTGCTCCCGGCGGTGCGGACGAAGGCCTATTTTGGCCTGACCGGCTTCCTCCCCTCCTCTCCAGCCGGTCGAAGGAGACAGAAGATGACAAAGCATCTGATCCTCGCCGCGCTCGCCGCCATCACGGTCGGCCAGCCCGCGTTAGCACAAACTGCACCGGCGAGCCCGCCCGCGAACCCAAGCGTCGCCGTGACGCACAGCGACCTCGATCTTCGCACCGAGACCGGCGTGAGGGTGCTCGACCGCCGCATCTGGCGCGCCGTCGTCGAGGTGTGCGGTGCGGCGCCGGGCTATGACCTGGCCGGCAAGAATGACGTACGCCAGTGCCGCCGTGAAACGCGCGCGCTGGCATCGGTTCAGGCCGACGTCGTGGTCGCGAACGCCACACGCGCCGAACCGATCCGGGTCAGTTCGATCCGCAAATAACCGGCGGACCCTAGTTGCACGGTCCGTCAGCGCCGGAGCCGCGATCAGGGCACGATCGCGGCCCCGGCCTTGGTTTGGGATGAGAACGGGGTTGCGGCAGCTTTTGGGGTGGAGTTGCCAACAGTTTAACCGTCATCCCGGCGCAGGCCGGGATCTCACCCTAACGATTTGCCGCACCGGCGAGATCCCGGCCTTCGCCGGGATGACGATAGAGTTGAGGGCAGCCTTCGACCGAGAACCCTCGTTCTTCTTTGTCGCCACCCCTGCCCCCCTCCCCCAGCCGGAGCCCATCACGCCCGATTGCGCTTTCGCCGCTTCGCCCCTATATCGCGCCGCATCATGCAGATTCCCGGCCATATCGACCCCGTCACGACGGGCACCGTCCCGCTGCGCGGGGGCAATCGTATCGACCTGGTCGGGCTCAGCCGCGATGCGATCGGCGGCGTGCTGGTCGAGGCGGGCCTCGACGCAAAGGCCGCGAAGCTGCGCGCCAAGCAGATCTGGCACTGGATCTATCACCGCGGCGTCACCGATTTCGAAGCGATGACCGACATCGCGAAAGCGATGCGCCCGTGGCTGACCGACCGCTTCATCATCGGCCGCCCGACGGTGCGCGAGGCGCAGGTGTCGAGCGACGGCACGCGCAAATGGCTGCTCGCCGCCGCCGACGGGCAGGAATATGAAATGGTCTTCATCCCCGACGCTGATCGGGGAACCTTGTGCGTGTCGAGCCAGGTCGGCTGCACCTTGAACTGCCGTTTCTGCCACACCGGCACGATGCGCCTTGTCCGCAACCTGGGCGCGGGCGAGATCGTCGGTTGGGACTGTCACCATCGGATTCGCCGTCAAATTCTACGTCAGAATGTCGGTCTAACTTTTCTTCTAGCTCAAAGTTAAAAATTTTCATTTTTTGGCCCATAAGGGGTCAATAAGGGGTCATTTAAGGGGCCTTTAAGGGGTCAGATCAAGTTCTTATATAGCCTAAGCCACAATTTAGATCAAGACCTTCAAATCCCCGGGTCGATCATCTTTCTATCTCTTTCCGTTCAGTAGCAGTGGCGTGCACAAGTTTTTTGGTCAAAATTGGGCCATTTTGGCCTATAAGGGGTCGATAAGGGGTCAATAAGGGGTCGGACCAAGTTTTAACATAGCCTAAGCCATGGTCCCAACGATTATCTTTCATAGTCTGGGTTGATTTTTGTCCAATCTTTTCTGGTTTTCAGTCTATAAGTTTTGTAAATCACCACACTTTTGACTGCCAAAACATCTATCCCCCTATGGATATGTATGTCTATCTATGATGTGAATTTGTCTGAAAACAGGGGTTCTAGAAAACCCCCTTCCCGATATTCCTGAAACTTGAAATTTGGGTTGCTGTTGATTTGAGCATCATCTAGGAGCTGTACAAAATTTCAAGTCCCTGCCGTAATTCTAACACCGATTTTTTAACTCTTAAAATCGGCGATTTTGGGAAAAAGTTATTATTTCGTATTACTATGCTGGCAAGTTACTGTTAAAAGATTATACGCCAAATCTTTAAACTGCGATAACTTTGGATAGGAACAATATTTTTTGATGCGGTCAAAAGCTACTGCTAGATAAAGATTTGAAGATTACAGTCGAGAGGGCTCGGGTGCTTGCCAGCACCCAGATCAGACACAAAAGCAGAGCTTGCGTTATCGAGCACAATTGAAAGACCCTCGAGAAATCCTCCATTAGTAAGAGGGAACGCTAAAGGTTCTTTTATCATTAGA
>JBGTUD010000245.1:0-4766 GCA_041939405.1 Sphingopyxis sp. | reverse complement strand
CGCCTCGCGATGGTCGAGAATGAACAGCGCATCCGCCAGGCGGCGCGCAACGTCCGCAAATTCCTGGCGATGCACGGCGTGAACACGCCGTCGGTCGCCGCGGGCGGCGGGGGCTGATGCGTGGGGGCTGACCCCTCCGCCGCCGGCCTCGGGGCCATTGCGGAGATCATCCAGCTGTCGGTCACACCGGTGTTCCTGCTGGTCGCGACCGGCAGCCTGCTCAACGTCTTTACCGGGCGGCTCGCGCGGGTCGTCGACCGGTCGCGCGTGCTGATCGAACAATGGGGCGCGACCGAAGGGCGCGAACATGAGCGGCTCGTCGCCGAGCTGCGCGTCGTCGACCGGCGGATGGACATCATCAACAATTCGATCGCCGCGGCAGTCGCGTGCGGGATCGTCGTCTGCCTGCTCGTCGCGCTCTTGTTCGCGCAGGCGTTCGTCGGCTTCAACCTTGGCGCCGCGGCGGCGTGGGTGTTCGCGCTGGCGATGCTGCTGCTGCTCGCGTCGCTGCTGCTCTTCCTCGTCGAAGTGCGCCTTGCGACGCGGACGATCCACGTGCCGATGGAATTGCTCGAGCTGGAGGAAATGGGCTGGCGCAAGCGGCAGGAGCGCCTCTGAGCGCGACCCGCGATGGGTAGGCGACGAGTCCAAAGGTCAGTAAAAGTTAGCCTTGTGCAGCTGCCGATTGACCGGCCTGATGGATATGCCGCGCACGGCGGCGGCTCGCGTAAAATGCGGGGTAGCGCCCTTCTGTCCACCGATTGAAGGAAGCGGGACGAAGGCTGGCACAGCCGGGGGATGTAGGACAGTCTTTTTCGGACGTCCGGGTTGGGGTGGTTTCCCGATCTTCTTTTATCCGTCATCCCGGCGAAGGCCGGGATATCACCCTAACCGTTTATCGCACCGGCGAGATCCCGGCCTTCGCCGGGATGACGATAGAGTTGAGGGCAGCTTTCGGTCGCCAGCGGACATAGCTGGGTTCAACAATCAGCACCCGGCACCCACCCGAAACGCCGGCGTCACCCGCTTCCCCTTCGCCTGCTCATAGAAATAGCTCGCCGCCGGCACATCGGCGTCGCTCCAGTCCGACTCCGGCGGCGGCGGGAGGGGCGCGCGGTTACGATCGGGAATTTTTTTCCAGCGAACGAAGGCTGGCAGCCGTAGCGGCAATTGCAAGCGCCGATTTTCCGCGCGCCGCAGCGGCATTGACAGCGGCACCCCCCATCTGCACCGTCCGCGTCCGGGAGAGAATGATGAACGAAAAAGCTGCGTTTGCCGCGGGCTCTGGGTCGTCTGCCGCCGACAGCGCCGCCGCGCGTACCCGGACGATGCTGTGGGTTTTGCTGGTCGTCTATATTTTCAATTTTCTCGATCGGCAGATCGTCAATATTCTCGCCGAACCGATCAAGGGCGACCTTGGCCTGTCCGATACCGAACTGGGCCTGCTCGCGGGTCCGGCCTTTGCCGTCTTTTACGCGCTGCTCGGTATTCCGATCGCGCGCTATGCCGACAAGGAAGGGACCAATCGCGTCCGTTTGATCTCGCTCGCGCTTGCCATCTGGTCGGCGATGACCGCGGTGTGTGGCCTTGCGCAGAATTTCGTGCAGCTGCTGTTCGCGCGTATCGGCGTCGGCGTCGGCGAGGCGGGGTGCACCCCCGCCGCGCACTCGCTCATCACCGACAGCGTGCCGGCAGAGAAGCGTTCGTCGGCGATCGCCTTTTACGGCATGGGGGTGCCGATCGGCTCGCTGCTCGGATTGATCATCGGCGGCATCGTGAACGATCTTTACGGCTGGCGCGTCGCTTTGATGCTCGTCGGGCTGCCGGGACTGCTGCTCGCGCTCTTCATCCTATTTGTCCTGCGCGAACCGCGTCATCTGCGCCCTGCGGAAGCTGTGGCGGCAGCCCCGGCGCAGTTGTCGACCGGTGCGGCGCTCAAGGAAATCTTCGCTTCGCGGGCCTTCGTCTTCATTCTCATCGCCGCGTCGGTCACGGCCTTTCTCGGTTATGGAAAGGCGCTGTGGACGATCAGCTTCTTCATCCGCAGCCACGGCCTCTCGACGACGGAGGCGGGGCTGTCGATGGCGGTGGTGCTGGGGCTCGCCGGAGTGCTCGGCACCTGGCTCGGCGGCAAGATGGCCGACGTGTTCGGCAAACGCGACAAAAAGCATATTCTGACCTTTCCCGCCTATGGCATGGCGGTCGGTGCGCCGATCCTGTTCCTTGGCTATTATATGGAGAATTGGATCGTCGCGGTTGCGCTGCTCATCGTGCCGACGGTGCTCAATACGGCCTATTACGGCCCCGCCTATGGCTGCGTGCAGGGACTGGTGCGGCCCCAGGCGCGCGCGGTCGCCGCGTCGATCATGCTGTTCGGACAGAATCTGATCGGGCTGGGTTTCGGGCCGTTCCTGTTCGGCGTGCTGTCCGATGCGCTCGCGCCCGCCTATGGCCAGGAAAGCGTGCGCTATGTCCTCTATGGTGCGGCGTGGCTGGGGCTGATCCCTGCCTTTTACTTCTGGCGCGCCAGCCTGCGGCTGAGCACCGAACTCAAGACGGGGTGACATATTCGGTCATTGCGAGTGAAGCGAAGCAATCCAAAGCCCGTGTAAACCGCTCTGGATTGCTTCGCTTCGCTCGCAATGACGATGTGGGTGATTAATAGGGCGGATCGACCTTTGCGCGTTGCGAGCGGGCGGCGTCGATCCACCAGTTGAGGTCGTCGGCAAAGCGGGGAAAGGCCTTTTCCAGCCTTGCGCCATCGTCGCCGGTCGGCTTGCCTTCGCCGTCGAACGCGCCGCCGATGCGGCCGACGGGCAGGATCGAGCTGATCACCGCCATGCCCATTTCACCCAGCGTGTCGCGCCACCCCATCATCGCGCGCACGCCCGACCATGGACCCGCCGAATAACAGGCGATGGCGGCGGGGCGCCAGAACCATTCCTCCAGATAATGGTCGGTGAGGTTTTTAAGGCCAGGCTGCGGCCCCCAATTATATTCGCCGGTGACAAAGACGAAGCCGTCGGCACCGCGGATCTTGCCCGCCAGTTCCTCCATTGCGGCCGGCGCCTCGCCTTTCGGATATTCCTTGTACATCCGGTCGAGCATCGGCAGGTCGACTGCCTTGGCGTCGACCAGTTCGGCGCTGTCGCCGCGCGCGGCGATCGCATCGACCAGCCAGCGCGCCAGCTTGATGCCCTGCCGGTCGCGGCGATAGCTGCCATAAAGAACGAGGATGTTGCGGGCCATGGGTCTCCTCGACCGACTGCGCTAACGCAGGTTGGTCAAAATGCCGATAAGAAAGGAGGCGGCGATCAAAATTAGCCCCCAGGTCGCGCAGAGGCCATCGATGCGTTTTGGTGCGTTGAACCAGGCCTGATCCTCGGCTTTCAGCCGGGCGAGGATTCGTTGCATCGTCCCGCGCCCTTCGACGCGGGCAATGCTTCGGGCGTCTTTGCGGCGCCGATAGTCGCGCAGCCACGGAACGGCGAGCAGCAACGCGCCCCCAAAACCAAACGCCTCCTTGGCCAGCAGCAGGCCATCAGCCATAGGCGACGCTGCGGTCATCTTCGTCCGCGATGACCTTTCCATGCGGTTCGAGCGTGTAGGCATCGATCAGATGTGCATCGTCATTGGGCTGAACGAAAAACCCCATTTCGCAGGCCCGCGCGATCCGTTCCATCAAGGCCCAGGTCAGCCCCTGGACACCGATGCCGGTTTCGATCTCGCTGACGCGCGCCTGGCTGACGCCCAGTCGCTCGGCCAGCTGCTTTTGCGTGAGCGCCCGCATCCGGCGCATCTTGCGAACCAAGGCTCCGGCGCGATACGTGTCGCCATCGATCGGACGCTCGCCGGGCGGGGTCGGCATCCGGGCGACCTTGTCCACCAGGTCGGCGATCGATCGGCGGGTCGCCGGGTCAGCTTTTGACATGACCATATTCTCCTTACGGAACAGCTTCCGCGATTTGCCCTTCATCCGGGGAAATGTATCCGCGCGCGCCGCTCCACTTCGTGCCGCATTTGATCTGTCGTCCACAAAGCTTCGGCGGGAAGCGATATGTTCGACGGCGCTTTACGGCCTGCCAGCAGGATCGTTGCAACCATCGTTCCGTCCGTTTCCTCTTCGACTGCATAAACGACCAGAATATCGCCGGTCCCAGCGCAGAAGATCGGAATCCCGTTCCATTCCAGATAAATGGAATCGCTGCGGTAATCCTGTTGGCGCGACGTGATCTTGCCCAGAAAGTTGATCCAGTATCGCAACTGGTCGTCGCCGAGGCGTTCCAGTTCGACGCCTGCATCGATTCCTTCCGAGCAAAAGGCAGCCAGCGCCTCATAATTGCTCATATAAGGAATTCCTTCTATTTCGGCAAGGATCAATCGCTGAACGGGTCGCGGATCAGGATCGTGTCTTCGCGTTCGGGGCTGGTCGAAACGAGCGCGATCGGCGTTTCGATCAATTCCTGGACGCGCTGGATATATTTGATCGCCTGCGCCGGCAGGTCGGCATAGCTGCGCGCGCCCGCGGTCGATTCGTGCCAGCCGTCCATTTCCTCGTAGATCGGCTCGACTTCCGCCTGATCGGCGGCGTGCGCCGGGAAATAGTCGAGGATCTTTCCGCGCAGGCGATAGCCGGTGCAGATGCGGACCTTGTCGAACCCGTCGAGAACGTCGAGCTTGGTCAGCGCAACGCCGGTGACGCCCGAAACCGCGCAGCTTTGCCGCACCAGCACCGCGTCGAACCAGCCGCAGCGGCGCTTGCGCCC
>JBGTUD010000244.1:0-4772 GCA_041939405.1 Sphingopyxis sp. | reverse complement strand
ACCAAGGCCTTCACCTGCCAGCTCGCGGTGCTTGCAGCGCTTGCCGCGCACCTCGCGCTCAAAAAGGGCAAGCTCACCGCCGCCGAAGAGCGCGACATCGTCAAACATCTGATCGAGGCGCCCGCCGCCTTGAACGCCGCGCTTGCGCATGACGAGGAAATCGCCGCGATGGCGCACCTCGTCGCCCCCGCGCGCGATGTCCTCTACCTCGGCCGCGGCCCCGACTATCCGCTCGCGCTCGAAGGCGCGCTCAAGCTCAAGGAAATCAGCTATATCCACGCCGAAGGCTATGCGTCGGGCGAAATGAAGCACGGCCCGATCGCGCTGATCGACGAAGCGGTTCCGGTCATCGTCCTCGCTCCATCGGGTCCGCTGTTCGAAAAGACCGTCAGCAATATGCAGGAAGTCATGGCACGCGGCGGCAAGGTCGTGCTGATCAGCGACGCCGAAGGGCTCGCCGAAGCGGGCGAGGGCTGCATGGCGACGATCGAAATGCCCAAGGTCCATCCGCTGATCGCGCCGCTCGTCTATGCGGTGCCGGTGCAATTGCTGGCCTATCATGTCGCGGTCGCGAAGGGGACCGACGTGGACCAGCCGCGCAATCTGGCAAAGTCGGTCACGGTGGAGTGAGCCCCGCCGCCATCATCTTCGACTTCGATGGCGTCATCGCCGACAGTGAGGTTCGCGCCAACCAGTCGCTCGCCGAAAGCCTGACCGCAGCGGGGATGCCCGCGACCTACGAGGAATGCCTGCGCGACTATTATGGCCATAATTGGCAGGAGACGCAGCGGCGGATCGAGGCGCGCTACGGGCGGCCGCTTCCCCCCGATTTTCGCGAAACGCACCGCGAGCGGGCGCGGGCGCGCTATATGGCGGGTTTCGACGCCGTCCCCGGCGCCGCCGATTTCCTCGACCGACTGGGGGCGATGCCGCGCGCGATCGCTTCGTCGAGCCGCGCTGAATATATCGGCTGGGCGCTCGGCCTGTTCGGGCTCGATCATCATTTCGGGACCCATATCTACAGCGCAGACGGTTGGGACCGCGGCAAGCCGCATCCCGACATTTATCTCGCGGCGGCGAAAGGGCTCGGCGTCGATCCCGCGCGCTGTCTTGCCGTGGAAGATTCACCGACTGGCGCGCAGGCGGCGCTTGCCGCGGGGATGACCGTCATCGGCTTTTGCGGCGCCGGGCACATTCTCGACCGCGCAGCGCATGGTGCGGTGCTGCGCGAAGTCGGCGTGCATCATGTGGTGACGACGTTCGAGGACGTGGCAAGGCTCGCCGCTTAGTGGGTCGCGAGTTCGGCCCAAACGGTCGTTTCTGTTTGGTCATCCCGGCGAAGGCTGGGACGACAAACCAATAAGACTATTGGACGAGGGATTGGCGACAATGCCGCCGCTCAAAAAACCGCTGTCCTACAATAGAATGCCCGACTAACCTTGCGCCCGGTTTGATCCCGAAGACGGGACGGCAACGTGAATCGCGAGTAAAGTTGCGCAGTTTTCTGCGGCTTTTCCCAAGAGCCCCCAAGGAGAGAGCCCCCTATGTGTACCGAAAAGATGGAAGCCGATCGCGACCGCGCGGGAATGCCCGTCGCTCGCCGCAGCTTTTCCGCGCTTGCCGGGGCAGGTGCGTTGATGGCGGCGCTTCCCGCGCGCGCCATCGTGGGCAAGCCCGTAAAGGGCCGCGACGTCACCATCACCACCGCCGACGGGATTTGCGATGCCTATTTCGTCGCGCCGGCCGAGGGCAAGCACCCCGGCGTGGTCGTGTGGCCCGACATTCGCGGGCTGCGTCCCGCCTTTCGCCAGATGGCCGACCGGCTGGCGGGCGAGGGCTATGCGGTGCTGTGCGTCAATCCCTTCTACCGCTGGCAAAAGGCGCCGGTGGTCGATGCCGAAAATCATTGGGGCGTCGCCGCGGTGCGCGAAAAGCTGTTCGGTTATCTGAAGCAATTGACGCGGCCGCGGGTCGAAACCGACGCTGCGGCGCATGTCGCCTTCCTCGACGCGCAGGCAGAGGTCGACACCGCGCGCGGCATCGGCACGAGCGGCTATTGCATGGGCGGACCGATGACCATCTATACCGCCGCGCTGAAACCCGACCGCGTGCGCGCGGCCGCGAGTTTCCACGGCGGCGGCGTCGGCACCGACAAGCCCGACAGCCCGCATCTGCTGATTCCGGGGACCAACGCCGGCTATTTGTTCGCAATCGCCGAGGATGACGACAAGGAATCGCCGAACGAGAAGGTCTTGCTGAAGGCCGTGCTCGAACCGCGCCCGCAATGGCATGAGGTCGAAGTCTATCCGGCGCAGCACGGCTGGTGCCCGCCTGATGGCCGCGTTTACGACGAAGCCGCGGCCGAAAAGGCGTGGGCCCGCCAGCTCGCGCTGTTCAAGGCGAGTTTGTAACGCAGTAAAGGCGGTTCGGTCAGTCCGCCAGCGACAGAATATGCCGCGCCTGTTTCAGATGCGGGGCGTCGACCATCTTGCCGTCGACCTGGAGCACGCCCGCGCCGGGATTGGCGGCGAAGGCATCGACGATCGCCTGCGCGCGCGCGGCTTCGTCGGCGCTGGGGGTGAAGGCGGCGTTGATCGGTTCGACCTGCGACGGGTGGATCGCCATCATGCCGGTGAAGCCGTCGCGCCGCGCGCGCGCGGCATAGGCGGCGAGGCCCGCTTCGTCCTTGATCGCGGGGAAAACAGTATCGACGGCAGCGACGCCCGCGCCATGGGCCGCAAACAGCGTCAGCGCGCGCGCGACCTCATAAGGCTGGGTATAACTGCCGTCCGCGTTCCGGCTCGTGGTCGCGCCGATCGCGGCGGGTAGGTCCTCGGCGCCCCAGGTCAGGCCGAGCAGGCGATCCTTGACCTCGCGGTAGCTGCCGAGCGTAAAGATGGCGGCGGGGGTTTCGGTCGCAATGGGCAGAATCGGCGGCAGCGAGGCATCGCGCGCCGATTCGCTGCGCAAAATCGTATCGAGCTGCGCGATACTCGGGGCGCCTTCCGCCTTGGGCAGCATGACGGCGTCGGGGCGCGCGCCGATCACCGCGGCGATGTCGGCGGCGGTCATATGGCCGTCGAGCGGATTGACGCGAACGAGCGTCACGACGTCGCGCGCGCCCGCCAGATAGTCCGCGATGGCCGCGCGCGCTGCATCCTTGTTGGCGGGCGCGACCGAATCCTCAAGGTCGAGGATGATCGCGTCGGCGCCCGACGCCGCGGCCTTGGCAAAGCGTTCGGGGCGGTCGCCGGGAACGAAAAGAAGCGAGCGCAGGCGCATCAGGCGGCTTTCTTCTTGATAAGGGCGGAGCGTTCGCACTGGCAGACGATCTCGCCCCGCTGGTTGATCGCGCGGTGGAGGAAGGTCACGATACCCGCATTCGGCCGCGATTTGGACTCTTTGAGGCCGATCACCTCGGATTCGGCGCGGAGCGTGTCGCCGATGAACACGGGCTTCGGCATGACGAGCTTGTCGTAGCCGAGGTTGGCCACGAGCGTGCCCAAGGTCGTGTCGCCGACCGACAGCCCTACCATCAGGCTGAAGGTGAAGGTGCCGTTGACGAGGATCTGGCCGAATTCCGACGCCTTCGCCGCCTCGATGTCGAGGTGGAGCGGCTGCGGATTGTGCGTCATTGTGGTGAAGAGCAGATTGTCGGTCTCCGTCACCGTGCGGCGAATGTCGTGCGACAGCGTGTCGCCGACCGCCCATTCGTCGAAATATTTGCCGGCCATATTGAACTCCGTTCGCCCTGAGCTTGTCGAAGGGCCGCACTGATATTGCCACGTTAAAAGGAAGGACGGTGCTTCGACAAGCTCAGCACGAACGGGGAGGAGTATTCATTCTTCCTTCTCGATCCGCACGAGCAGCGCCTCGACCTGAACCTGTGCACCCGCAGTCGCATTGAGTTCGGCAACGACTCCGTCGAACGGGGCGACGAGGCTATGCTCCATCTTCATCGCCTCCAGCGTCAAGAGCTTCTGCCCCTTTGTCACCACATTGCCCGCGGCGACCTCGACCGCGATGATCTTGCCCGGCATCGGCGACAGGATGGCGCCGTCGCCTGCCGAACCGCCCGCACTCCCCGCCGCCCGCCAGGGGGTGAGCTGCCAGACCGACCCGCGTTCGGCCACCAGCATGGCCGGGGCGGGGGCTTCGGCACCGGGGCCGTGGAGCGCCACCTCGACCCGCTTGCCGTCGAGCAGGAAGGGCGCGCTGCGAACATCGGGGGCGTTGAGGCGAAAGCCCGCCTGCAACGACCGCGGTACCATCGCCATCGCGGCGTTGGTGAGCGCCTGCGCCGACGGTTCGGGCTCGGCGGTCATCGCGTCACCGTCGCGGCCGATCAGGCCGGTGTCGACGCTGCCCGCGACGAAATCGGGATGATCGAGGGCGTTGATCAGGAAGGCCGAGTTGGTCTTCACGGGCCAGATCGCGCTGTCCTCCAGCATCTCGGACAGCAATTCGCGCGCTTCCTCGCGGTCCTCGCCCCATGCGATGACCTTGGCGATCATCGGGTCGTAGAAGGGCGAGACCTCCGCCCCCTCATAAACGCCTGTGTCGACGCGGCCCATATGCTCGGGAAGCTGGAAGAGTTCGAGCGTGCCGATCGACGGCAGGAAGCCCTTGGTCGGATCTTCGGCGTAAAGTCTCGCTTCCATCGCCCAGCCGTTGATCGCCAGTTCCTCTTGCCCCAGCGGGATCGGTTCGCCCGACGCGACGCGCAGCTGCCATTCGACGAGGTCGACCCCCGTGATCTCCTCGGTCACCGG
>JBGTUD010000243.1:0-4793 GCA_041939405.1 Sphingopyxis sp. | reverse complement strand
TCTGGGTCGGCCTTGGCAATCCGGGGCCCAAATATGCGATGCATCGCCACAATGTCGGCTTCATGGCCGCCGACGTCATCGCCGATTTTTACGACTTTCCAGCGCCCGCGAAGAAATTTCAGGGCTGGATTCAGGAAGGGCGCATCGGATCGCAGCGCGTCCTGCTGCTCAAACCCGGTACCTTCATGAACGAAAGCGGGCGCAGCGTGCGCGCCGCGATGGATTTCTACAAGCTGGCGCCGCAGGACGTCACCGCCTTTTACGACGAGCTCGACCTTGTGCCGATGAAGGTCAAGGTGAAGCAGGGCGGCGGCGCGGCGGGGCACAACGGCATCCGGTCGATGATCCAGCACATCGGCGAGGATTTTCGTCGCGTGCGCATCGGCATCGGCCATCCCGGCCACAAGGACCGCGTGACCGGGCATGTGCTCGGCAATTATCACAAGAGCGAGATGGAGCCGCTGATCGACCTTCTCGGCGCGATCGCCGCCGAGGCGAAGTGGCTGGCGGACGGTGACGAGGTTCGGTTCCAGAGCGACCTCGCGCTGCGATTGCAGGGCTGAGATTGGGGCGGCTGAGGCTTTTATCCTCCCTGCGCCGCAGGCGTGGGGAGGGTCAAGGCAGCCCGCCTCACCATCCAAAGGCGAACTTCAACCGCTCATTTGGCGACGCAGCCGAAGTAAGGCATGATCGCGGGCGAAAGGAGCCCCCCTCATGCTCGACCGCCATCACCCAAGCCGCCGCGACCTGATCGCGGGAGCCGCCGCGCTCACTGCCGCAACCCCTGCCCTGCTTCATGCCGCGACGCCCGCGGCGCCACCCTCGCTCAAGGGTCGCACCGTGCTGATAACCGGCTGCTCCAGCGGCTTTGGTCGCGTCGGCGCGCTGCTTTATGCGCAGCTTGGCGCAAAGGTGATCGCGACAATGCGCAATCTGCCCCGCCCCGAAGCGGAAAGCCTGGCCGCCGAAGCCGCGAAGGAAAAGCTCGACCTCCACATCGTCGAGATCGACGTGACCGACGATACCTCGGTCGCGAGTGGGAGCGCACAGGCGCTCGACCTAGCGGGCGGGCGGATCGACACGCTGGTCAACAATGCCGGCATCGGGATCACGGGTCCGGTCGAAGTGCAGGACATTGAAGCGACGAAGCTGATCTTCGACACCAATGTCCTTGGCATCCAGCGAATGCTGCGCGCGCTGCTGCCGCAAATGCGTGAGAGCAAAGGCGGGCAGGTTTTCAACATCTCGTCACAGCTCGGGCGCGTCATCGTGCCGGGCGGCGGCCATTATTCGGCGACGAAATTCGCGGTCGAGGCTTTGTCGGAGCAGATGGCCTATGAACTCGTGCCGCACGGCATCGACGTCACCATCATCCAGCCCGGCGGCTATCCGACGAAAGTGTGGGTCAACCGGAATGCCTATACCGGCGCGCTCAAGGAGCGGAGCGATCCCGCGCTGCTCGCCGCCTATGATCCCTTCACGCGCGGCATGGGGACCGAAGATGGCAGCGGGCGCAGCGCCGACCCCGCCGACGTCCCGCGCGCGATCGCCGAAATCATGGCGATGCCGCCGGGAAAGCGCCCGCTGCGCCGCGCAGTGCATCCCGGCGCCAAGCCGCAGGAGCCGATCAACCGCGTGTCGGCCGAAGTCCAGCTGGCTTGGCTCGGCGGCGGCCGGCTTGGTCCGTTGGTGAAGGCGGTCCACGACTGATCGGCGTCATACAAGTGTCACGCATGTCGCCGCGTTTCGACACGGTCGAGCAACGCGGCTGACACGAACCTCTGCAATCGGTGCGCCACCTCCGAACCGGGACAATCGAGTCCCGAAGCTCAACCGAAAAACAGGGGAACTGCATGTCACATCTCACCGACGAAGCCCGCGCACCTTTTCGCGGCGAAACCGACGCTGTTCCGGGGCCTGGCAGCCTCGAGGCGATCGTCGCGGAAAATCCGACGCGCCGCACGCTGCTGAGGAACGGGCTGTTCGGCCTGTCGGTGATCCCCGCGATGGCGCTCGCCGCATGCGACGACGATGGAAGCCCGGTCGTGACCGTGCCGCCGACCCCCACGCCGACCCCGACCCCCATACCAACGCCGCCGCCGAGCTTTACGGCAAGCTTTGCCGCCGTCGCCGCAAATCAGGACGACCGCGTTACCGTCCCGAACGGTTATACCGTCGATGTTCTGCTGAAGGCCGGCGATTCGGTCGAGGCGGGCGCCCCCTATTCGGGCAGCTTCCCGGCAAGTCCCGCCGTCGCGGAAAAATGGGCGGGCGGCAACCATGACGGCATGGAATATTTCGCCATCCCGGGCATCGACGCCAACAGCCGCGGGCTGCTGGCGATCAATTTCGAATATCCCGATTTCCACATTCTGATGAACGGCAGCTATAACGCGTCGACCGCGACCCCCGACCAGAAGGCGCTGGCGCTGTCGGCGGTGGGCATTGGCGTTGTCGAGATTGCCAAGGGCAGCGATGGCAAATGGACGGTCCAGGCCGGGTCGACCTATAATCGCCGCTACACCGGCAACAGCAGCTATCGCGCGGGCGGCCCCGCCGCGGGGCTGCTGTCGGGCAGCATCAAGGGTATGCTCAACAATTGCGCGAGCGGGCGCACCCCCTGGAATACCTATCTGACCTGCGAAGAAACGACCGATAATTATTTCGACCCGACGCAGCCGGCGAACAATTATGGCTGGGTGGTCGAGATCGATCCGCTGGGCCAACTGGCTCAGCCAACGAAGCGCACCGCGATGGGACGTTTCGATCACGAAAATGTCGCCTTCATGTCGAGCAGCGACCGCCGCGTCGCCTTTTACATGGGCGATGATTCGACCCCCGGCTGCATCTATAAATTCGTGCCCGACCGCCCGTGGAGCGATGCGAACCGCGCCGCGAACACCGACCTCCTCGACTATGGCACGCTCTATGTCGCGCGCTTCAACGGCGACGGCACGGGCGAATGGCGTGCGCTCGTCGTCGGCCAGAACGGATTGACCGCCGGCGCGCAGGATCCGGGCAACCCCAGCCAGAGCACGACGCCGCCTGCGCCGGTGACGGTTGATTTCAACAACCAGGCCGAAGTGCTCATCAACTGCAAATCGGCGGCGCGCGTTGCCGGCGGCACGGTGATGGACCGTCCCGAATGGATCACGGTGGCGCCCGATAACAAGGCGGTTTTCGTGGCGTTGACCAACAACAGCGGCCGCCGGGTCGCCGACCCCGCCAATCCGCGCATTCGCAACCTGCACGGCCATATCCTGAAGTTCAGCGAAGAAGGCGATTCGCCGACGGCGACCAAATTCAGCTGGGAAATCTTCCTGATGGCGGGCGACCCGGCGCTGGCGGCGGGCGGCGACAATCTGGTCGGCAACATCGACGGCGACACATTTTCCAGCCCCGATGGCATCCGCATCGATCCCCAGGGCCGGTTGTGGGTACAGACCGACCATAGCGTTCCCGGCAACTCCGGGGTCAGCGGCACGACGATCGATCAGGCGTTCGGCCACAATGCGATGTTCTATGTCGATCAGGTGAGCAAGAAGTCGAAGCGCTTTCTTGTCGGCCCGCTGGGCTGCGAGATCACGGGGCTGGCCTATACTCCGGACCTCACCACCTTCTTCGTGAATATCCAGCATCCGACGGGCAATTGGCCGGTCGCCGGCGAAGCGCCGCGTTCGTCCACGGTCGTCGTTCGCCGCACCGACAACCAGCCGGTCGGCAACTGACGCCTTGCCCTGCCCCGTCCGTCCGGGGGGTCGGACGGGGCATTCGCTTTAGGGCGTGCGTTTCGGCGGCGGAGGCGGCGAGCCGTCGGCGGTTCCAGCCATCAGCGTGACGCACATGGTCCGGTGAACCGGGTGCCGTCCGCAGGCGACGCCCGCAAAACGGTGCGTCGGGCGAAGCAGGCTGAACCGGTGACCGCGATCGGGGACGCCGTCGTCGATCAGCAATTGGTCGACGACGCCCGCGGGCGTATGATGGCCATAGGTGATGACTTCGTTGACATAGGGGCCGCCGCCGCGCGCGCGCATCCGCTCGCCCGGCCCCTGCCCGCGCGTATAATGGCCGACGGCGCCCGATCGCGATTGGACCGCGACATGATCGGCAGCGGCCCGCGCGAGCAGGTCGCTCCACGCCAGTTCGGGCAGCGGCTTTTCGCGGCGCAGGTCGCGGATGGCTTCATCGACCGCGGCGACGCCCTCGCGCGTCATGATGTCGATTTCCCCCTCTTCGGCAGCGAGCAGCCGCCGACCCGCAAAGCGCGGGCGATAATCGCGGAGGAAATCGGCATAGGCGGCGGGATCGCTGCGAAAACGGTTGAGTTCAGCGAACACGCCGGCCTCGAACCGATCGGGCGCGGCAAGCGCAGCGGCGCTGCCAAAAGCAAGCAGGACAAGGACGGCGGCGATCGGTCGCGATGGCTTCATGGCTTGCGCGATAAAGCGCCAAGTCTGAACGCGGCGCAACGGCAAAGACTGGCGCGCGGCGCGTTCTGGCGCTAGGGGCGCTGCAACACCGGCGCCTGCTCGACAAAGCGCCGAACCTCACGGAGTTTTTATGGGTTTCAAATGCGGGATCGTCGGCCTGCCCAACGTCGGCAAGTCCACCCTGTTCAACGCGCTGACCGAAACGGCGGCGGCGCAGGCAGCCAATTACCCCTTCTGTACGATCGAACCGAATATCGGCAATGTCGCAGTGCCCGACGCGCGGCTCGAAAAGCTCGCCGCCATTGCGAACAGCAAAAAGATCATCGCGACGCAGCCCGCCTTTGTCGACATCGCCGGCCTTGT
>JBGTUD010000242.1:0-4806 GCA_041939405.1 Sphingopyxis sp. | reverse complement strand
CTGCTCTACCAACTGAGCTATGCGTCCATGTGCCGGTTTCCGGCCTTCACTATGCGGGATAAGATCGCCCTGCGTCGTGAAGAGAGCGGCCCGCTATCATGGCGCTGCACCCTTGGCAATGGCCTTGGGGAAATTTTTTGTCAGTGAAAGCGGCGCGTGCCCGTCTTGCTGTCGTTTTCGATCGCGAGGATGATGCCGATGCACGTCATGATCGTCAGCATCGACGATCCACCGTAGGAAAATAGCGGTAGCGGGATGCCGACGACGGGGGCGAGGCCCATCACCATCATCAGATTGACCGCGATATAGAAGAAGATCGTCATGGTGAGCCCCGCCGCCGCCAGCTGACCGAAGCGCGTCCGGGCCTTCAGCGCCACGCGGGTCGACCAGCGGAGCAGGAGGAAGAAACCGAACAGCAGGGCGAGGCCGCCGATCAGTCCCCATTCCTCGGCCATCGTCGCGAAGATGAAGTCGGTGTGTCCTTCGGGCAGATAATCGAGGTGGCTTTGCGAACCGTTCAGAAAGCCCTTGCCGCCGATGCCCCCCGAACCGATCGCAATCTTCGACTGGCTGATGTGGTAGCCCGCACCCAGGGGATCGCTTTCGGGATCGAGGAAGATCAGCACGCGGCGCTGCTGATAATCGTGCAGCATGGAGAAGAGGATCGGCAACGCGGCAAGGCCGGCGATCGCGGCGCTGCCGAACCACCAGAAGGGCAGGCCGGCGACGAACATCACGATCACCCCGCCGATACAAATCGACAGCGCGGTGCCAAGGTCGGGTTGCAGCATGACCAGCGCCGCCGGCAAGCCGATCATCACCAGCGCCGGCCACAGCGCGGTGACTGTCCGTGTGCTGGCAGGCGGAAGCTGCGCATAGAAGCGTGCGAGTGCGACGACGATGGTGACTTTCATCAGCTCGGACGGCTGAAGGTTCATGAAACCGAGGTTGAGCCATCGTTGACTGCCCCCGCCGACAAACCCCAAGAGTTCGACCGCGAGCAGCAGGATGAGCACGCCGATATAGGCGAGATAGGAAAAATCCTCGAAAATCCGGAGCGGCAGGCGGCCCAGAATGAGCGCGCCGGCCAGGAAAACGAGAAAGCGCACGCCTTGCTGCCACGCCCAGGGCGACCAATTGCCCCCGGCGGCCGAATAAAGGACGAGCAGGCCGAATCCCGTGATACCGCAAAGGATCGCGATCAACTTCCAGGGAATGCGCTGGATCGCGGGCGGGACGGGAATCATTGCGGCACCCCCGGATCGGGATCGCTCGACGCGCCGGCTTTCCATGCGGCATAGTCGCGCTCCATCCGCTCGCTGATCGTTCCGCCCCAACCCGATTCGAGCGTTTCGAGCGCCTCCATCCCCTTTTCGCGGTCGAACAAATAGGTCATGAAATCGCGCGCGACGGGGGCTGCGGCGCGGCTGCCACCCATGCCATGTTCGATGACGATCCCGGTCGCATAGCGTGGATTGTCGACCGGCGCGAAACCGATGAACAGGCCGTGATCGCGATATTTCCAGGCGCCGCCCTGGCCGCGCGATCCCGACGCCAGCCCGCGCACCTGCGCCGTGCCGGTCTTGCCCGCCATGGTGATCCCGTCGAGCGGCAGGCGGCTGCGGACCGCGGTTCCGGCGCCGTTGACGACGCGGTCCATGCCGGCGCGTGCGACGGCAAGGGCTTCGGGTGAAAAGGGCAGAGCTTCGTTCTCGAACTGCCGGTTGACGAGGCGCGGATAAAGGCGGCGTCCCGACGCGATGCGCGCGGTCATCACCGCGAGCTGCAGCGGATTGACGCTGACATAGCCCTGGCCGATCACCGCATTCAGCGAATCCGACGCGCTCCATTGCTGGTCATATTTGCGAAGCTTCCATGCGCTGTCGGGAATGGTGCCATAGCGCTGGTTGCTCCCCGCAAGGCGGAACTCCTCGCCCAATCCGAGCAGCCGCGCGGTCGGCGCCATCGCATCATAGCCGAGCCGATGCGCCAGCCAGTAGAAATAGCTGTTACAGCTTTTCTCGATCGCCGTCGGCATGTCGATGCTGCCGTGCGTGCCGAGGCAGCGGAAAAAGCGGCTGCCGAGCCGGTAGCCGCCGATACAGGTGTGACGTTCGCTGGGATCGACGCCATGTTCGACCGCGGCGATGGCGGCCATTGGCTTCAGCGTCGATCCGGGGGGGTAGAGCCCGCGTGTCGCCTTGTTGATCAGCGGCTGGTGGTCGTCGGCGCGGAGCCACGCATATTCGGAGTTGCTGATTCCGTCGGAAAAACTGTTGGGATCGAAGCTCGGCATCGAAACAAAGGCCAGAATGTCGCCGTTGTGGCAGTCGATCACCACCGCCGCTCCCGACTCGCGCCCCATTCGCCGCGCGACATATTCCTGCAAACCGGCGTCGATGGTCAGGTGGACGGCCTTGCCCTGTACGTCGGGCTGGGTGTCGAGATCGCGTACAACCTTGCCGCGCGCGGTGACTTCGACCCGCCGGGCGCCGGGCTTGCCTTTCAGCATTTCCTGAAAATATTTCTCCAGCCCATCCTTGCCGATCTTGTATCCCGGCGTGATGTAGAGCGGGTCCTTTGCCTTTTGATATTCTTCGGCATTGGGCGCGCCCACATAGCCGATCAGGTGCCCGACCGCCGCGCCGGTCGGATAGTTGCGCGCAAAACCGCGCTGGGGCGCAACGCCGGGCAATTCGGGCAGGCGGACAAGGATCGAGCTATATTCGGCCTCGGTCATATCCTCCTTGACCGCGACCGGTTGATATCCCGACGCTGCCTTGAGGTCGCGGTTGATCCGCTCCATCGTATCGCCGTCGAGCCGCAGCAGCGTCTGGAGCTGACCCAGCACCATTTCGCGGTTGTGAAGCCGGTCGGGAATGAGGTCGATGCGAAGGCTGACGCGATTGTTCGCCAGCGCCGTGCCGTTGCGGTCGACGATCCAGCCGCGCCGCGGCGGGATGAGCGTCAGGTTGACGCGGTTGCTTTCGGATTCCAGGACATAGCGGTCGTTGTCGACCACCGAGATATAGGTCATGCGCGCCGCCAGCGCGACGCCGACTGCGGCCTGGCCCGCGCCGACGACAAGCGCGCGGCGGGTGAAGGTGATGCCCCTCCACGCTTCGGTGATCGGCGGTTTTTTGTTGTTCGGCATGGACGCGGTTTTATCGGCGCTTCAGCCGGAAATTGTCAAACTTGCCGGTGAGCCGCATGAACAGCGGCACGAGCAGCACGGACACTACAATCTGGGGTACGACGAGGCCGAGCATATGGGCGGCATCGGCGCCGGGGTGGGTGATGAGCGCGGCGAGCGACTGGATCGCCGCAACCAGCAGCGCGGCAATCGCCCAGTCGTGAAAGAAGCCGCGCCAATAGATGCGCTGCGACGAATATGCGATCGCGATGCTTGCGATGGTCCACAGTCCCGCGGCAGTGCCGATCGGCGCACCGCTGAACAGATCGTCCCACAGGCCGAGCGGCAGCCCGATCCATACCGGCCACATTTCGGTGCGCAGCAACTGCCAGCAGAGGAAAAACAGCAGGCCGATCGGCGGCAGAACGGGTGAATTGGCGATGAGCGGCAGCATCAGCGGCAGCGCCGAGGCGAGCATCACGCAGGCGATCGGCACGATCCGCATCCGCCATAAAGAGGCGGGTTCGCCAAGGCGCGGGCCCTTGCGGTTCACGGCGCGGTGGCGGGGGCGGGGGGCGTCGCCGGGCCCGGCCGGCCCGCGGCCTCGATATTGTCGGGCGTGTAGGGACGGAGCACCGCGACCGCATCGACCTTGCCGGGGTCGGCGAGCGGGCGCGCGAGCGCGCCGTCATTCTGTCGCCGCACGACGATCGCGACGGGAATGTTCGGGGGATAGAGGCCCCCGGTGCCCGACGTCACCAATATGTCGCCGGGCTTGAACGGATTATTGGCGATATTGAGCGTGCGCACGTCGAGGTCGCCGTTGCCGCGGCCGCTGGCCAGCGCGGGCAGCCCGTCGCGCGCGCGGCGCACGGGAACCATATTGTCGACGTCGGTGAGCAGCAGCACCTGCGACACCGACGGCCCGGCGGTCAGCACGCGGCCGATCAGTCCGTCGGCGCCGCGCACCGGCTGCCCCGCCGCGACGCCAAGGTTGCGGCCGATGCTGAGCAGCGCGATGCGCTTGCTGCTCGTCGAGGTCGAGGTGAGCAGATAGCCGTTGGCAAGCGCCGTCTTGTCGGTTTGCTGAAGCTTGAGCAGCGCCTTGAGCTGGCGATTTTCCTCCTGGAGCGAGCTGGTTGCGACCAGCTGGCGGCGCGTGTCGGCCAATTCCTTGCGCAGTCGCCGGTTCTGCGATCCTGCGGCGACGTAGGCGCCGACGCTGTCATCGATGCCCGAAATCGAACCGATAACCGACCGCGTCCCGCGCGCGATCGGCGCGGTGAGTTCCTGGCTTGCAATGCGCAGCTGGGCAAAGCCGACGGGATCGGCCACCGACAGGATCGCCAGCAACAGCCCGGCCACCGCCCCGGTCACGGCAATGACATAGGCGACGAACAGGCTGTACTGGGCCTTTCGGGATTGCCCCGGACGCCGATGTGCCGGGCGGACCATGGCAGGCTCTACCGTCCGATCAGGCTTGCTGGAGCACGCCGCGGAAGGCGGGGTCTTCCATCGCGCGGCCGGTGCCGATCGCCACGCAGGTCAGCGGGTCTTCGGCGACCGTCACCGGCAGGCCGGTCGCATCGCGCAGCAATTCGTCCAGTTCGGCGATCAGCGCGCCGCCGCCGGTCAGCACAATGCCCTGGTCGATGATGACGTCAGCTCCCTTT
>JBGTUD010000241.1:0-4807 GCA_041939405.1 Sphingopyxis sp. | reverse complement strand
CAGTCGATTGCTCTACCGCTGAGCTACCGAGGAACACGCCGTCGAAGCGGCAAGGCGGACCCTTTGCCGCCAACCGGGACAATTATCAAGGGGGTTTTGTCGCCTTTTGCGGCTCTCAGACGATAAATTGTTCCATCGCGATGCGTTCGTCCAATCCCTGGTCGGGGTCGAACAGCAAAGTGAGCGGCCGGCTGCGGTCGGTTGTCACCAAAACGGTTTTCACATCGCGGATTTCGCGCTGGTCGGCGACGGCGCTTACCGGACGTTTTGCCGCTTCGCGGACGTTGAAGCGAATGCTGGTCGATTCGGGCACGAGTGCACCGCGCCACCGCCGCGGACGAAAAGGGCTGATCGGCGTCAGCGCCAGCATTGCCGAATCGAGCGGCAGGATCGGGCCATTCGCGCTGAGATTATACGCCGTCGATCCGGCGGGGGTCGACACGAGCACGCCGTCGCAGGCCAGTTCTTCCAGCATCGTCCGTTCGTTGATCATGACTTCCAGCTTGGCCGCCTGCCGCGTTTCGCGCAGCAGCGAAATCTCGTTGATCGCGGGCAGGATATGGCGTTCGCCGCTGACCGTGGTGATGTCGCCCGACAGCGGATGGATCAGATAGGGGCGCGCGGCGGCGACGCGGTCGAGCAGTCCTTCGACGCGAAATTCGTTCATCAGAAAGCCGATCGTGCCCCGGTTCATCCCGAAGACCGGCAGGCTGCGGCGCTGGTCGAGCAATTGATGCAGCATGTGCAGCAGGAAGCCGTCGCCGCCGAGCGCGATGAGCAGGTCGGCCTCTGCCATGTCGACGAAATCGTAGAGCGGCCGAAGCTCGGCCTCGGCCTCCATCGCCGCGGGCGCGTTTGATGCGACAAGCGCGATCTTGCGAAACATGGTGTCCGGATCCCCCTTGCGACCGGCGCGTCAGCCGCCCGTTGCACTCATATGGCGCGTTACCGCCGGCCTCGCCTGCGGTTCGATATGAAAGTCGTGCGCGCGTGGTTTGCCGGCGAGCGCGTGGTCGATCAAGCCGTCGACGTCGCCGCCGTCGCGCAGCGCGGCGCGGAGGTCGACATGATCGTCCTGCCCCAGGCACATATAGACGCGCCCCTCGACCGTCAGGCGGATGCGGTTGCACGTCGCGCAGAAATTGTCGCTGAGCGGCGTGATGAGGCCGAGCGTCACCGGGCTGTTCTCGACCGCGAAATAGCGCGCGGGGCCGCCGGTGCGCTTGTCGAGCGGATAAAGGGCGTGCGCGTCGCGGAGCGGGGCGATGAACTGGTGGAGCGGAATGTAATGATCGCTGCGATCTTCCTCGACCTCGCCCAGCGGCATGGTTTCGATAAGCGTGAGGTCGCAGCCATGATCCGCGCACCAATTCAGCATCGGCAGCAGCTGGTCTTCGTTGAGCCCGGCGAGCGCGACCATGTTGATCTTGACCGCCAGTCCCGCCCTCCGTGCCGCCGCGATCCCGGCGAGTGCGACATCGAGGTCGCCGACGCGTGTGATGTGGCGAAAGGCTTGCCGGTCGAGCGTATCGAGGCTGACGTTGACGCGTCTCACTCCCGCCGCGGCCAGCATCGGGGCATGTTCGGCGAGCCGCATTGCGTTGGTCGTGAGCGTCAGTTCGTCGAGCCCGTTCCCGATCAGCGCGCCGAGCCGCATCGCAAGCGTGTCGATCCCACGCCGCACGAGCGGTTCGCCGCCGGTCAAGCGGATGCGGCGGATACCGCGCGCGATGAAACGTTCGGCCAGTTCGGCCATTTCCTCGATACTGAGCACTGCCGACTTGGGCAAAAACTGCATGTCTTCGGCCATGCAATATCGGCAGCGCAGGTCGCATCGGTCGGTCACTGACAGGCGCAAGTAACTGATCCGGCGGCCATGTCCGTCGATCATCGGTGCCGCTGGAGGGGCGGATTGGGAAAATGTGACAGCCACACGCGTCTTGTGATGCAAAAGGCAAGCGTTTGGCAAGCAAAGCCTGCTAGGGGAATGCGATGAATCGCTTGTCCGAATCCCTTTCCGCCTGTACCCTGAAAATCGAAAGCCAGCATGCGCGCTGTGATCGGGACGCCGGGGTCATACTGGTCCAGGTCGATCAGATGGCGCGGATCAACAATAGTGCGGGGACGGCGGCGGGCGACGCGGTGCTCGACGAAATCGGCCGCCGGCTCGAAAATTTCGCGAGTGATGAATTTGGTCACGGATCGTCGGTCGAGCGGCTCGACGGGCCGCGTTTTCTGATCGTTCCCGCGACGCCGCTGGCGCTGGGTGCGCTGCGCGCGCAGGAACGCGCGCTGCACGTCGCGCTCGCCGAGCCGATCGTCGGCGATCCCAACGGCCGCCTGTCGATCCGAATCGCAACGGCGCTGATCGCGCGGGGCGAATCGGTGCCCGACCAGTTGCTGCAGGCGTGCGAGCAGCTCGCCCGGCCGGCGTCGGCACGCGATGGCGTCATGGTTCACGCGGCGCTGTCGCGAAATGAGGTCGTGATCCATTACCAGCCGCAATATGACGTCGTGACCGGCGCGATGACGGGCGTGGAAGCGCTGCTGCGCTGGCAGCATCCCGAACTCGGCCTGCTCGGCGCGGGACCGCTCGTGACCGCGGCCCGCGCGGCGCGGCTCGAATGCGAACTGACCGAACACGCCCACCGCGTCGCGCTCGCCGAAGTGGCGCGCTGGCCGCGGCAATTGGCGGGACTGCGCGTTTCGCTCAACATCACTGCCGCGGATCTTGGCGATCCCGAATTTGCCGCGCGTTTTGCGGCGATGGTGAAGGCGGCAAAGGTCGACCCCGATCGCCTGACGCTCGAACTCACCGAACAGGCGATGCTGAGCGACCCCGCGAGCGCGGCCGAACAGCTGGCGCAGATTCGCGGGCTGGGCGCCGCGATCGCGATCGACGATTTCGGCACGGGCTATTCCAGCCTGTCGCTGCTCGCGCGGCTGCCGATCGATTATCTCAAGATCGACAGCGGGTTCACCCGCACGATCGACGGCAGCGACCGCGACCGCATCGTCGTGCGGGCGATCGTCGACCTAGCCCGCGCGCTCGGGCTGTTGGTGGTCGCCGAAGGGATCGAGAATGAGCGCCAGCTCGAACGCCTCGGCGAATTGGGCGTCGCGACATGGCAGGGTTTTTTGAAATCGGGGCCGGTGCCGGGCGATCAGTTGCCGGCTCTTATGGAGTAACCGTCGTCCCAGCGAAAGCCGGGTTCGCCTTCGTTTTACGCATCGATGCCGGGAAAGCCTGCCACCGGTCCCAGCTTTTGGTGGGACGAGGGTGTTTCTACCCCGCCTGCCGCGCCAGCTTCCCCAAGCCCTTCGACAGTTGCAGCGCGCCGTTGAGCCGCGCGGCGGCGCTGGCCCAGTCGCCGCTCACCGACAGCTTGTTGTCGGGCCGAATGCGCGCGCGACCCTTCAGCCGCTCGACATAGGCAATGAGGCCGGGAACATTGGCAAATTCATCGCCGTGGAAGCTGACGAGCGCGCCCTTGGTTCCGACGTCCAGCTTGGCAATACCCGCCGCCTTCGCGTTCGCCTTGACCTCCATCAATTGAATGAGGTTGGCGGTTTCGGGCGGCAGCGGGCCGAAACGGTCGATCATTTCGGCGGCAAATTCGTCGAGGCCCTTGCGATCCTCCGCCTCGTTGATCCGGCGATAGAGTGCCATGCGCAGCGGCAGGTCGGGGACATAATCTTCCGGAATCAGGATCGGCGCGTCGACGGTGATGACGGGCGACAGCGCCTCGCGCGGCGGGGCGACGCCGGCGCCCTCGGCCTTGGCGACCAATATCGCTTCCTCCAGCATCGACTGGTAAAGTTCGAAGCCGACCTCCCGGATATGGCCCGATTGTTCGTCGCCGACCAGATTGCCCGCACCGCGAATGTCGAGATCGTGGCTCGCCAGCTGAAAGCCCGCGCCCAGCGTGTCGAGATCGCCGAGCAGCTTCAGCCGCTTTTCGGCGGTATCGGTGATGCCGCCGCCTTCGGGGGTGGTCAAATAGGCATAGGCGCGCGTCTTCGACCGCCCGACGCGTCCGCGAAGCTGGTACAGCTGCGCCAGACCGAAACGGTCGGCGCGGTGGATGATCAGCGTATTGGCGCTGGGAATATCCAGCCCGCTTTCGACAATGGTGGTCGAAACCAGCACATCATATTTGCGATCGTAAAAGGCGCCCATCCGCTCCTCGACCTCGCCTGGCGCCATCTGGCCATGCGCGACGACATATTTGACCTCGGGCACGCGGTTACGCAAAAACTCCTCGATATCGGGCAGGTCCTTGATGCGGGGCGTCACGAAAAAGCTTTGCCCGCCGCGATCATGTTCGCGCAGCAAGGCTTCGCGGATGACGACCGGGTCCCAGGGGGCCACATAGGTGCGCACCGCAAGGCGATCGACCGGCGGTGTCTGAATGACGCTCAGTTCACGCAGCCCCGACATCGCCATTTGCAGCGTGCGCGGAATGGGGGTGGCGGTCAACGTCAGCACATGCACGTCACTTTTCAGCTGTTTCAGCCGCTCCTTGTGGACGACCCCGAAACGCTGTTCCTCGTCGACGATGACAAGGCCCAGATTTTTGAACGCGACCGATTTGGCGATCACCGCATGGGTGCCGACGACAATGTCGATCTGGCCATTGGCAAGGCCTCCGCGGGTTCTGGTCGCTTCGGCGGCGGGGACGAGGCGCGACAGACGGCCGATATTGATCGGAAAGCCTTTGAAGCGTTCGGCGAAATTGGTGATTTGAGCGCGATTGTTTGGCAAAAAAAGGTGGCAAAACTACCGTTATTTGATTATCCACGTGTG
>JBGTUD010000240.1:0-4840 GCA_041939405.1 Sphingopyxis sp. | reverse complement strand
CTTTCCATGCCTGGCACGTTTCGCCTTCACTATGACGAAATGTAACGCCCTCTCCCGCCCCGCCACGAGCGCGATTGCCGCGTTCCTGGTACTGTCCGCCCCCGCCGCTTTCGCGCAGGAGGCGCCCATAATTTCGATGACGCCGCCGGTTGCAGTGTCGCCGCCCCCGGTGGCGCCGACAACGCCTGAGCCGACGACGCCGGGCCCCGCGACGACCGCGCCAACCGTTGCGCCGTCGACGCAGCCGACGGCGCCCGCCCTCGTCATCCGCGTCCCGCTGGACATTGAGCCGCCCGAAACAGCCCCCGCCGAAACCGAGGCCGCTCCGCCGCCGGCGCGCCGCGAGGCTCCTGCGCGGGCCGAGCGGAGCGCTCGTTCGGCGGTGTCCCCGACGCGTGCTGAGCCCGCTCCGGCAGCCGCGCCCGAAACGGCCGCTGCCACCGCTGTGGAAACGGCTGCGCCCGCTGCACCTCCGGTCTTCACCGAGGCGCTCCCCGCCGCCGATCCGGCACCCGTCGCCGCCGACACCACCGCCGATGACGCGTTCCCGTGGGAGCTTGCCGGAGGTGCCGCCTTGCTGCTCGCACTGGGCGGCGCCGGTCTGGTGCTCGCGCGGCGTCGCCGCGGCAATGCCGCCACCGACGCTCAAGCCGAATATGTCGAACCGGTGACCGTTTCGGAAAGCGCCGTTCGAACCCCCGACCAGCCATGGGTCACACCGGCCTACACCGCGCAGCCCGCCACGGCGCGCTCGACCCCGGCCTTTGCGGCTGCCCCCAACGGTAGCATGGGGCGCCACGAGGCCATGGCGATGGTGGGGCCGACCCCCGACAACCCGTTCGTCACCTTGTCCAAGCGGCTGAAGCGCGCACGCTTCCTCGATCGGCAGGAGCGGCTTGCGTACGAAGGGACGCTCGGCGCGCAGGAGGACAAGACGCGCAAGCCCGTCAGCGCGTGGGAGATCTCCCAGCGCGACGTCCCCGCCGCAGCGCAGGAGCAGGAGGTTCGCCGCCCCGAACCGGCGCACGGTCGCCGCAACCTGCGCCCTGGCTTTTCGCGCTCTTGAGCGCAGTCGCCAAATGCAATGAAAAAGGGCGGCGCCTTGCGGCACCGCCCTTTTTTTATCGCAGCACGGCGGAATAATCCGCCGAAGGCGAACCGATTACTTCAGTTCGACGGTCGCGCCGGCAGCTTCGAGCTTCTTCTTGATCTCTTCGGCTTCGGCCTTGTTGGCGCCTTCCTTCACGGCCTTCGGCGCGCCTTCGACGAGCGCCTTGGCTTCGCCAAGACCCAGGCCGGTGATCGCGCGGACTTCCTTGATGACGTTGATCTTCTGACCACCATCGCCCGTCAGGATGACGTCGAACTCGTCCTTTTCTTCAGCGGCGGGAGCAGCGGCGCCCGCGCCGCCCGGGGCAGCGACAGCAACAGCAGCAGCGGCCGAAACGCCCCACTTTTCTTCGAGCAGCTTCGAAAGCTCGGCAGCTTCCAGAACGGTCAGCGCCGACAGGTCTTCAACGATCTTTGCAAGATCAGCCATTTTCATTCTCCATCAGAACCGGGAAAGCCCGGTGAATTGTTACGGTAGGTAAGAGTCTTATGCCGCTTCCTTGGCGCCATAGGCACCAAAGACCCGCGCCAGCTGACCAGCCGGGGCCGCCGCAATCTGGGCAACCTTGGTGGCCGGAGCCTGGAGCAGGCCGACAAGCTTGCCACGCAGTTCGTCGAGCGACGGCAGCGATGCAAGCGCCTTCACGCCTTCCACGTCGAGGATCACATCCCCCATGCCGCCGCCAACGATTTCAAGCTTGTCGTTGGTTTTGGCAAACTCCACCGCGATCTTTGCAGCCGCGACCGGATCGGCCGAGGCGGCAATCGCCGTGGGTCCGGTCAGCAGGTCGCCGATACCGGTGTAGGACGTGCCATCGAGCGCGATCTTGGCCAGGCGGTTCTTCGCGACCTTAAAGCTCGCGCCCGCGTCGCGCATCTGCTGGCGAAGCACCGTCGACTGGGCGACGGTAAGACCAAGGTTGCGAACGATCACAACCGAGGCGGCATTCGACAGCGTAGCGTTCAGCGAGGATACGGCTTCGGCCTTTTCAGCACGATCCATGCCTGTTTCTCCACTCATGCCCGAAAGCCCGCGCGAACGCGGACCGCCGGGCGGCTAACACACGCAAAGGCCAATGGGACGAAAGCCCGCCTGTCCTTTGCGCAACGATGTCCGATGGGGTCGGTCAAGCCGCGTCACTTGCCATTGCGCAAGCGGGCGACCGATAAAGACTGTTCCCCGTCTCGGTTGGAAATTAAGAAGGGCAAATCCCCTTCACCAACTGTCTCGGACGGAATTGCCGTGGGCGAACCCGCGACAACACGGCCGCGCTCATAGCTCGAATGTCTGTAAAGTCAAGGCGCGTCGTCAGGACCGGTGCGCCGTCCATGCCGTCCGGCAGCCGAGCGCCGTCGCGCCGTCCAGCGCCGCCGCATAGGCCGCCAGCGGCGACCATATCGTCACGCGTGCGCCTGCCATCGCGCCGACGACAAGCGCCGACCACAGCGCCAGATGCGGCAACCAGCGCCCGTCGCCCCGGCCACGGAGGGCATTGGCGATCTTCTGCCCCATCTGAACCAGGGTTCCGGTCATATAGGTGACGCCGACCACCGCGCCGCCGCGCCCTTCGACCGCGGCGTTGACCATCCCCATGGCGATCGCCAGACACGCAATGGCGCCAACCAACTGGTCGGCGAGCCGAAGTCCTCCCGCCGTCCCCAGCAACACGGCGACGGCCAGCAGGACCACGCCGCTCCGCCGTCCAGCCGCGCGCGCGGCAAGCAGCGATCCGGCGATCACCCCCGCGACAAACAGCAGGATAAGCATGCCCGCGACCAGACCCGCATGGGACCATTCGGCAACCCCAACCGCAAGCCGCGTCGAATTGCCGGTCATGAAAGACACGAAAAAACCGCCCGATTCGACAAAACCGACCGCGTCCACAAAACCGGCAAGGGCCGACAGCGCAGCGGCCAGCCGTTGCTGCGAGCGATTGAAGCGGATCATCGGCCGAGCTGCCCCGTCGCGATCACGCGCGCGCAGGTCAGCCGGCGACCGCATGGCGGCGCGCATAGAGAAAATAGGCGGCCAGCCCCGCCGCGTTCCAGATCAGGAACCATAGCTGCGTTTGCACGGGCAGGCTGAAGAAAAGATAGATGCAGCCGCCGATCGCGCCGAGGCCGACGACCCACGGCATCGGCGTACGGAATGTGCGCGGGGCGTCGGGCGCGCGGCGGCGCATGATCAGCATACAGACCGACACAGCGGTAAAGGCGGCGAGCGTTCCCGCGTTCGCAAGCGCGGCCAGCTCGCCGAGCGGAATGAAGCCCGCCAGAATCGCGACAACGATTGCGGTGAAGATGGTGATCCGCACCGGCGTCCCGCGCGGCGACAGCTTCGCGAGGCTCGGCGGGAGCAGCCCGTCGCGCGCCATGGTGAAGAAAATCCGGCTCTGCCCATAAAAAAAGGCCAGGATCACCGTCGGCAGCGCGACCACCGCCGACACCGCCAGATATTGCGCCGCAAGCGGGCTGCCCAGTTCGCGCAGGATCAAAGCCAACGGTTCGGGGCTGTTGGCAAAGCGCGTATAGGCGATCGCGCCCACCGCAGCGATCGCGACGGCGATATAGATGGCGACACAGGCAAACATCGACCCGACGATGCCGATCTTGAGGTCGCGGTCGGGATTCTTCGTTTCCTCCGCCGCGGTTGCGATCGCGTCGAAGCCGTAAAAGGCAAAGAAGATGATCGCGGCCGCAGCCATCACCCCGCGTTCGACGCCGTCTGTGCCCATATGCTTGGAAAAGCCATAAGGGCTGAAGGGTTCAAGATTTGCGGCATCGAACGCAGGCAGCGCGACCGCGACGAACACCGCGAGCGCGGCAACCTTCACAACGACGAGGATCGCGTTGACCGTCGCGCTTTCGCGCGTGCCGACGAGCAGCATTCCCGCCACCGCGGCGATGATCGCGATCGCGGGCAGGTTGACGATGCCGCCCAGCTCCGGCCCCTGCATCAGCGCCATCGGCACCCCCGCCCATGCCTCGAGCAGCGGCGCGGCATAGCCCGACCAGCCGACCGCGACCGCACTCACGACCAGCGAATATTCGAGGATCAGGCTCCACCCCACGACCCACGCGATGATTTCGCCGATCACGACATAGCTATAGGTATAAGCGCTGCCCGACGCGGGGATCATCGTCGCCATTTCGGCATAGGCGAGCGCCGCGCAGGCGCAGATCAGCCCCGCGACGGCAAAGGACAGGATCACCGCCGGGCCCGCCTTGTCGGCGCCGACGCCGATCAGGGTCAAAATTCCCGTGCCGACGATCGCACCCACCCCCAGCGTGATCAGGTGCGGCCAGCCCAGGGTGCGCGCCAGCCCCTGTCCCCCCGGCTGTTCCGGAACGATCGACTTGCGGCGCAGCAGGCTGTCGGACATGCGGTGGCTCCCCATTTTGATTGTCTGTGGCGTTTCGCCCTGCGCCGCTTGTAAGCGCGGCAGGCGGCAACGCAAGCCGCGTCGCCCCCAAGCTAGCCAAAGCAGGTCATTGCGCCTAGAGCGGCGCGAGCCTCCCTTGAATCGTCATTCCGGCGAAGGCCGGAATCTCGCCGTCGCAGTGGAATCTGCGTGCGCGAGATTCCGGCCTTCGCCGGAATGACCAAGGAAGGTTATGCTATCCCACCCGACGCTGCTTTAGAGACACGCGATGCACTTTCTCGATCAGGCCAAGATTTTCATCAAGTCGGGCGACGGCGGCCCCGGCGCCGTCAGTTTCCGGCGCGAAA
>JBGTUD010000239.1:0-4865 GCA_041939405.1 Sphingopyxis sp. | reverse complement strand
CTTCGTCGCTTTGCTCCTCGCAATGACGCTTTTTCACCAGCTTCCGAAACTGGCGTCCGACGGGCTCGCGCGGTGGAGCGCGCGTTGCTTGCGGCGCCACCCGTAACGGCGGCGCTTGACGAGCAGCAGGCACGGCCATTCGGCGCTTCCCCCGCGCGCGGCGAGGCGGAAGCCCTGCGCGCGATAAGCGGCGAGAACCGGCGCCATCTGCCGCGCGATCAGCCCGGCGAGGATCGCATGGCCGCCCGGCGCGGTCGCCGCGGCGATGTCTGGGGCCAGCGTGATCAGCGGCCCGGCAAGGATATTCGCGATGACAAGGTCAAAGGGTGCGCGGTGGCGGATCGCCGGATGGTCGGTCCCCGGCGCGACGGCGAGGGCGAGCCGCCCGCCGCCGCGTCCCAGCGGCACGCCGTTGATGCCGGCATTGTCCTGCGTCACCAAAATGCTCGCGGGGTCGATGTCCGAAGCGATCGCGCGTGCGCGCGGCCACAGCGACATGGCGGCAAAGGCGAGCAGCCCGGTGCCGGTACCGATGTCGGCGATGTTGCGCGGGCTTGCACCCTGCCGCGCCAGCCGGTCGAGCATCGCGAGGCAGCCCGCGGTGGTGTCGTGACCGCCGGTCCCGAACGCCTGGCTCGCGTCGATCAGAAAGGATGTGGTGCCCGCGGGCACGCGGTCGGCGTGGCTGCTCGTATGGACAAAAAAGCGCCCCGCCCGCACGGGTTCGAGTCCCTGCTGGCTCAGCGTCACCCAATCCTCTTCGGGTAGTTCTTCGACGACCGGTTTGGCGCCTTTCGCGCTCGGCACGAAGGATTGGAGCAGTTTCAGTAGCGCCGCGCCGGGCTTATCGTCCATATAAGCGTCGAGCTGCCACAGCCCTGCATCCTCGTCGATTTCGCGCGTCACGACGACGGGCGCCTCGGGCATTGCGTCGAGTTCGGGGATCTCGCCCGACAGCGCCTCCGCCTCGTCGCGCGTGCAGGGGAGCGAGACGATCCAGCTCATGCGCCGCGCCGCGCCGCGGTAGTGGACTTTTCGTGTCCCCGCGAAGGCGGGGACCCATCACCGGTCGCTCCGGACTTCAGCAGCGGGAGATGGGCCCCCGCCTGCGCGGGGGCACAAACCGCATCAAATGGTTTATCGCACATAGCTGGCGCCGTTGACGTCGAGCACCGCGCCCGTCATCGACGCGGGCGCCTGGGTCGCGCACCAGCGCGCCATCTCAGCCACCTCTTCCGGCATCGCGACGCGGCCCAGCGGAATATCGGCGAGCAATTTCTCGCCGCCGCGGCTTTCCAGATATTCGTCGGCCATGCCCGTCATCGTAAAGCCGGGGCAGATGGCAAAGGCGAGGATGCCGTCCTTGGCATAGGCGCGCGCGATCGTCTTCGTCATTGCGACCATGCCCGCCTTTGCCGCCGCATAATGCCAGTGCGCGGGACTGTCGCCGCGGTACGCCGCGCGGCTCGCGATATTGACGATGCGGCCCGCCGATTTGCGATCCTGCCAGTGCCGCACGGCATGGCGGCAAAGCTGGGCGCTGGCGGTCAGATTGACCTGGATGGTGCGGTTCCAGTTTACGAGCCAGTCGGCATCGCGGTCGTCGATGGGGTTCGCCTCGAACACTCCGGCGTTGTTGATCAGCACGTCGATGCGGCCATCGAGCCGGTCGAGGCTCGACAGCCACAGCCGGTCGGGGGTGGCGGGGTCGGCAAGGTCGCCGTCGGCGCTCGATAGTGCCGCCACAGTGGCGCCGGCGCCGGTCAGCGCCTCCGCGATCGCGGCACCAATGCCGCGGCTCGCGCCGGTGATCAGGATGTGCGTGCTCATGCCCCCCGCATTAGGCAGCGGGGCAGAGCTTGCCAAGCGGGGGCATCCCCAACCGTCATCCCGGCGAAGGCCGGGATCTCGCCGTTGCGTATGATTGCGAGGGAGAGATCCCGGCCTTCGCCGGGATGACGATAACAAGGAAAGTTGCGGTTACGCCACCCGGCGGCTGAACTCGCTCGCGGCCTGTTCGAGTTGCTGGAGCCGCCCGCCCATTTTGGTGAATTCCTGGCTCAGCACGCTGATTTCGGTCGCGACCATGCCCGAATCGTTGCGGATGCTCGCGATCGTCGACGACATCGAATCGGCGGCGAGCGCGGTTTCATCGACCGCGGCGGTGATCGACGTGACCGTTTGCGCCTGGGCGTCCATCGCGTCGCGGATCCGCTGCGCCGACTTCTGCACCTCGTCGATCGTGGCCTGAATCGATTGGTTGGCGCTCACCGATCCGCGCGTCGCCTGCTGGATCGCGGCGATCTTTCCGGCAATGTCGTCGGTCGCGCGCGCGGTTTCATTGCCGCGGCCGGATTCGCCTGCGCGCGCCGCCTCGATCGTGGCGTTCAATGCGAGTAGGTTGGTCTGCCCGGCGATCTCGCGGATCAAGCCCAATATCGACTCGATCGATTCGGCGTGATGAGAGAGCGCTTCGGACATCGCCACGGCTTCGCCCGCCTGTTCGGACGCGCGCGTTGCAACGCTGGCCGAGGCCTCGACCTCGCTGCGGGCGTCTTCGATCGCGCGGATCAGTCCTGCGGCGGTCGATGCGGCTTCGCGCATCGCCATCGCCGATTGTTCGGACGCCGCGGCGACCTCGCTTGTTTTGGCGATCATGCCCTTTGCGGCCTGATCGGCCGAAGCGGCCTGCTTGGCGAGCTGCTCGCGCACCCCTTCGGTATCCTGGACCAGCGAGGCGATCGATCGGTCGAAATCGCCCGCGAGCGCCTGCCGTTCGCTCGAAAAGACCGCGCGGTCGAGCTTGTTGGCATAACGCTGCATGATGTCGAGTTCGAGCAGCGCGAGCCGGTTGATCGCGCTGGTGAGCCGTACCAGCCGTTCGGCGTCGCCGATACACGCCTCGACCACATATTCGATCGTCAGCCGCTGGCTTTCGGCGATGCACGACATCACCGACGCGAGCGGCAGCTTCACGCGACGTGCCATATGCGCATTCTGGCACGCGATCGTTGCGACCTCCTGCCCCGCCGCGTCGGCATATTTCGCCCAGGTGTGACGCGCGCTGCCCCGGACATAGCTTTCGTAAAGATCGCCCTCGACCCGGCGCTCGATGCCGGGAAGCGCATTGAAGGCGTCCCAATAGGCGCGCCCGATCGCTTCCTCGCGCCCGGCGACGATCGCATGAACCTCGGCGGCATTCGCGGCGAGCCGTCCGTCGAGATCATAATAGGGAAAGCGTTCCGACATCAAAATCGGGTCGATCTGTTGTTTGTGAATCGGATTGTCCTTCACCATGATCCCCATCCCTAGTCGATCCGAGGCGGGCGGATTTCTATCCGCGTGCGTCCCACGAAACTGGTGAACGCGATATGCGATGAAACTGGTAAATCGACCGTTAACTGGCCGTAGACACCGGATAGCCCTCAAATGCCTTGATCGTGCGCAGCGCGAAGGCGCTGTGCATCGCCGCGACGCCGGGCAGGCGTGACAGGCAATGGCGGTGCAGCCGGTCGAAATCGGCGACGCTGCGCGCCGCGACGCGGAGACGATAATCGGATGCGCCCGACAATAGCTGGCACTCCAATATCTCGTCGAAGCTTTTGACCGCGCTCTCGAACGCGGTCAGGGCCTCTTCGCTCTGCGAGGTGAGGCTGATGTCGACAAAGACGTCGAGCCCCAGCCCGATGCGGTCGGGTGACAGCCGCGCGGCATAGCCGGTGATGATCCCCGCCGCCTCCAGCGCGCGGATGCGCCGATGACAGGCCGACGGCGACAGCCCGACAATTTCGCCAAGCTCGGCCGCGGGTCTTGGTCCCTCGCGCTGCAGCAGGTGAAGCAGCTTTGCATCGATCCGATCAATCATTGTGCGTAAAATCCGGATATGTCGCCAAAATCATGCACAATTATGTCGAATCAAAGGATCATATGCAAGCACCTCGCGGCGCTTTGCTGCTATTCTTATCCGAAGGCTCCGCGCGCCGGCCCCGGCGCGCCGCGAGCGAGCATAGTCTGGAGAGCGAAGATGATCATCGGCACCCCCAAGGAAATCAAGAATCACGAATATCGGGTCGGCCTGACCCCCGAAAGCGCGCGCGAACTGGCCGTGCACGGCCACCGCGTGCTGGTGCAGACCGGCGCGGGCGAGGGTATCGGTGCGCACGACCGCTATTATGAAGAAGCGGGGGCCGAGATCGTGCAGACCGCCGAAGAGATTTTCGCCGCCGCCGACATGGTCGTGAAGGTCAAGGAACCGCAGCCGGTCGAGCGTGCGATGCTGCGCGAAGGCCAGATCCTCTATACCTATCTCCACCTCGCGCCCGACCCGGAGCAGACGCGCGATCTGATGAAATCGGGCGCGGTGTGCATCGCCTATGAAACCGTCACCAGCCCCCACGGCGGCCTGCCGCTCCTCAAACCGATGAGCCAGGTCGCGGGGCGGATGTCGATCCAGGCCGGGGCAACCGCGCTCGAAAAGGCGCATGGCGGGCGCGGCGTACTGCTCGGCGGCGTCCCGGGCGTCGCGCCGGGCAAGGTCTGCGTGATCGGCGGCGGCGTCGTCGGCTTCAACGCGGCGCAGATGGCGGCGGGGCTCGGCGCCGACGTCACCATCCTCGACCGCGATCCCGAAGTGCTCGAGCGCGTCGGCACCTTTTTTGAATCGCGTGCCAAGACACGCTTCTCCAACCGCGCGAACCTGGCCGAATGCGTCGCCGAGGCCGACCTGGTCATCGGCGCGGTGCTGATTCCCGGCGCCGAGGCGCCCAAGCTTGTGACGCGCGCGATGCTCGGCACGATGCGCCCCGGATCGGTGCTCGTCGACGTTGCGATCGACCAGTGCGGCTGTTTCGAGACCAGCCATACGA
>JBGTUD010000238.1:0-4870 GCA_041939405.1 Sphingopyxis sp. | reverse complement strand
AATTGCCAAGCTGAAAGACGGCTACCGGGAAATGACGGAAAAAGGCTACAAATTGGAGCATATTCAAATCGAAAAAGCGCCGGGATGCGTGCCCGCGCCGCACATATAAAGACCCTTCACCGGCCCGCGGTAGCCGCCGTTGCCGAGCACGGGGCGCGCGGCCCACAGTTGGTCGAGGCTCATATTGCCGTGCATGATGTCGCCGCCGAAGAGGCCGAATTTGCGTTCGAGCCCTTTGGGCGACAGGCGCGTCTGGGCGATGATGCTCGCGCGGAAACCCGGCGCATATTTTTCAACCGTGTCGATGATGCAGTCGGCCGCCGCTTCTTCTTCATCGTCCCAGTCGCGTCCGTCGGGCAATTCGGGCGCGAATTGCTGGCAGAAGAGGCTGGCGACGTGGGCACCCGCGGGCGACAGGCTGTCGTCGACGGTCGAGGGGATCAGCATCTCGACGATCGGCGCCTTCGACCAGCCATGCGCCTTCGCGTCGAGGAAAGCGCGGTCCATATAGTCGAGCGTCGGCGCGAGAATGATCCCCGACTGGTGATGCTCGCCGGGTTCCGGAAGGCAGCTGAATTTGGGCAGTTCGCTCAGCGCGACATTCATGCGGAAAGTGCCGCTGCCCGCCTTGAAGCCCCTGATCCGGCGCCCGAAGTCGGCGGGCAGGTCGCTCGCATCCATCAAGCGTTCGTAAAGCAGCTTGGGGCCGACATTGGCAATCACGCGCGCCGCGGCGATTTCTTCCCCGCTAGCGAGCTTGACGCCGACCGCCTTGCCGCCATCGACGAGCACCTTCGCGACCGGGCTCTCAAGGCGGATCTCGACGCCATGATCGCGGCAGACTTTCGCCATGATCTCGGTGATCCGGCCCATGCCGCCGACGCTGTGGCCCCACGCGCCCTTCTTGCCGTTCACCTCGCCAAAGACATGGTGGAGGAGGACATAGGCGCTTCCCGGCGTGTCGGGGCTCGCATAATTGCCCACGACCGCATCGAAACCGAAGGCCGCCTTGACCGCTATGCTTTCGAACCAGCTGTCCAGCATCGTACGCGCCGATTTGGTGAACAGGTCGAGGACGTCGCGCTGCTGTTCGAGGCTGAGACCCGCGAAGCGCCGTCCCTGCCGCGCGCCATCCACAAGCGTGCGCAGCCCCTCGCCGACGTTCGGCGGCACACGCAGCGCGAGGTCGCGGAGCAGTTCGGCGACATTTTCGAGCGCATCATAATAAGCGGGCAGCATCTCGGCGTCGCGCGCGCTGAACTTGCGGAATTCGGCCCGCGTGCGCTCGAGCCCGCCGCCGAGCTTCAAATAACCTCCATCCTCCTGCGGCAGAAAATTGCTGATCGGCCGCTCGATCACGCGATAGCCATGGTCGGCGAGCTTCATGTCGGCGATCACCTTGGGCTGGAGCAGGCTGACCGTGTAGCTCGCGACCGAATTGCGGAAGCCCGGCGCGAACTCTTCAGTCACGGCGGCGCCGCCGACGACGTCGCGCGCCTCGACGATACAGACCTTCAGTCCCGCTTTCGCAAGATAGAAGGCGCAGACGAGGCCATTGTGGCCGGCGCCGATAATCAGCGCATCATAGGCTTTGGTCATAATTGGCTCCAACCGGCGGCGGGCGCATGTTCCAGCCGGGCTTCGGGGATGATTTCGCGCATCCGCGCGCAGAAATGCTTGAGGCAGACTTCCTTGTCGCTGAGCGGGCCCGTCGAAAAGCTCTTCGACGCCATGCCCTGCTGCACGCGGGTGATCAGCGCGGTGTCCTCGGCATTGACCTGGCGATTGATGCGCCAGTTGAGATAGCGCGCGGCGCGCATCTCCCGCCGGTCGTCGGGGAGGACATAGCTGATTTCGCGGATCAGGCAGCTTGTCGGACCCGTCGGCAGCCACTGCATGAAATCGACCTGATCGGGATAGATGTCGAAGGCGACATTTGGCCACAGCTTGAAATAGAGCCAGTGTCGCTGCCGGTCGGCGGGAAGGTGCGGGACGGGTGGCAACAACCGCTGATACAGACGCTCGGACCAGTTCGCCGAGGGACGATCGACCAGGTCGCCCCACATGCGATCCACACGGTCCTCTGCCTCGACACCATAGCTTTTGCCGAACAGGCGGGTGAGGCCGGGGTGGGCGACAGGAATATGTAGCCCGTCCGAATAATTGTCGCCGACATTCTTCCAGTTGACCTCGCGCGGGCGGAGCGTGACCCGGCCGAGCGCACCGAGTTCGTCGAAGCGATAGGGTTCGACCATCGCTTCATAGGGGGCCATCATATGCGCGACCGACGGGCCGCCGTCGTCGTCGAGGCGGACGAACCAGAAGCCGCGCCATTGCTCGGCCTCGACCGCCACCAGCCCTGCCCGGCTCTTGTCGAGCGTCGGATAGCTCGCCGAATCGGGCACCCCCGTCAACCGGCCATCGAGTTCGTACGTCCAGGCGTGATAGGGGCAGACAAGCTTCTTCGCGCACCCCGCCGCGCCGTCGACCAGGCGCGAGCCGCGGTGGCGGCAGACGTTGGTAAAGGCACGCACGATGCGGTCGGTTCCGCGCACCAGGATGACGCTTTCGCCGCAATAATCGATGCTGTGCCAATCGCCCGCGTTCGCAATGTCGCTGTCGTGGCAGACGACCTGCCAGCTGGGGCGAAAGATGCGCGCCATCTCGGCCGCATGAAAATCGGGGTCGCTATAGGTCCATGCCGGGAGCGACCAGCCGTCGAGCGGGTCGATGTTGTCGAAGGTGTCGCGCAGCGTTGCCATGAGTCCATCCTTGTTGTACATTCGTATAACAATATGACTGCCGTTCGCCAAGCCTTTACGCGCGAAAGCGCCGACGCCCGCCGCGCGGCTCTGATCGACGCGACCGCGGCGTGTCTGGCCGAAACGGGCCTTGCGGGAACCAATGTTCGCGCGATCTGCAAAAAGGCCGGGGTCTCGCCGGGGCTGCTGCGCCATTATTTCGCCGGCATCGACGATCTGGTCGCCGCGACCTATCAGGCGACGAGCGACCGGATGGACAGGGTTTTCGCGGACGCGGTCGCAGCGGCGGGCCGCGATGCCCGTGCACGGCTGTCGGCATATCTGACCGCAAGCTTTCGCCCGCCGGTGACGGACCCCGAACTGCTCGGTGCATGGACGGCCTTCTGGGCGCTGGCGCGGAGCGACGCGCGCATGGCCGACATTCACGCGAAAAGCTATGCCGGTTATCGCGCGCGGCTGACCGATTTGCTAACGGCGTGCGACGCGGCCGACGCGGGGCGGCTGGCGATCCTGCTCACCGCGATGGTCGACGGGCTGTGGCTCGAACTGTCGCTCGATGCGACGAGTTTCGGCGCCGATGCGGCAGCCGCGATGATCGAGCGCGCGTTGACGGCGCTGCTGCCGCCGCGAAGCTGAGCAAGACGCTGCCCGCGCGGTCGGCGGTCCCCCTCCCCAAGTCTGCCGCACGAGAAGGAGCATCGCTGCGATCGGAGAGTTTCAGACCTTGTTCCGAGCCAAAGCAAAGGGGCCGCGAATTGCTTCGGGGCCCCCCTGTCTTGCCTCCCGGCTTTCGATCAGCGATCAGAAGACGCGGGCATATTGTTCGTTGCCGACGAAGCCGAGCTTGCCGACGCCGCTGCGCTTGATCACCGCCATCACATTGTCGACGACGATGTAACGCGCGAAGGGATCGGGTTGAACCTGCAGTTCGGGTTCGACCGGCAGCGCCTTGGTCTGTTCCAGATATTGCGCCAGCTGCGCAAGGTCGACCGGGGTTCCGTTCCAGGTGATCGTCCCGGCGGGATCGATCATCACCTTGTTCTTTTCAGGATCGACATTGCTCTGGCTGTCGGTCGGGACCGGCAGGTCGATCTTCACAGCGTGGGTCTGGACCGGGATGGTGATGATGAACATGATGAGGAGCACGAGCATGACGTCGATGAGCGGCGTCGTGTTCATGTCCATCATCGGTTCATTGTCGTCCCGATCTCCAACAGCCATGGACATAGGCTTATTCCTTCATATCTGGGCGAACCGCCTTAGAGGCGGCCCACCGTGGCCGAGCCAGCAGCCGGTTCCGAAATGAACCCGATCTTCTGGAAGCCGGCATATTGCATCGTATAGATCACGCCGCCGATGCACTGGTACGGCGTGTTGACGTCGCCGCGGATATGCACTTCGGGGAAGTTTTCTTCGGTGATGTTCTGCGGACCGCCGATGTCTTCGAGCAGCTTTTCCAGCTTCGCCTGACCGCGTTCGAGCAACTGCCGCGAATCAACCGGGGTCTGGCCCCAATAGACTTCGCACGCCGCGCTGTCGGCGTTGGGCTTGCCGTCGCCGTCGGTGTCGGCCGAACGGATCGAGAGCAGCACATTTTCCGGCTTTGTCGTCGTCGGTTCAAAGACCACGTCGGGCAGCTCGAGGTCCACCGTCTCCAACACCACGGGAACCGTGATGAGGAAGATGATGAGCAACACAAGCATGATGTCCACGAGCGGGGTCGTGTTGATTTCGGACATCGGGGCGTCTTCGCCGCCCTTGTCGCCTACACTCATCGCCATAGGATTAGCATCCTGTCACAAAATTATCTGTCATGGACGGCAGATAGCGGCCGTCCAGCGGACCCCGCCCACCGCCGGGGCGGGCGGGGGTCCGAAAGCCGGATCAGGCCTTCTTCGGAGCCGCGGCCGGAGCAGCAGCCTTCACCACGGTCGTCGACGCCGGCTTCACTTGGCCATTCGACATGATCGAGCCGAGAACGTCGTTCGAGAAGATCGACAGACGGCGGGCGATCATCTTGTTGCGGCTCTGGAGCCAGTTGAACGCGAGCACCGCGGGAACCGCGACGATCAGACCGATGGCGGTCATGATGAGCGCTTCACCGACCG
>JBGTUD010000237.1:0-4941 GCA_041939405.1 Sphingopyxis sp. | reverse complement strand
CCCTCCCCCGTCGCGCGCTCGGGCGCGATGTAGAGGAGGTCGAGCTGCCCGTCGCGATACGCCTGGCGCGTATCGGCAAAATCGGCGTCGACGCTGGTGAGCGACGCGGCCCTTATCCCGGCCGCGCGCGCGCCGCGCAGCTGGTCGAGCATCAGCGCGATCAGCGGCGACACGACGACGACGCAGCCGGTGAGCGCCACCGCGGGCAATTGATAGGTCAGCGACTTGCCCGCCCCCGTCGGCATTACTGCCAGCGTGCGCTCGCCCGCCATCACGCGCGCGACGACCTCGGCCTGACGGCCGCGAAAATGATCGAAACCGAAGGTGGATTTTAAAAGCGGAAGCAGCGCGTCGGCGGGAGAGGACATGGCCCCGCCCTAGCAAGCGCGGCCGCCGGGCGGTAGGGGCTATGCCGCCGCCGGGTCCCCGGCAAACAGCCAGCGGCCGCATACCCAGGCCGCGACCGCGCCGCCGAGCTGCGCTGCGACAAAGGCGGGGACATCGGCGGGCGCAATCCCGGCAAAACTGTCCGACAGGCTGCGCGCGACGGCAATCGCGGGATTGGCGAAGCTCGTCGACGACGTGAACCAATAGGCGGCGGTGATATAAAGCGCGACGCTCGGCGCCACCCACTCGGGTCGGTGCCGCACCGTGCCGAGGATCGTGAGGATCAGACCAAAGGTCGCGACAAACTCACCCGCCCATTGGCCGCCGCCTGTCCGAGCCTTCGCCGAAAATTGCAGCAGCGGCAGGTCGAACATCAGATGCGCCGCCCACACGCCAAGGATTCCGCCGACGAGCTGCGCGGCGACATAAAGCGTCGCTGTGCGCGGCGCGATGAGCCGGCCGAGCGCCATCACCAGTGTCACCGCGGGGTTGAAATGCGCGCCCGACACGGCCCCCAGCATCGCGATCAGCACGAACAGGATCGCCCCGGTCGCAAGCGCATTGGCGAGCAGCGCGATCCCGACATTGCCGCCCGACAGCGTCTCGGCCATGATCCCCGATCCAACGACGGTCGCGAACAGGAAAAAGCTGCCGATCGCCTCGCCCGCGATCTGCCGGGTCACGCCGCGCCCTCCATCAGCCCGATATGATTCAACGCCGCGCGGCGTTCGGAGCCTGTCATCTCTTCGATGGGCAGCGCAAGCATCGCCGCCGTGCGCGCTTCGAGCAGGCGCCAGGTTTCGGCGAAGGCGGCATCCTCGGCCGCGTCGCCGCCGGGCGTGTCGGCCGGGTCGGCAAGGCCCCAGTGCGCACGCACCGGCGCTCCGGCGAACAGCGGGCACGCCTCGCCCGCCGCATTGCCGCAAACGGTGATCGCGATGTCGATGTGCGGCGCGCCGGGAACCGCGAACTCGTCCCAGCTTTTTGAGCGAAACGCCGCGACGTCGAAGCCCTTGGCCGCGAGCAGCCGCAGCGCGGCCGGATGCGGCGCGCCCCTCGGTTGGCTTCCGGCGCTATAGGCGCGCACGCGGCCTTCGCCCATGCGCGCGATCATCGCCTCGCCCAAAATGCTGCGCGCCGAATTGCCGGTGCACAGCACCAGCACGCCAAGCCCCCCGGCCACGGCGTCAGCAGCAGAGCTTGGGTGCGGGCGCCGGGCGCGCCTCGACCGCGGCGGCGGGGACGCAGCATGCGCCTTCGGCGGCATTTTCCGACGCCAGCGGCGCGAAATCGGGACTGTCGCCGTACACCGTCGCCTCGCCATTGGTCAGAAAGGCCTCCCAGACGACACCGTCGGGATCGGCGATCCAGCTCTTTTCCGATTTGGCGTAGCAACAGGTCGTCGCGCCTTCTTCGAGTACCGGCGCCCCGGCGTCCTTGAGCCGGCCATAGACCGCCTTCAGCTCATCGGCATCCTCGACCTGCAACCCGACATGCTCGATGCCGCGATGCGCCCCGTCGCGCACCGAAATCGCGAAATTGATTCGCGGATCGTCGAGCATCCACTTGGCATAGTCGGGCTTGGTCACGCTCGGCGCCGCGCCGAACAGCCCGCTGTAAAAGGCGATCGATTTGTCCAGGTCGGCGACGCCGACATGCATGTGAAAACGGCTCATGCGCTTTTCCTTTCGCGGTTGGTTTCGGTGATGCATTCCGCCGCGGGCGCACACCCCGCCCCGCCGCAGCAATTTTCCATGAGAAAGCCGACCAGCGCGTTCATCGCGGCATAGTCGGCCGAATAGATGAGCGAGCGCCCCTCGCGCCGCTGCCCGATCAGCCCCGCGTTGGTGAGCTGCGCGAGGTGGAAGGAGAGCGACGATGCGGGCACGCCCAGCGCCTCGGCAATCGCGCCCGCAGCCAGGCCGTCAGGACCGGCCTGGACAAGAAGCCGGAACAGCGCCAGCCGGTGATCCTGCGCGAGCGCCGCAAGCGCGCGAACGACATGCTCCGATTCCATCGCCATCTCCATGATTCGATAATCGTGGAAATATGGAAACGAATGCCGGTCGTCAAGATATATTTCGATAATATTCGAAATAATGCCGCGGGCGCGTCAGGCGCGATGATAGAGACCGGCCGCCGCGCGGGTCCCCTTCAGGCGGCGTGGCCGCGCTGCTCTTCGCGATCGCCGTTGGGCACGCTGCAACCCGGCCGTCCGATCAGAAAACCCTGCACCTCGTCGCAGCCTTCGCGGCGCAGCACGTCGAGCTGTTCGGGCGTCTCGATCCCTTCGGCCAGGATCGGGATCGACAGGCTTTTGCCCAGCGCGAGCACGGCGCGCAGGATCGCGGTCGACTGGATATTGCCTTCCAGCTCGGCCGCGAAAAAGCGGTCGAGCTTGATCTTGTCGAAGGGAAAGGCGCGCAGCGTCTCGAGCGGCGAATAGCCGGTTCCGAAATCATCGAGCGCCACGCCGACGCCCAGCGCCTTGATCTGGCGCAGCACATGCAGCGCGCGTTCGCGGTCGGCGATGATCGCGGTTTCAGTGAGCTCGATCTCCAACCGCCGCGGCGGCAGGCCGGTGTCGAGCAGGATCTGGTGGAACAGGCGCGGCAGGTCGACGTGCGCGAGTTGGAGCGGCGACACATTGACCGCGACTTTCGATGCGTGCGGCCAGGCCGCGGCGTCGGAGCAGGCGCGCCGCATCACCCATTCGCCCAGCGCAAGGATAAAGCCGTTGGTCTCCGCCAGCGGAATGAAGACCGCGGGCGGAATGGCACCGCGAACGGGATGGTGCCAGCGCAGCAGCGCCTCATAGCCGGTGACTTCGCCCGTCGTTACCGAGGTCTGGACCTGATAGTGGACGTCGAGTTCGTCGCGGTCGATCGCGCCGCGCAGATCGGCGGCGAGTTCGCGCTGGTCGCGGATCGCCTCGTCCAGCTTCCAGTCGTAAAAGCAGGGGGCGGTCGCGGCATCGGCCTTGGCGCGGTACATGGCAAGATCGGCATTGCTCGCCAGGAGGTCGGCGGTCGCGGCATCGTCGGGAAAGATTGCGACGCCGATGCTCGCGCCCAGCCGTGCCTCGAAATCCTCGAACATCAGCGGTGCCTTGAGCTCGGCCTCGATTCGCGCGGCAAATGCGACCAGTTGGTCGCGTTCGGTGAAGCGCGTCAGGGCAACGAACTCGTCGCCGCCGAGGCGCGCGACAAATTCATTCGGACCCAGCGTATCGCGCATCCGCTGTGCGATGCGGACCAGCACATCGTCGCCGGCCTTGTGGCCGTGAACATCGTTGATTTCCTTGAATCGGTCGAGGTCGATCGCGCACAGCCCGACCCGATTGCCGCTTGCCCGCGCCGCGCCGATCAGGCGCGAAAGCTCGGCGCGATAGGCCGCGCGATTGGGAAGCCCCGTCAAAGCATCGTTCATCGCCATGCGCGTCAGTTCGCGCAAGGCTTCCGACCGCGTCTGGCGATCGAGCATCGCAGCAAAAACGCCCGCCGCGATCACGATACCGCCCACCAGCACGGTGGCCAGCGCCAGCGCGTGAAATTCCGCCGGACGCAGCGGCGTCTCGTCGAGCGCCATCGGGGTGATCCGCATCGCGGTCATCGCGAGGAAGTGGAGCGAGGCGATCGCCAGCACGATCAGCCCGGTCGCAATCGGCACCTGGTAACGCATCGTCTTGCGGCTGCGCAGCACGGCCAACGCCGCCGCCGCGAACGCCATGCCGCACATCACCGCCGCGGCGACATAGTTTCCGTCCCAGGCAACCAAACCGTCGACGCGGTACGCGGTCATTCCGGTGAAATGCATCGCGGCGATCGCGCCGCCGAACAGCGCGCCGCCCAGCGCGCCGGATATTTCGCCGCGCCCCCACGCGGCGACCGCAAAACCGATGAAAGACCCGACCATCGCGACCATCAGGGACGCGATCGTCAGCACGGGATCGAGCGTGACCGGCGCCTTCGCCTCATAGGCAAGCATCGCCACGAAATGGGTGCACCAGATCGTCGCACTGGCGGCGACCGCGACGAGGAAAGCCCAGGCAACCCCCTGCTTGCGCTCGGCGCTGCCTATGCGTTCGAACATCTGAACGATTGCAAAGGCACCGATTCCACAGATCGCGACCGCCAGGGCGACGAGCCACGGATCGTGCTCGATCGCGATACACATAGCCAGCCTGATCAAAATCCCACCTTTCGCAGCTGGTCCGCCGCGGGCGGACTGGTCCCACGGCCGCAATTGGCGGGAAGGGCTTACGATTTTGTAAATAGGCAAGAAAGCGACGGCCTAAAAAGTCGTTCAGGCGTCGGTCGTCCCCTCTTCGCGTTCCGCCTGCTGCCGCGCCCACATGTCGGCATAAAGCCCGCGCATCGCCAGCAGTTCGTCGTGCGTCCCCGTCTCGGCGACGCGGCCCTTGTCGAGCACGATGATCCGGTCGGCGTTCGTCACCGTCGACAGGCGGTGTGCGATCACCAGCGTCGTGCGCCGCGCGGCGATGCGCTCGAGCGTCGCCTGGATCGCCGCCTCGGTGCGGCTGTCGAGCGCGCT
>JBGTUD010000236.1:0-4976 GCA_041939405.1 Sphingopyxis sp. | reverse complement strand
CTTTCGAACCTTTCCGAGAAGGGAAAAGCCAGTCGTCGTCGTTTGCTTCGGCCGGAATCAGGTCAGCAACGGCTTTCTTGATTGCGGCATTGAAGACTTCGACAAGCTCAGCACGAACGGATATAGAGCATGCGCCTATTTCGCGACCGGCGTTTCGATCGGCGGCTGCCCCTTTTGCCCCGCGGCATAGGCTTCGACCGCCTTCAGAACGCGGATCATGTTGCGGCTGGCAATCTTTTCCAGCTCGGCCTGCGTATAGCCGCGCCGCGCCAGCTCGGCGAAGAGCGTCGGATAACCCGACACATCCTCCATGCCGACGGGCGCCGATCCCATGCCGTCATAGTCGCCGCCGAGCCCGATATGATCGATGCCGATCGTGCGTTTCAGATGGTCGATATGGTCGGCAACCTTTGCGGTCTGGACCGCCGGGGCCGGATTGGCGGCATCCCACGCCGTCAGCGCCTGTGCCGCGGCCGCCGGATCGCCGACATATTGCGCATCAAGCCGCGCCTTCTGCGCCGCCCGCGCAAGGCCGTGCTCGTAAACCGCCGCATCGAGGAAAGCAGGCAGGAAAACGATCATCACGATACCGCCATTGGCCTTGACCGCCGGCAACACGCTGTCGGGCACGTTGCGCGGATGATCGTTGACCGCGCGAACGCCCGAATGGCTGAACATCACCGGCGCGCGCGCCACCTCCAGCGCGTCCTTCATCGTCGCTTCGCTGACATGGCTGAGATCGACGATCATGCCGATCCGGTTCATCTCGCGGACCACCTGGCGCCCGAAATCGGTCAGGCCGCCATGTTCGGGGGCGTCGGTCGCGCTGTCGGCCCAGGGCACGTTCTTGCCATGCGTCAGCGTCATATAGCGCACGCCCATGCCATACATTTCGCGCAGCACCGCGAGCGACGATCCGATCGAATGCCCGCCCTCGATCCCCAGCATCCCGGCGATCTTTCCGGCCTGCATCTGCTTTTCCAGCTCCGCCGCACTCGAAGCCAGCGCCAGGTCGGCGGGATAGCGCGCCGCGAGCCGCTTCATCACGTCGATCTGTTCGATCGTCTGCTGCACGGCTTCCGCCTCATCGTCGTTCGACGGGACATAGACCGACCAGAATTGCGCCCCGACCCGCCCCTTGCGAAGGCGCGCGAGGTCGGTGTGCATCGCGATGCTGTCCCTGGTCGCGGTGTCGCTGGTGTCGTGGAAATCGAAATCGTTGATGACATTGCCCGCTCGCCCGCGCAGCGCCCACGGCACGTCATTATGCCCGTCGAACACCGGCGCGCGCGCGAGCGCGGCTTCGGCCACCGCTTCGGGCGAGGTCTGGGCGATGGCGGGGGCGGAGACGAAAGCGAGAGCGGCGAGGCCGGCGAGCAGGGTGGGCTTGTTCATGGCGCGCGACCTTAAGTGCTTGGACGAAAGGCGCAACCCCGCGGCCCATCCTGCGACCGGCAGGCGCTCAATATTTTTTCGGATCAAGACACAAGGGCGCAAGGCTAGCCGTATTCGCGGCCCCCCTGGCGCCCTTGGGTCTTTGTGTGAAATATTCCAAAGCCCCTCCCGCGCGTCCGAACTTGACGTTCACGTCAACCGCGCGCAGCATCGCGCCATGACAGCCTTCGACGACTGGCGCGCGCGATCGCCCTATTATGACGAAACGCACGAAGCGCTCGCGCAGAGCGTCCGCCGCTTCGTCGAGCGCGAGATTGCGCCCAATATCGACCGCTGGGAGGCCGAGGGCGAATTGCCGCGCGACCTGCACAAAAAGGCCGCCGAGGCGGGCATATTGGGACTACGCTATCCCGAGGAATATGGCGGGCACAGCACCGGCTTCGACAATTTCCACAGCCTCGTCGTCACCGAAGAACTCGCCGCGGTCGGCGCGGGGGGCCTTGGCGCATCGCTGATGACGCACGGCATCGGCCTGCCCCCGGTTCTCGCGCTGGGGTCCGACGAATTGAAGCAGCGCGTCGCGCCGCCCGTGCTCGCGGGCGAAAAGATCATCGCGCTCGGCATCACCGAAGCGGGCGGCGGCAGCGACGTCGCCAACCTCAAGACCACGGCAGTCAGGGATGGCGACGCCTATATCGTCAACGGCGGCAAGATGTTCATCACCAGCGGCATGCGCGCCGACTGGCTGACCTGCGCGGTGCGCACCGGCGGGGCGGGCGCGGGCGGCATATCGCTCCTTCTCATCGACATGAAGGCGCCCGGCGTCGAACGCACGCGGCTCGACAAGATGGGCTGGCGGTGCAGCGACACCGCCGCGATCCATTTCAGCGATGTGCGCGTCCCGGCCGAAAATCTGATCGGGCAGGAGAATGCCGGCTTCATCGGCATCATGCGCAATTTCAACAGCGAGCGGCTCGGCATGGCGATGGGCTGCTGCGCCTACGCCCGCGTCGCGCTCGCCGAGGCGGCCGACTGGGCGCAGCAACGTGAGACATTCGGCAAGCCGCTCGTCGGCCACCAGTCGATCCGCATCAAGCTCGCGGACATGGAACGCCAGATCGAAGCGACGCAGGCATGGGTCGACCTGTGCGCATGGCAGGTCAAAGAGGGCAAGGACCGCCCCGCCGACTTCGCGATGCTGAAGGTGCAGGCGACCCGCATGCTCGAAGCCGTCGCGCGCGAGGCCGCACATGTGCTCGGCGGCGCATCCTATATCACCGGCAGCAAGGTCGAACGCATCTACCGCGAAGTCCGCGTCAATGCCATTGGAGGAGGCAGCGAGGAAATCATGCTCGACCTGGCGGGTCGGCAATTGTTCGGAGGAAAAAGATGAACGAGATCGCACGGAACTGGCCCGCCGAGGCCGAAACCCTGCTCGACGACCTCGTCGACCTCCGCCGCGCGATTCATCGCGAGCCCGAGCTGGGTTTGCAGAACCCAAAGACGCTGGCGAAGATCAAGGCTGCGCTCGCCGGGCTGCCGCTCGAATTTCGCGAGGGGCCGTCGACGACGGGGCTTGTCGCTATATTGCGTGGACCCGCCAATGGCCGCACCGTGCTGCTGCGCGGCGACATGGATGCGCTGCCGCTGCTCGAGGACACGGGGCTCGACTTTGCCTCCGAAACCAGCGGCGCGATGCACGCGTGCGGGCATGATACGCATGTCGCGATGCTCGTCGGCGCGGCGAAGCTGCTTTGTGCGGCGCGTGATCGCCTACCCGGCACCGTCATGTTCATGTTCCAGCCGGGCGAGGAGGGGCATCATGGCGCTCGCTTCATGCTCGAGGACGGGCTGATCGACCCGCTGCCCGACGCGGCGTTCGCGCTCCACATCATGCCCAATGCGCCGCACGGCATTTTTGCCGGGCGCGCGGGGCCGCTGCTCGCCTCGTCCGATGTGCTGTCGATTACGGTGAAGGGCGCGGGCGGCCATGCGTCGATGCCGCACGATGCGGTCGATCCGATCCCCGTCGCCTGCGCGATCGTCACCGCGATCCAGACGATGGTGACGCGCCGCATCTCGGTCTTTGATCCTGCCGTCGTCACCATCGCCAGGATCGCGGCGGGGACGACGAACAATATCATCCCCGAAAGCGCCGAAATGCTCGGCACGATCCGCACCCTGTCGCCCGAACGCCGCGCGCATGTCGCGCGCGAATTGAAACGCCTCGCCCCCGCGATCGCGGAAGCGCATGGCTGCACGGCGGAGGTGCATATCGAGGAAGGCTTCCCCGTCACCATCTGCGACAGCCGCGCCGCCGCCTTCGGCCAGCGCGTCGTCGAGGATGTGTTCGGCGAGGCGGCGTGGCTGACGATGGACAATCCGGTGATGGGGGCAGAGGATTTCGCCTATGTCCTCGAAAAAGTCCCCGGCGCGATGCTCTGGCTCGGCGCCAGCGCCGAAGGCAGCGACTGGCGCCAATGCTGCGGTCTCCACTCGAACCGCATGGTGCTCGACGAAACAGTCATGGCGCGCGGCGCGGCATTGCACGCGGCGCTGGCGGAACGGTTCTTGAACGAGGGATTCAACGCATGATCAACATCATCGGCGCCATCATTTCGGGCCTGATCATCGGCGCGCTGGCACGCTTTTTTTATCCCGGCGCGGTCGAAATGGGGTGGATCGCGACGATCCTGCTCGGCATCGGCGGCTCGCTGCTCGCCGGGCTGGTGACGACGCGCGGCGTACGCGGCGAATTCCACCGCGCAGGCTGCTTCGCCTCGGTGATCGGGGCGATTGTGCTGATCTTCGTGGGCCGGTTGCTGGGCGTGGGGGGTTAAGGCACCAGGACCGTATCGATCGCCTCCGCCGCCATGTCGGGATAGTCGAGCGTATAGTGCAGCCCGCGACTTTCCTTGCGGTGGAGCGCGCTCCTGACGATCAGGTCGGCGCATTGGAGGAGGTTGCGAAGTTCGATGAGGTCGGTGGTCACGCGGAAGTGGCCGTAATAATCCTCGACCTCGCCGGTCATCATCGATGTCACCAGGTCGGCGGCGGGGTTCGCGATCTTGTGTTGTCCGAGCTTGTACGCGTATTGCATCATCTCGATACCCGCGGCCATTGCCACGCTGATGTCGTTGCCGTACTCGGGGTCTTCGCTGCCGAGGAGCTTGTTGCTCCACTCGAAGAGCTGGTGCCGATCGTCCTGCGGAATGCCCAGCAGATCGGCGATCACCTGGAGCGGGAGTTCAGCTGCGACATCGGTCACGAAGTCGCACTCGCCCTGGCTGGCGATGCCATCGATCGCCTGGGTGGTGATCCGGCGGAAGGCTTCCTCGAGGACCTTCACCATCCGAGGTGTGAATCCGCGGTTAATCAGGCCGCGGAGTTCACCGTGGAGAGCGGCCAGTCGGTGACCGCGAACCTGCTGCAGGCCGAGCCGGAGATCGACGCCATCTGGAACCACGACGACGACCAGGGCATCGGTGTGCTGGCCGCCATCCAGGAGGCCGGCCGCGATGAGTTCTTCATGGTCGGCGGCGCCGGGTCCGCCAACGCGATGCGCGACATCGAGTCCGGCG